>NZ_JABEVC010000176.1 GCF_013044125.1 Acidocella sp. | reverse complement strand
GCTGATGCCCATACAAACCTCCCGAGCAAATCAGCAGTCAGTGAATCAGCTCTTCGGCGTTAATTCAAGACGCTCAGAGATGTGTGCATCGGATAGCCGTTTTTACAGAGGATAACCAACCTTAACACACACGTGAGAAGTGGAGTTTTAAGGCATCTGAATAGTCTGTGTGTTCCGAGTTTATGAGGTGCTGATCTAATTTCCATCGGCTTCCTGCCAGGTTAGGACAAAGTCAACTTCGTCACGTCATCACGGCCATTGTCAGGCAGCGTCACCCGGACGTTGCCGATGTTTATCTCGGAGTACAGCGTCTCTTTCAGCGTGCCATCGGGCATCCGGTCAACGATCGTTCGGCGGATGACGATAGTCTGCTCGGCTGATTGCCGGACGGCTTCCAGGGCGGCTAGGCGGCGTTCAATCGGCTTCATTTTTTGGCTTCCAATGCTGCGATTCTGGTTTCGAGTTCGGCGGTCTCGATGGTGCGGCGCGTGGTCTCTATCAGCCCGGCCAGCCCCTGCGCTTCGTCTATGGTGATGACGCCATCGGCGGCGGCTGCGGTGATCGCGCCCAGGGCTTCAAGGGCGCTGGCGGCATCCGTGACAGGCTCCAGCGGCAGCACCACGGGGCGGCTCTTCACCTCGGGCCAGATACGCCGCAACACCAGCTCGGCGCTTCGGGCATCGCCGGATTTAGCCGAATTGATGACCGCGAGAAGGATTTCCTCAGAAGCGTTCCGGCCCAGCAGGTCCAGGGCTTCAACCGCCTTGTGGCGCACGCCTTTAGGTCGCCCAGCAGGGTTGCCACTCTGGCCGGGCTTAAATCGCCCCGCCTGCTTGGGGCCAGAATTATCAGTCATGCGCGGCCCCCGTATTGCCGCCGCCAGGGCGAAAGGTTCCCCAGCGGCGGCGGGATCGCGGCCAGGGGGTCTGGCCTGCCCGATTTAGATTTTTGGAAGCGGTGCATCGGCGTTGTTTTCGAGGTCCGCAATCAGCTTTTTCCACGGCGCAAGGTCCGGTGTCGGCAATGGGGTAGTGCGGTATTGCAGCCCTCGGGCCACGGCTAACCGATGTTGATGGGACTCAGGCGCGAAGCGGGAAAACAGATTCAATTCAGCGCGGTTTTGAATCTGCATCCGCTCAATCTCATCGGTGCGCTCAATCAACCGCACAACATGCGGGGCCAGCACCTCGGCCATGCCTTCGTCAATCGCCATTTTATAAATCAGGCTTTGCTCAATATCCTCCAGCTCATCCCGGATTTTTTCGAGAGCGCGCTCGGCAATAAGTTTTGCATCCTCGATCTCCGTGATTGCGGCGCGCTGGCGGGTGATGCTCGGCATGACTGCCACATGGTCGCCACCGGCTACCATTGCGTCAACTGCGGCTTTTGCCCGGCCCTCGCGCGCTTCGCCTATCTCGCGCTGCGCTTGGGTGATTTTAATGTCGGCATCGCGGATTGCAGCAGTTGCGCGGGTTTGCGCGGCTTCGAGTTGGTCACGGCGGGCAATCTTCGCTTTCCGTGCGGCGATGGCTTGGCGGAGTTTTTCGCGTGCGGGGTCTTTTGCCATCGTCAAGCCTTTCTGATTCGTGATGTTGCCGGGCATTGTGCGGCCAGGGTTTTCCGTGCGGCGGAATCTTGCGCGAATGACGGTTTCGCTAATTCCCCCGAAGGCGTAATCAGGCGCAACATGCTGCGGTAATGGTCCGGCGGGATCCCGGCCAGGTCAACGCCGCACGATTCCAGCGCCTCTTTATAAAGGGCCTCGGCATCCCCGCCAAAAGTCTCGCCCAGAAACGGCAACACTTCACGCCGCGCGGTTTCAGCTTCCAGCGCCTTCGCCATTGCGGCCTTGGTTAACGTCTCGGTCAGTTCGTCCAAACCGTAGCGCATGGCTCAGCCTTTCCGAATACGGGCGGTAGATGGTGCCACTGCGGCCAGCGCAGCAGCACCGGCAGCTGTCGCGGCGGGGGACGGGGTGCCAGCCCGGCGAATTGCCCGGAAAAGGCCGCCGTAGCCATCGCGGGGAACGCCGCGCAGGTCTGCCCCCAGCGCGTCCAAACCGATGCCGTAAATATCCTCTGCGCTCTTTGCGCCATCCAGCGCCATCGGGGCGACAACGCGCGAGACTTCGTTCAGGGCCACCCGGCGGGCTTCCATCGCGCGGGCGGCGGTTTCGTCAATGCGCTGCACCAGGTCGCGGGGGAGATTCAGGGATGTAGGGGCCGATTCGATCATTTAACAATAATAACTGAATCGCGCCAAATAGGCAAGCAAACTAACATTGAGTTTGCAACGTTGCGGGCGTGGGTCATGCGTCACCCCCCATCGCCAGGATGACACGCGGCGCACAACCAGCCATCAAGATTCGCGCCGCCCGCGAATTGGCCCTCGGTTCCGCACCTTGTGCAGCGCACCGCGCGGCTTGCTTCCTGCGGGCGGTTACCGTTCTGTAAGGCATACGTTGCCGTGCCCCATTCTCCAGCGGCTTCCTGGCGGGTCATCGCGTAGCCACCTGACCGCGTTCCGGTCATCCGGGCGATGGCGGCGTTCAGGAATTGCCTACTCCTGCCTTGCGGGTCTGCGAGATTTTTTACATCATCATGCAGGTCCGCCACCTTCATCGCCCCGGATTTGTGATGTTTCCACCACACTTCGAAAAGTTCCGTAATTCGCTGGCGGCGCGGATCATGAGCCTTCGCCCTGCTAATTTGGGCCACAGGGTCAGCACAACCCAGCGTCAACAGCGGATCGCGTATCCAGCGCGCCCAGGTCTCAAAACCACCTAAAGGTTTGCCTTTTTTTAGGACTGCTTCGTTCTGCCTGCCCCAGCGCCAGACGGTCAGCACGGCGGCGAGTAATTCACCGCGCCGCGCCTTGATGCCGTCAAGAAAACCATCGCGCCCCTCTGGAAAACTGCGGCCTTCGGGATCATCGCATTTTGCGTCAAGTTCCAGCGCGATAAACCGGCGCGCTAAATCTTCGGAAACGCTCAAGCCGTTGCCGGTGATCGCTATGAAGGCGGTTGAATTGAGCGATGCCATCTTGGTTTGACCGAATATCCGCACGCGCGCGGGGCGTTCGGTGATGACGCTGGCGAGGGTGTCAGATTTTAACGCCGTGCTGTTCACGTTATCCAAAAACAGCGCAGTCCCGGCTTGCATGAGTTCGGACGCAATGCGCTTGTCCAGTTCGGTTTTTTCGCTGCCAGCGGTGAAGGCCGCCGGGGGTGAACCAAACGCGATGGCGCATATCGCCTGAATCAGCAGGCCCTTGCCTGAACCAGCCCCGGAAACGTCCGGCGCGGTGACAAGTAACCCCGGTGCAAGCCAAAGCGAGGCGCGGCATACTGCGGTGAACAGGCCGCATAGGAAGGCGCTCTCGGCCTCGCCCGGCGGTTTGCTGGTATCCACAACGCTCATGTTGCCGATGACGACACGCGCGCTATCGGCATAAGGGAAGGTCCAGAACGCTATACGAAGTGTTAGCAATGCGGCCTCGGCATCGGCGCGGCTTGGCGTAGCCAGAACATTTACGGCGGGCATATTGTTGCACCATTGGCGGGTTGCGGCGTCATAGCCTTCCGCCGTCCGAATCTCGCCACCTTCGGAAAGTATCGGCGCACTGGCGATGCCGTCCAGTTTGGAGAAACCTTCCGCACAATCAACCAGCATTTTAGCGGCGCGTTCGGGGTATGTAATCGCCACTTCTTCCTGTTTTTTATTCAAGGTTATTGGCCGGCAAAGCTCATGAACCTGCATGGTAACGGCATGATTTGAGAGGGACGCAATCCGTACAGCCTCGCCTGGCTCGGCTATAACCCGCACGGGGAAGCCGCCCATATTGTAAACTCGCCCGGTTTCGGCCAGCAATTTCGCGGCGGCTTTTACCCCGGCGGGGAGATCGCCAAAGTTGATCATCAGGTCAGGCACCAGCGCGCGGGCGATTGCGGCCTTTGCATCGGCGGTGGCCTGGTTGGGTTGTTCCCGCGATACCACGCGCATTTTCAGGGCTTTTGCCCTGGGGCGGTCATCGCTGGCCGGGGTGGCAAAGTACGATTCCGCACCTGAATAAATACCGCCGGAATTTTTGATGATTTCCTGCATTTGCGCGGCGGAACGCGGCTTAGGAGAGGGGGATTCGGTCATTATGAAACCCTCCCGTTCAAGGCTGATTGTGCTGTTCGCTTGGCTTCAAGCGCGGGCAGGCCAGCGGCAATCCCTGCCTGTTCGATCAAGGCGGCGGCATAAGCATGGCCCAGGGTTCCGGCGGCAACCTGTTCCGCCAATCTGCACGCGGCCCAGAACACGCGGGCATTGCGTTCGCCTTCACCGGCACACACAACCCAGCGCATTAACTTGCCGATATTGGCATCATCCGGCACACGCGGCGGGCTGGGGGCGCGTTCAGGGCGGTTTTCCGCCGGTAGGGTAAGCCATGACGGCCAGGGCGCTATAGGCGCTTGCAGGAGCGTTCTATAGCCATGCGCTGCCCAGGCGATGATATAGCCACCCGTGGCGCGTACATCCACGCCCTTGATGCGGTTTAGCGCGGAGGTGCATGTCAGGCCGGGCCGGTGCTGAAAGTAGCAATGCCAGCCACCGGAACGGCTCTCGATGGTCAAGGTTTTCAGCTCATCGGCATGTTGCCAAAACCATGCGGCGGATTCGGGGTGCTTGGTTGCATCAATGTCCAAAATGGCCACGCCGGACGGTTCGCCGGTAGGAACGGCAATCAGCGGGCCGGGGTGTTTTTGCCATAATTCGCGGATGCCATCGGGATCATGCGCGGCGGTGTGAAACCCGCCAGGGCAGTTGGGGCGCTTGTGTTCATTGCAGAAGAAAGGCGGGTAGCCGGTCTCGGCATGGTAGTTTAGGGCGAGGTCTAAGGGGTTCGGCATAGAGGATTCCTTTAGGATTCCGCTTGCACTATCTGGCCGGGGGTTTTAGACTACTCTTGTGAGGTAGCAGCCCGTTTCGTAGTCCCCAGGCCCGTGCATTGCGCGGGCTTTGGTTTTTAAGCGGCTTTGGCGGCGGCGAGATTCACGGATGCGGCGGGCAGGCTGTTAAGCCAAAGCAAGCCGCTAGGGACGTGAACCAGAGTGCGGCGGCCAAGTTTTACAGCGCGCAACTGCTCCCGGCTAAGTGCCAAGTAAGTCGCGGTTCTGTTCAATCCACTAAGGGCGCACCACTGGGGGATGGTTGCATATTCGGGTGTAGGGGTCATGTCTGCTCCGTTTTGTTTGCTGAACAGAACAGGATAAGCATTTTTTTTTGCGCGCCGTAACCGGGAGATTAGTCGCTTATTTTTCGCTATTAAATCTCAAGATCGCCGCGCGCGCTTGGGATTCCACGCTCCCTTTAATTTCAAGAATACCAAAAATTTCGTTAAGCAGTTCCATGAATGGGCCACCAGCTATTGTGTCGTTTGTGATGACTGTTGGCGCACGGCCCGTAACCAAGTGATAAAAAAAAGCAACCTCATCGGAAAACCGCTTTAGGCTTGATTTTTCGGGCTGCCCCATCCCCTCATTCTTCGGCATAGCCGGTACTTTGGCTTGCTCGGCATTAAATTTTAACAGGCTGATTCTTGCTTCGAGCGTGACTAAGGGTCTGTTGATAAATAATTGAATCGTGGAGGGGAATTCTGCTCTGGGGGGATTCCGGCGCGGTAAGCGAATATTCTAGACTCGGTGTATGGTT
>NZ_JABEVC010000175.1 GCF_013044125.1 Acidocella sp. | reverse complement strand
TGCTGATGAGTTCGCATTTTCTTGACATGCTGCAGGGGATCACGACGCTGAAGCTGTTTGGCCGGGCGCGCGATGAGATAGAGATTGTGGCGCGGATTTCCGATGATTACCGCAAGACAACGATGGCGGGGGTAAGGATTGCGTTTCTTACCTCGGCGGCGCTGGAGTTTTTCGCCAGCCTGGCGATTGCGCTGGTGGCGGTGATTTTTGGCGTGCGGCTGCTGCATGGGCGGATTGATTTCTATCCGGCGTTTCTCGTGCTGTTGCTGGCGCCGGAATATTTTGTGCCGTTGCGCGGGCTTTCCACGCATTACCACGCACGCATGAGCGCGATTGCGGCGGCGCGGCGGATTTTTGAGGTGCTGGATGCGCCCGTGCCCGCGGCAGCGGTGGCGCCGCTGCCGCCACTGCCGCGGGGTGTTGCGATTTCATGCGAAAATCTTGAATTTTCCTATGAGGGTGGGGAGAAGGTGCTCGACGGGCTGAGCTGCGTGTTTCCGGCGGGACGGATGACCGCGGTGGTAGGGCCAAGCGGGGCAGGCAAGACCACGCTGGCGCGCGTGCTGCTGGGGTTCATTCAGCCGCAGGGGGGACATGTGCGCATTAACGGCGCGGCGGAGCTGGGCGCGGTGGCGGTGGAGGGCTGGTGGGAGAATTTGGCATGGGTGCCGCAGAATCCACGGTTGTTTCATGGCAGTATCGCCGCCAATTTGCGCCTGGGGCGGCCGGGTGCGGATACGGATGCGCTGCGCGATGCCGCGCGCAAGGCCCGGGCGCTGGAATTCATAGAGGCGTTGCCGCAGGGGTTTGAGACTGTGATCGGCGATCTGGGGCAGGGGCTTTCCGGCGGGCAGATACAGCGTATCGCGCTGGCGCGGGCGTTTTTGAAAGATCCGAAGCTGCTGATCCTGGATGAGGCCACGGCGAATCTCGACCTGGAGAGCGAGGCGCTGGTGATGGATGCGATCATGGATCTCGCGGTGGGGCGCACGGTGATCATGATCGCGCATCGGCTGGCCATGGCCGAGCGCGCGGACAGTGTGGTGGTGTTGCAGGCCGGGCGGGTGGCCGAGTGCGGCACGCCGGCACAGCTGCGGGCCAGCGGCGGGCTATATGCCGCGATGCGCAATGCTGGGCGCGAAGGGGTGGAGGAAATCTCATGCGCGATCTGATCCGCCTGCTGCGGTTGTTTGATGGCTACCGGGGCTGGATGCTGGGCGGCGTTGCGCTGGCCTGCCTCACCGTTCTGGCGAATTTTGGCCTGATGGCGCTCTCCGGCTGGTTTCTGGCCGCCGCCGCGCTCACCGGGCTGGCGGGCTTTGCCGCGCAGAATGCGTTCAATTTTTTCAGCCCGGCCGCGGGGGTGCGGTTTTTCGCGACCGTGCGCGTGGCCTCGCGCTATGTGGAGCGGCTGGTGACGCATGACGCAACCTTCCGGCTGCTCGCGCAGCTGCGTGTGTGGTTCTACACAAAGCTGGAGCCGCTGGCCCCGGCGGTGTTGCAGGGTTACCGGGCGAGCGATTTGTTGTCGCGCATTGTCGCGGATATCGACACGCTGAACATGTTCTACCTGCGGGTGTTCGTGCCGTTTGCCGTGGCCTGCGGGGCTGGGGTCGCGATGGTGGCGTTCTTTGGCGTGTTCTCCTGGCCGGCGGCGCTGGCGCTGCTGGCGGGGCTGGCGCTGACCGGGGGCGCGTTGCCGTGGCTGACGCAAAAGCGGGGTGCGTCTGCCAGCGGTGAAATGACGTGGCTGAACGCGGATTTGCGCGCGGAAATGGTCGATGCCGTGCAGGGCATGGGCGAATTGCTGAGCTATAATGCCGCCCCCGCCTTGCAGGCGCGCGTGGCGGGGCTGAATGCGCGGCTGATCGGGCGGCAGGCGGAGATGGCGCGCATCACCGGGCTGGGCAGCGCGGCCGCCGGGTTGCTGACGAATTTCACGCTGTTGCTGGTGGTGGCCGCGGTGATTCCGGCGGTGAGCGCCGGGCGGCTTGCCGCGCCGCAGCTGCCGATGCTGGCTCTGGGCACCATGGCGGCGTTCGAGGCGGTGGCGCCGTTGCCGGTGGCGTTCCAGTTTCTCGGGCAGATCCGCGCGGCGGCGGCGCGAATCTTTCAGATCGCGGATCAAAAGCCCGTGATCGTCCCGCCCGCGCATCCTTCGCCCCGGCCGGAGCGGTTTGATCTCGACCTGCGCGGAGTTTGTCTGCGTTATGCCGGGGATGCGCCATGGGCGTTGAACGGGTTGGACCTGCATATAAGCCAGGGCTGTCATGCCGCGATCATGGGCGCCACCGGAGCGGGCAAGACCAGCCTGATCAACCTGCTGCTGCGCTTTCATGAGTATCAGGCGGGGAGCGCGAAATTTGGCGGGGTGGAGCTGCGGGACTTCCACGCGGAGGATCTGGCGGGGTATTTCAGCGTGGTCTCCCAGCGCAGCTATTTGTTCCATACCACGATCCGCGACAATCTGTTGATCGCCAAGGGCGAGGCGGCGGAGGATGAGCTGTGGCACGCGCTGGAAGTGGCGCAACTGGCCGGTTTCGTGCGGGGGTTGCCGCTGGGGCTGGATACCATTGTGGGCGAGGCGGGGGTTCGGCTTTCCGGCGGGCAGGCGCGCCGCGTGGCGATTGCGCGGGCGGTGCTGAAGGACACGCCCTGGCTGATTCTCGACGAGCCGACCGAAGGGCTGGACACCCTGACCGAGCAGGCCTTGCTGCGCGATCTGCGGCCGGTGATGGCGGGGAAAACGGTGCTGTATATCACCCATCGCCGGGCCGGGCTGGCGGTTATGGATGTGGTTTATACACTTACAGGCGGTAGAGTTTTTCTGAGGCAGGCCAATTAGCAGTATATGAATTTGTATTATTCTGCATAAAGCGTGACGAAGTGGTTAAGAGAGTAGAATTATACTGCAATTGGCCGGATTACGCGGATTTTATTATCTGAACAGGCTTTGATATAGATCAACTCACTCGAAGTAGGCCCCGCGTATGGTACGCCGGTATGTTCATCAAAACTGAAACACAGCACCAATCGTAGCAGGAGCATTTGTAATGCCGCTCATAGACCCAACGGTTGTAGACCTCTCTCGTCTACAATTTGCCTTGACTGCCCTCTATCATTTTCTCTTCGTGCCTTTGACCCTTGGCATGACCATGATCCTCGCCGCGATGGAGACCACCTACGTCATCACCGGTAAGCAGGTTTATAAGGACATGACCCAGTTCTGGGGCAAGCTGTTTGGCATCAATTTCGCCATCGGTGTCGCTACCGGCCTGACCATGGAATTTGAATTCGGCACCAACTGGTCGATGTTTTCGCATTTCGTTGGCGACGTGTTCGGCACGCCGCTGGCCATTGAAGGGCTGATGGCCTTTTTCATGGAGTCGACCTTCATCGGGCTGATGTTCTTTGGCTGGGACCGGCTGAGCAAGCCGGCGCATCTGGCCATAACCTATCTGGTGGCGCTTGCCTCCAATCTTTCGGCATTATGGATTCTCATCGCGAACGGCTTCATGCAGGACCCGAAAGGGGCCAGCTTCAATCCGGATACGATGCGCATGCAGTTCAACAGCTTTGTGCAGCTTGTGTTCAGCCCGGATGCGCAGGCGAAATTCGTGCATACCTCGATTGCCGGTTTTGTTACCGGGGCGATGTTCGTCATGGGTGTCAGCGCTTATTACCTGCTCACCAACCGGCATAAGGAATTCGCAGCGCGCTCAATTCGCATGGCCGCAGTGTTCGGCCTGATCTCGACGCTGGCCGTGGTGACGCTGGGCGATGCGCTCGGGCGGCTGGATGATCTGCTGCAACCAACCAAAATCGCGGCGATCGAGGGGCTGTGGCATACCACGACCTCGCCGGCCGCGCCCTGGCTGGTGGCGGCGCTGCCGGACGATAAAACGCAGAGCAATGTGTTTGAAATCGGCGTTCCCTATGTGCTGACGCCGCTGATTACACACACGTTCGACAAGTCGATTCCTGGCCTGATCGATCTTGAAGGCGCCGCGGGGCCCAAGATCCTCAACGGCATCAAGGCGATTGACGCGTTGCAGCAATACAGCACGACGCATGACGCGGCCTCGCTCGCCACGTTCAAGCAGTATGAAGACGACATGGGCTACGGCTTTCTGGCGCAGCAGAACGCGCCGAATCAGGACCTGAATGCGATTACCCCGGCTGAGATGCCGGCGGTGGTGCAGCAGACCGAGTTGGACACCGTTCCGAATGTGTTCGTCACGTTCTGGGCGTTCAGGATCATGATGTTCCTGGGCTTCTACTTCATCGCGCTGTTCGCGTTCATGGCCTATTTCAGCCTGAAGAACCAGCTGGAGAACAACAGGTTTCTGCTGAAGCTCTGCATGATCTCCATTCCGGCGCCCATTCTGGCTTGCGAATTCGGCTGGATCACGGCCGAGGCCGGGCGCCAGCCGTGGTCGGTGTATGGCTGGCTGCCGACGTTCCAGGCCGCCTCCAGCCATAATGTTGGCTACATGGTCTTCTCGCTCATCGGCTTTGCGTTGCTCTACAGCCTCTTCATCGCCGCGGAGCTTTATCTGATGTTCAAATACGCCCGCCTTGGCCCTCAATCCCATGACCATGCAGCCCCGGTTGCCGGCACGGGCGCATTGCCGATGTTCGCCAAACCCGGCTTTGCCGCCAAGTCCTGGGAATAGGAAGGAGACTGACAAATGGAAATCTATGTTGCTCTGAAAATTATCTGGGCCGTTCTCCTGGGGGTTCTGCTGACCGGCCTGGCCGTGATGGTGGGCATGGATATGGGGGTTGGCACGCTGCTGCGCTTTGTCGGCAAAAACGATGCCGAGCGCCGCACCGCGCTCAACATCATCGGCCCGCATTGGGATGGGAATCAGGTGTGGTTCATCCTGGGCGGCGGCGCCATTTTTGCCGCCTTCCCCACGCTGTACGCCACCTCGTTCTCGGTGTTCTATGTGGTGATGATCCTGCTGCTGTTCAGCATGATCATGCGCCCCGTGGCATTTGAATACCGCTCCAAGGTGGATGCCAAATCCTGGCGCGCCACATGGGACTGGGCCTTCCTGATCTCCGGCGCGGTGCCCATGATCATCTACGGCGCGGCTTTCGGGAATGTGCTCGAAGGTGTTGGCTTTCATTATGGCTGGACCGGCCAGTACTACCAGGGCGAATCCTTCCTCAGCTACCTGCTCAACCCCTTCGCGGTGATGTGCGGTGTGATGTCGCTCTCCTTGAGCATCTACCAGGGCGGCACCTTTTTGATGTTGCGCGGTGTTGAGCCGATCTACAGCCGGGCGCGCCTGTTCGCGAGCTGCGGCGGCCTGCTGGCGGCGGTGATCTTCGCGGTGGGCGGGCTTTGGGTTTCGCATCTCAACGGGTATGTGTTCACCGGCGCGGTGAATCCCGGCATGCAGGCGACGCCGCTTGGCGGGCCGGCTGTTGCGGTGCAGGCGGGTGCCTGGCTGAACAACTATAACAACCACCCCATCCTCTGGCTGGCGCCGGTGCTTGGGTTCGTTGGCATGCTGGCGGGTACGCTGGCGCTGCGGCTGCACCTTAAGGTGCTGGCCTGGTGGCTTGGCGCGGTTGCCTGGGCCGGGACTATCAGCACGGTCGGGTTCGCGATGTTCCCGTTCCTGATGCCGTCTTCCACCAATCCGAGCCAGAGCCTGACAGTCTGGAATGCCACCGGAAGTGCCTATAACCTTGGTTGGATGTTGTTTTTTGCAGCGGTCTTCGTGCCGATTATTCTGTCCTACACCTCATGGGCGTTTTATGTCATGCGCGGCAAGGTGAAGACCGAGACCATCGTTAACGATCCGCATAGCTACTAGGAGTTTTGAGATGAAAACCTTTACAAAATTTCTGGGCCTGGCGGTGGTGCTGTTGATCGCCATCGTGCTGGCGGTTCTCTGCGGCGACTATGGCCCCTGGTATTTCGCCTGGCTGGTTGGCACGACCATGATTATTCTCATTGCGGTGGCGGGAGGCGTTCTCTTCGAGACCCAGCTCGAAACCCAGAAGAAAGGAAGCTGACCATGCTTGGCGATCTTGAAGGGCTGATCATTTTTATCCCGTTCCTCTATCTGGGATTATACGGCCTCGCCTATCTCTACACGCGGAAGAAATTTCCATAGGGTAGAGTTGATCCTTCCGCGTTGAAGGCAAGGATTGACCGGCCGCTCCTCTCGGGGTGGCCGGTTTTTCTTTTGGCCTGTGTTCTGGTGTGCTTGCCTACGCGTTCCCATCTACCCTGGATAATGTGGAGGTGGCGGGCATGGTTAACAGGCTGGGTGAGGCGTCATCGCCCTATTTGCGGCAGCATAAGGACAACCCGGTGCACTGGCACGTCTGGGGGGCTGAGGCGCTGGAAGAGGCGCGGGCGCGCAATGTGCCGATCCTGCTCTCCATCGGCTATGCCGCCTGCCACTGGTGCCATGTGATGGCGCATGAGAGCTTTGAGGATGAACGCGTCGCCGCGCTGATGAACGCGCATTATGTGAATATCAAGGTCGACCGCGAGGAACGGCCGGATATTGACCAGATTTACATGAGCGCGCTGCACGCCATGGGCGAGCAGGGCGGCTGGCCGCTGACCATGGTGCTCACCCCGGCGGGAGAGCCGTTCTGGGGCGGCACCTATTTCCCGCCCGAGCCGCGTTTCGGCCGGCCGAGTTTCACCCAGGTGCTGAGCGCGCTGGCCAAAGCGTGGGAGACGGATCGCGCGCGCATAGGCGAGACCGTGGCGGCGATGGGCCGGGCGTTGGCGGCCAGCGCGGCGGCGCGTCCGGGCGCGCTTCCTGGCCCGCAAGCGCTGGATAATGTGCGCGGGTGGTTTCTGCGCGGCATCGACTGGCGGCATGGCGGCAGCGGTAGCGCGCCGAAATTCCCGAACACGCCGGTTTTCAGGTTGCTGTGGCAGGAGGCTTTTCGCGCAGGGGATGCGCGGGCGGGCGAGGCGGTGACGCTGCTGTTGAACGCCATCTGCCAGGGCGGGATTTATGACCATCTCGGCGGCGGCTTCGCCCGCTATGCCACGGATCAGGCTTGGCTGATCCCGCATTTCGAGAAGATGCTCTATGATAACGCGTTGATACTGGATTTGCTGGCGCTGGCCCACGCGCAAACCGGGACGCAACTCTACGCGGCCCGCGCGCGCGAAACCGTGGCCTGGCTGCGGCGCGACATGCGCGAGGAGGGCGCGTTCGCCGCCTCGGAAGATGCTGACAGCGAGGGGGTGGAAGGCAGGTTCTATGTGTGGGAGGTGGAGGAGATAAGCGAGGTTCTGGGCGCGCAGATAGAGTTGTTCGGCGCGCATTACCCGCTGCCCCCGCATGGCAACTGGGAGGAGCGGATTATCCTGGAACGCAAGACCCCGCTGGGTGATGCTGCCACCGAGCTGGCGCTTGCCGATTGCCGGGAGACGCTGCTGGCGCGGCGGAGCGGGCGCATCCGCCCCGGCCGGGATGATAAGATTCTGGCGGATTGGAACGCGCTGACCATCGCGGCGCTGGCGCGTGCGAGCTTCGTGTTTGGCGAGCCGGGCTGGCTGGACGAGGCGGCGCGGGTGTTTGACTTTATTTCGGAGAAAATGGGCAGGCCGGATGGCCGCATCGCCCATGGTTATCGGGGCGGGATCATCTCCGCCGCCGGGCTGCTGGAGGACCAGGCGGCGATGCTGCGCGCCGCGCTGGCGCTGTATCAGGCCACCGGCGAGGCCGCGCGCCTTGCCCAGGGCTTGCGCATTTTGAGCGCGGCGGAGGAAAACTTCAGCGATGGGGCAGGGGCTTTCTACATGGCGGCGCATGATGCGGCGGATGTGCCTGGGCCGCGCGGGCGCAATGTCACCGATGGCCCCACGCCTTCGGGCATCGGGCTGATGGCGGAGAATTACGCGATTTTGTTTCATCTCACGGGCGATGCGGCATACCGCGCCAGGGCCGAGGCGGTGCTGGCGGCCTATGGCGGGCGGGTGGAAGCGTTGGCGGCTTCACCGGTGTTGCTCGCGGCGCTGGATATATTGGAGAACGCCAGCTGCGTGGTGGTGACTGCTGGGGCCCGGGACCTGGCCCGCGCCGCCCTGGCCGCGCCCGACCCCGCCGTGGTGGTGTTGCAGGTTGCGGCGGACGCCGTGCTGCCACCCGATCATCCGGCATACGGCAAAACTTCGGCAGTGCCCGCCGCCTTCGTCTGCCGGGGCGGCACCTGCGCCCTGCCGGTGACAACCCCAGGCGCGTTGAAGGCGTTGCTGCGTCCGTTCCCGAAAACAGGAGTATCTCATGAACAGGCGTAATCTTTTTCTCTCCGGCTCCGCCGCGGCATTGTTTGGCGGCTCCGCCGCGGCATTGTTTGGCGGCTCCGCCGCCGGGGCCACCCAAACCTATGAGGTGACGCATAGCGACGCGCAATGGCGGAAATTACTGTCCCCGGCGGCGTATGACGTGCTGCGCCAACAAGGCACCGAGGCGCCGTTTTCCAGCCCGCTGCTGAACGAGCACCGCGCGGGCATTTTTGGCTGCGCCGGGTGCGCGTTGCCGCTGTTCTCCTCCAAAACCAAATATGACAGCGGCACCGGCTGGCCGAGCTTCTGGGCGCCGCTGCCTGATGCCGTGCTGACCGCCCGCGATAACTCGCTCTTCATGGAGCGCACTGAGGTGCATTGCCGGCGTTGCGGCGGGCATCTGGGGCATCTGTTCACCGACGGGCCGCCGCCGACGGGCTTGCGCTATTGCATGAATGGCGTGGCGCTGCGCTTCACGCCCGCGGCGTGATGACGGTTTGGCGTGCAATTGTTGCTGATTTGCAGTAATCTTGCGCTCAGAGAGGCCCTGTACACAGCGAGGGAAAAATGGCCGAAGAACCGAACTTGTCGATTGCTCTCGAAACGATCTGTTTCATTATCGCCAAGGCGCGGCAGTTTGACGCCAAGGACGAGGTGACCGACCCGGACCCCGGTTCCAACGCGAGTGATGATGACATGCGCGCCGTGCTGGAGGACCATTCTGACGATCCGGTGCGTACGGAGCTTTC
This sequence comes from Acidocella sp., assembly GCF_013044125.1. Lineage (GTDB taxonomy): Bacteria > Pseudomonadota > Alphaproteobacteria > Acetobacterales > Acetobacteraceae > Acidocella. The sequence continues at coordinate 4,329 of NZ_JABEVC010000175.1, read as the reverse complement.
CAGCGTGATCTGGGCCTTGAACGAGGATGCGCAGGTGGATCTGGTGACGATGACTTGGCTCGGGCGCGGCGATGGGGACATCAGCGATTGGGACGCGCTGCGGGGCGAGGCGGCGCGTGACCATAATACGCGGACGGCGGATTATCTGCTCGGCATTCCGCTGCTGGCTGATTACCTGGAGGAGGCGCTCGCGCAGTTTGGCCTGTCCTGCGCGAGCGTTCAGGATTAGAGCGGGTTACGCGCGCGTAGCGGCAGCATCCGGCGCAGGGTATCGTCGCGCAGGAGGTAGTGGTGGTACAGCGCCGCCAGGGCGTGGCCAGCAACCAGGATCATGATCAGCCAGGCGTTGAGATCATGAATTTCATCGACAAAGCCGCCGGTTGCCTTGGAGAAGGTGCCGAAGGGCGAGGCGATGAGCAGGCCGAAGAAGCTCAGCGCGTGATTATCGGTCCAGCGCGTGAAAAAGCCCAGGGGAATTTCGGCGGCGATAAGCGTATACAGCGTATGGTGCATCGCCTTCGCGGCGCGGTCCATGAGCCCGGTTCCGGCGGCGGGTGCGCTGTAGAAGGGGGTCAGGCGCCATAAAATACGCAGCGCGATGACGGCGGTGAGGATCACGCCGAAGGACATATGGCCGGTGATCATGACATGCCGCACGGCCTTGGGGAAAAAATCCCAGGTCTCGGCCGAGCCGAATTGCAGCACCACCAGCGCCGCGGTGGCCCAGTGCAGGATGATGGAGACGCCGTCGTAACGGGCCGGGACAGTTGCGTTATTCATGTGCGCGGGGTGCTCCGGTTCAGGCTACGGTGCCGAACAGCCGGCCGATGCCGGTTGTCGCCGCCATGGCCAGCGCGCCCCAGAAGAGCACGCGCAGGGCCGGCCTCAGCGGCGCGGCGCCCCCCGCCTTGGCGCCCACCGCGCCGAGCACGGCCAGGAAGAGCATGGCGCCGATGCCGATGGCGGGCATCACCAATGCCAGCGGTGAGACCACGGCGATGATCAGCGGCGCCGCGGCGCCCGCGGAGAATGTCAGCGCCGAGGCGAGCGCGGCTTCAATGGGGTTGGCGCCCGTTGTGTGTGAAATACCCAGCTCATCGCGGGCATGCGCGGCCAGCGCATCCTTGACCATGAGCTGGCGCGAGACTTCGCGCGCGAGTTCCGGCCCGACGCCGCGGCTGACATAAATCTGCGCCAGCTCTTCGGCCTCGTGGGCGGGGGACGTCATCAGCTCGTGCCGTTCCTTGGCCAGCGCGGCGTTCTCGGTGTCGCTCTGTGAACTTACCGAGACATATTCGCCGGCGGCCATCGCCATCGCGCCCGCGACCAGCCCGGCGACGCCGGCGACCAGCGCATCGTGCTGTGTTCCCCCCGCGGAGACCACGCCGAGGATAAGGCTGGCGGTTGAGATAATGCCGTCATTGGCGCCCAGAACGGCGGCGCGCAGCCAGCCGGTCCGCTCAATCAGATGGTTTTCCGTGTGGATATGTACGATCATGTGCGTCAAATTCCTTTTCCGCCGTTGGTATAGCATCGCCCAAGCCGCAGGCATATTCAGCCGGATCATCGCGCGAAACATTGCACGGCAGTTTCGATTGGCTCTAGGCTCGCCGGATGGCGAAACCGATTGACCCAGCCATGCCGGGTAGCGGACCTGGGCTGTCCTCGGCCGAGGCGAGAGAACGGCTGCGCCTGGATGGGCCGAATGAACTGCCGCAGGACCAGCGCCGCCATTTGCCGCGTATCGCCTGGGATGCGGTGCGCGAGCCGATGCTGCAACTGCTGCTGGGCGCGGGTGTTATCTATCTGCTGCTCGGGAATCTGGCGGAGGCGCTGATCCTGCTTGGTTTTGCCCTGCTCAACGTGGGCATGGTGGTGGTGCAGGAAACCCGCACGGAAAATGCCCTTGCGGCACTGCGCGGCCTCGCAAGCCCGCAGGCGCTGGTCTGGCGGGACGGGCAGCGCCTGCGCCTGCCTGCCCGCGAGCTGGTGCGTGGCGATGTGATCAGCCTGAACGAGGGCGAGCGGGTTCCGGCGGACGCCCTGCTGCGAGAGGCCAGCGCCATGCAGGTGGACGAGGCATTGCTGACCGGTGAGTCCGTGCCGGTGCGCAAGCGCGCCGGAGCGGCTGGTGAACCGGATGCCGTACCCGGGGGTGATGACAGCCCCCATGTCTGGGCTGGCAGCCTGATTGTTGGTGGCAGCGGCGCCGCGCTGGTAACCGCGACGGGGCCGCGTAGCGCCATCGGCCGCATTGGCAAATCGCTGGGGACGGTGGAAGCGGCGCCGGCACCGCTGCAGGTGCAGATGCGCCGCCTCGTCTGGGTTTTTGCCACGGTGGGCATCGCGGCCTCGGTTATCACGGCCGTTGTTTACGGGCTGCTGCATGGCCAGTGGCTGCAGGCGATTCTCGCGGGCATCACCCTTGCCATGGCCGCGCTGCCCGAGGAGTTTCCGCTGGTCCTCACGATCTTCCTCGCGCTGGGCGCCTGGCGCTTGTCGCAGCGGCATGTGCTGGTCCGCCGTTCGGCGGCGATCGAGGCGCTGGGCACCGCGACGCTGCTTTGCGCCGACAAGACCGGCACCATGACGCAGAATCGTATGTCAGTGGCGGCGCTCAAGGCCGGGGGGCAGAGCCTTGCCGTGGGGGAGGCGGCGCGGGAACTGCCCGAGGCGTTTCATGAGCTGGTGGAATTCGCCATTCTGGCGAGCCGGGCGGACCCGTTCGACCCGATGGAGCAGGCGTTTCACCGCCTGGGCCAGCGGTTTCTGGCTGATACGGAGCATCTGCACGCGGGCTGGGAACTGGCGCGCAATTATCCTCTCCAGCCTGAGCTGCTGGCGATGTCCCAGGTGTGGCGGGCTGGCGCGGGCGGGCCTTATGTCATCGCGGCGAAGGGCGCGCCGGAGGCGGTGGCGGACCTTTGCCATATGGATGCGCCCGCGCTGGAGGCGCTCCGCCAGGATGTGACGCGGATGGCAAATGAGGGCCTGCGGGTTCTGGCCGTGGCCAAGGGGGTGCATGCCGGGCCGGTCTGGCCGGAATCGCAGCATGATTTCGGCTTTACGTTTTTGGGGCTGACCGGGCTGGCCGACCCGCTGCGCCCTGGCGTAAGCGAGGCGGTGGCGGCGTGCCATAGCGCCGGCGTTGACGTTGCCATGATCACCGGAGACCACCCCGCGACGGCGCTGGCCATCGCGCAGCAGGCGGGCATCGCCACCGGCGGCGTGCTGACTGGCCAGGAAATCGCCACGCTGGATGAGCCGGCGCTGCGTCAGCGCGTTGCGCAGGCGCGGGTGTTCGCGCGCATCATGCCGGAACAGAAACTGCGGCTGGTGCAGGCGTTCGCCGCCAATGGCGAGGTCGTGGCGATGACGGGCGATGGCGTCAACGACGCGCCATCGCTCAAGGCCGCGCATATCGGCGTGGCGATGGGCGGGCGCGGCACGGATGTGGCGCGGGAGGCAGCGTCGCTGGTGCTGCTGGATGACGATTTTACCAGCCTGGTTGCGGCCATCCGCCTGGGGCGGCGGATTGACGGCAATTTGCGCAAGGCCTTCGCCTATATCCTCGCCGTGCATGTCCCCATTGTTGGTATGTCGTTGATTCCGGTGCTGCTGGGCTGGCCCTCGCTGCTGGGGCCGATCCATGTGGTGTTCCTGGAGCTGATCATTGACCCAGCCTCCTCTATCGTGTTCGAGGCTGAGGCCGAAGATGCGGATGTGATGTCCCGCCAGCCCCGGCAGCCTGGCGCATCCTTGTTCGATCTGCCGTTGCTGGCGCGCGGGCTTGGCCAGGGCGTTGTGGTGCTGGCCAGTGCGCTGGTGGTGTTTCTGGCCAGCATGGGCGGGCCGGGCAGTGAGGCGGCAGCGCGGGCCATGGCGTTTGTTGCGCTGGTGCTGGGTAATTTCGGACTGGTGCTGACCAGCAAGGGGCTGGATTCCAGCGCACTGCGGGCGCTGCGCACGCCAAACCGGGCCTTGGCGATTGTTGCGGTCATCGCGCTGCCGGCGTTGGCATTGGCGCTGGCGGTGCCGCAGTTGCGCCATCTCTTTGGGTTTGCGGCATTGAGCGCGGGGCAGATTGCGTTTGCCGCCGCCGCCGCCGCTGGCAGTTTTGCGGTGAATGAGGCGCTGGCATGGGCCATGCGGCGCGTGCTTAAATAAGCCGTCTAGTACCCTGCGTCATTCATGACGCAGGGTACTGCGCGCGGGTTGGTGGGCGGCGCGCGCTAAATATGACGCTAGTGTCCTGATTCGGAAGTCGTCTGCATTTTAGGCATTTGTTGTGAGGGAGCGCAGGCAGAAGCGTTGAATTGAGGCGAGGAT
>NZ_JABEVC010000174.1 GCF_013044125.1 Acidocella sp. | reverse complement strand
GCCCTGGGATGTTGGGCAGCGGCGGCGGGGCGGCGGGCAGTTCCAGCCCGGCCAGCGCACCCGGCGAGGGCGGAGAGACGCCGGGGGTGCTGGCGCGCGCGCGCGCGGCGATAGCGGCTTGCGCGCCGGGCGCGGCTGGCGGCGGGGCTTGCGGCACATCGGCGAGATTGGGGTAGGGCTGGTCCGCTCCTGGCGGGGGTTGCCGGTTCTGGGCAATCGCGCCACCTTCAAGGCTGTGGTACAAACCTAACGAACCGGAACAACCGCCCAAGAACAATGATAGAACAACAGACACCGCAGAACCAAGCCGCCGAAATGTCATCAGGATTTTCTCCGCAAGCAAAAACGCATATCAGTTGTTTGCCTGAGAACTGCCGCCACGGAAAGGATAGCCATAAATGACGCAAACCACCGGACAGAACGAAACCGACATAAAGCTGCCGGATGCCGAGCAGTTGGGGCGTTCCATGGCCGATATCGCCGCGCGTTCGCAGCGCCTGGTGAACGACTGGCTGCGCCGCCAGGCACAGGAGGGCGTGGAGCTGGATCCGCTGAATGTGGGTGGCGCGTTTTTGGAGATGACCAGCAAACTGCTCGCCAATCCGGGGCAGATGGTGCATGCGCAACTGGGGTTGTGGCGCGATTATATGACGTTGTGGCAGAATACGACGCGGCGGATTATGGGCATGGAATCGGAGCCGGTGATCCAGAGCGACCCGAAGGATAAGCGATTCGCCGACCCGGCCTGGCAGCAGAATGAAATTTTTGATTATATCAAGCAGTCGTATCTGCTTTCGGCGCGCTACATAAATGATGTGGTAACGAAAGTGGACGGGCTGGAGCCCAAGACCGCGCAGAAGATTGATTTCTACTCCCGCCAGTTCATCAATGCGCTCAGCCCCAGCAATTTTGCCTTGACAAACCCCGAGGTGCTGCGCCGCACGCGCGAGACGGGGGGGGAGAATCTGGTGAAGGGGTTGAGCAACCTGCTGAGCGATCTGGAACAGGGGCGGGGCAATCTGCGGATCAAGATGGCTGATACCGAGGCCTTCAAGGTTGGCGGGAATATCGCGGTTTCGGAAGGCAAGGTTATCTACCAGAACGAGTTGATGCAGCTTATCCAGTACAGCCCGGCGAGCGAGACGGTGTTTGCCCGACCGGTGGTGATTTTTCCGCCGTGGATCAATAAATTTTATATTCTTGACCTGCGGCCGAAGAATTCGCTGGTGCGCTATCTGGTGTCCCAGGGGCATACGGTGTTCATGGTGAGCTGGGTGAACCCGGACGCCACGCTGGCGGACAAGAATTTTGATGACTACATGGTGGAGGGCGTGCTCGCGGCGCTGGATGCGATCGAGAAAGCCACGGGGATGCGCGAGGTGAACGCCATCGGTTATTGCCTGGGGGGGACGCTGCTGGCTTCCTCGCTGGGGTATATGAAGGCGACCGGGGATGAGCGGATAAAGGCCGCGACGTTTCTTGTCACGCTGACCGATTTCACCGATGCGGGGGAGCTTGGCGTGTTCATCGATGAGGAGCAGTTGAGCAGCATCGAGGAGAAGATGTTCAAGAAAGGATATTTGGAGGGTGCTGACATGGCGGCCACCTTCAATATGCTGCGCGCGAATGATTTGATCTGGAGTTTTGTTGTCAACAACTATCTGCTTGGCAAGGAGCCGTTTCCCTTCGATCTGCTGTACTGGAACTCGGACGCGACCCGCATGCCGCCGGCGATGCATTCGTTTTATTTACGCAATATGTATCAGAAGAACCTGCTCGCGCAGCCGGGCGGCATCGCGATGAAGGGCGTGCCGGTGGATCTGCGCAGGATTGATATTCCGGTTTATTTTCTTTCCTGCCGGGAGGACCATATCACGCCCTGGACCAGCACCTACAAGGGCGCGTTGAATTTTGGCGGCCCGGTGCGTTTCGTGCTGGCGGCCTCGGGCCATATCGCGGGCGTGGTCAATCCGCCCGAGGGGGGCAAGTATAATCATTTCATCAATGCCGAACTGCCGGCAAATCCGGATGAATGGTTTACCGGCGCGACCGAGGTTGGCGGGTCCTGGTGGCCGGACTGGCAGCGCTGGGTGAGCGGGTTTGACAGCACCAGGGTGCCGGCGCGAATCCCCGGCAAGGGCAAGTTGAAGCCGATCGAGAATGCGCCAGGGAGCTATGTGCAGGTGCGGGCGTGAGGGGTTTGTGAAGGCGGGCGTCTGCCTGTAAGGCACGGTATAAGCGGCCATTACCGGCTTTGCTGGCAGGGGTTTTTTAAATGCGCGTTCTGCATGTGATGGCGGGCAAGGGGAATGGCGGGGCCGAGTTGTACTCGACCGATGTGATGCTCAGCCTGCATGAGGCAGGGATTGACCAGTGCGTGGTGATGCGCCCTGATGCGCCGCGCGCGGGGGAGCTGGCGGCGGCCGGGCTGCGCATGGCGCCGGAGGTATTGGCGGATTCGTTTCGTCCACTGCAATGGTGGCGGATGCGCCGGCTGATCGCGCGCGAGAAGCCCGATATCATTCATTGCTGGATGCGCCGGGCCGCGAGCCTGGTGCCCGCCTCGGCGCGCCAGCGGGCAGAGGTGATCGGCTGGTTCGGCGATTATGAGGAACTGCGGTATTTTGGGCATTGCACCCGTTTTGTGGGCGTGACGCGCGATTTGGTGCGGCATATGCACGAGGCTGGCGTGACGGCGGAGCGGGCGGCGTATATCCCGACGTTTCCCACGGTGGATGACGCCCCGGCGATTGACCGCGCGGCGCTGGTGACCCGGCCGGAGGCGCGGGTGCTTCTGACGCTCTCGCGGCTGCATCCGGTGAAGGGGCTGGACACCATGCTGCATGCCCTGGCGTTTCTGCCGGACTGCGTACTGTGGGTCGCGGGGGACGGGCCGATTCTGGCTGAGTTGCAGGCTTTGGCCGAAAGGCTGGATGTGGCGGGACAGGTGCGGTTTCTGGGCTGGCGGACTGACCGCGGGGCCTTGCTGCGTGCGGCCGATGTGTGTGTGCTGCCCTCGCGCTATGAGCCGTTCGGGACTGTGATTCTGGATGCGTGGCAGGCGGGGACGCCCTTTGTCGCCTGCGACAGCGACGGGCCGCGCGCGTATATCCGCAATGGCGAGAACGGCATGCTGGTGCCGGTGAATGACAGCGCGGGCCTGGCCGTGGCGATCCGCAAGGTGCTGGATGACAAGGCGTTGCGGGAGAAAATCGCGGCGCAGGGGCATGCGGAGTATCTGGCCGGATTCACCCGGGAGGCGGTGACGGCGCAATGGATCGACTATTATCAGGGCCTGATGGCGGCCAGGGACACCGGAGGAGCGGCCGTGCGTGCGCTCTGAGCGGATGCGCAAGGCCGCGCTGGCAGCGGCGCTGATTGTTCCGTTGGGGCTGCTGCATGCCTGGGTGCTGGCGGAAATCTGCATTGGCCTGGTGGATGTTTTGTTTTTGTACGAATGCGCGCGGGGGCGGGGCTTTGCCTGGGCGCGCCAACCCTGGTTCATGGCCGCGATGCTGTGGTGGGGCTGGCTGTTGCTGTGCTCGCTGCCGCTGCCCTTGCTGGGGACCGGCGGGGCGGGCTGGCGCATGGGCTTTATGCAGGCGCTGGTGATTCCACGGTTTTTTGTATTCACGGCGGCGTTGCAGGGCTGGGTGCTGAGCACGCCGGGCGCGCGGCGGGCGGCCTGGTGGATGCTGGCGGCAGCATCGGTATTGATTGGCCTGGAGGCCTGGTAGCAATATCT
>NZ_JABEVC010000173.1 GCF_013044125.1 Acidocella sp. | reverse complement strand
TGGCATCGGCGGTGACCCGGTGAAGGGCATGGATTTCATCGAGGTGCTGGACCTGTTCCTGCATGACGACGAGACCCAGGCGATCATCATGATCGGCGAGATCGGCGGCCCTTCCGAGATCGACGCGGCCGAATTCCTCGCCCGCCACAAAATCAAGAAGCCTGTCGTCGGCTTCATCGCGGGGGTTACGGCACCTCCGGGCCGCCGCATGGGCCATGCCGGCGCGGTGATCTCGGGCGGCAAAGATACCGCGCAGGCGAAAATCGCCGCCATGCAGGAGGCCGGCATTTTTGTCGCCGACAGCCCGGCGGCGCTGGGCAGCACCATGGTGAAGGCGCTGCGGGCATAAGCGCCGCACCTATGTGATTGATCTGTTGAAGGCTGAATCGCGCAAGCGGTTCAGCCTTTTTCATGGCGTTCCGCCGGGTTTCCTCATTATGAAACGGGCGGATTTTAAGAAATCGGAAGGCGCGGGGCGGTTAATCTGATACACATGCAGGTTGAACAACCCAGCCCCTCCAAACCGGATAAAGATCAGGCCGGGCTTGTGGCTTATATGCCCGCAGAGTTCGCAAACCCGCCCTTCTCACGCGGGAGGGTGGACTTGACGCTGCCCCGGTGTGGCAGCGTGGAACAAGCGGGACGGAATCGCTTTACAGAGGGATAGGTTTGGCATGGCCGGCGTCGACATCATCGCAACCGCCATGAACGGGGCGAATGCCCAGTTCATCGCACAGCTTTACGCAAAATGGATTTCCGCCCCGCATTCGGTGGACCCGGATTTCGCGGTGCTCTTTGCCTCGCTGGACGATGAGGCCCGCTCGGTCCTCACCGATGCATCGGGCGCTTCCTGGGCCCCCCGCCCTGCGGTTTTCGAAGTGCCCGAGGCCACCAAATCCGCCCCGCCGCCCACCGCCGACACCCGCGCCGCGACGCTGGATTCCATCCGCGCGCTGATGCTCATCCGCGCCTACCGCGTGCGCGGGCATCTGGAGGCGCAGCTCGACCCGCTGCATCTGCGCCAGCCGCGCCAGCACCCCGAGCTTGACCCCGCCACCTATGGCTTCACCAGCGAGGACATGGACCGGCCCATTTTCATCAATGGCGTACTCGGCCACGACAACGCGACGGTGCGGGAAATTCTGGCCATCCTGCGCGCCAGCTATTGCGGGGAAATCGGCGTCGAGTTCATGCACATCCAGGATCCGGCGCAAAAATCCTGGATCCAGCAGCGGATCGAAGGCGCGCCCTGGCTCGCCGCGTTTGGGCCGGAAGAGAAAACCAAGATCCTGCGCCAGCTGACCGAGGCTGACAGTTTCGAGACCTTCTGCCAGCGCCGCTATGTCGGCACCAAGCGCTTCGGCCTGGAGGGCGGCGAGAGCACGATTCCGGCGCTACATACGATCATCGAGACGGCCGCCAAGGGCGGGGTGAAGGAAATCGCCATCGGCATGCCGCACCGCGGCCGGTTGAACACGCTGGTCAACATCGTGCAGAAGCCGCTCGTCGCACTGTTCAGCGAGTTCGGCGGCGCCAGCGCCAAGCCTGAGGATGTGGAAGGCTCCGGCGACGTGAAATACCACCTCGGCACCTCCACCGACATCAACATCAACGGCAACCAGTTGCATCTCTCGCTGCAGCCCAACCCCTCGCATCTCGAAGCGGTGGACCCCGTGGTGGTCGGCAAGATCCGCGCCCGCATGGACATGATGGGCGATGCCACCCGCCGCAACGCGATGGCGATTCTGATGCATGGCGACGCCGCTTTCGCGGGGCAGGGCGTCGTGTATGAGACCCTGGCGATGAGCCAGCTGATCGGCTACCGCACCGGCGGCTCGGTGCATCTGGTCGTCAACAACCAGATCGGCTTCACCACCGTGCCGGCGCATGCTTTCTCCGGCCTGTATTGCACGGATGTTGCCAAGGCCGTGCAGTCGCCAATTTTGCATGTGAACGGCGACAATCCGGAGGCCGTCGTGTTCGCGGCCCGGCTGGCGACCGAATTCCGCATGGAATTCGCGGTGGATGTGGTGATCGACCTCGTCTGCTACCGCCGCCATGGCCATAACGAGAACGAGGAACCGGCGTTCACGCAGCCGATCATGTACAAAGCGATCAAGGCTCTGAAGACGACGCGCGCGCTCTATGCCGACGCCCTGGCGGCCGAGGGCAGCGTGAGCGCCGAACAGGCGCAGGCGATTGCCGATAATTACAACCAGACCCTGGAGGACGCCTACAAGGGCGCGCAGGCGTACAAGGTAAACAAGGCGGACTGGCTGGAAGGCCATTGGTCGGGCCTGGGCCAAGCCACCGAGGAGGACGAGCAGGAGGAACAGGCAACTGCCGCGCCGCTGGAGCAGCTACGCGAGGTTGGCAAGGCCATCTCCACGCCGCCGGAAAATTTTGACATCAACTCCAAGATTCTGCGCCAGCTCGAAGCCAAGCGGCAGATGATCGAGACCGGCGAGGGCATCGACTGGGCGACCGGCGAGGCGCTGGCCTTCGGCACGCTGATGCTCGACGGCCACCGCGTGCGGCTCTCCGGCGAGGATTGCCAGCGCGGCACCTTCAGCCAGCGCCACGCCGTGCTGATCGACCAGACCAACCAGAACGAATACACGCCGCTGAACAACATCAGCACGGACCAGGCGCGGATTGAGATCTTCAACTCGCTCCTCTCAGAGGTCGGCGTGCTGGGCTTTGAATACGGCTACGCCCTCGCGGACCCCAGCGTGCTGGTGCTGTGGGAAGCGCAGTTCGGCGATTTCGCCAACGGCGCGCAGGTCATTATCGACCAGTTCCTGGCCTCGGGCGAGACGAAGTGGCTGCGCATGTGCGGCCTCACGCTGCTGCTGCCGCACGGGCATGAGGGCCAGGGGCCGGAGCACTCCTCCGCCCGGCTGGAGCGCTATCTGCAGCTCTGCGCCGAACGCAACATGACGGTGTGCAACCTGACGACGCCGGCAAACTACTTCCATGCGCTGCGCCGCCAGCTCAAGCGCAACTTCCGCAAGCCGCTGGTGCTGATGACGCCTAAATCCCTGCTGCGGCATAAGCTGGCCATCTCGCCGCTGAGCGATATGACCACCGGTTCTGGCTTCAAATATGTGATCCCGGAGATCGACCAGATCGCGGCACCGGCACAGGTGAAGCGCGTCGTGATCTGTTCCGGCAAGGTCTATTACGACCTGCTGGCCGAGCGGCGCGAACGCGGCATCAAGAATGTTGCCATCGTCCGGCTGGAGCAGTTCTACCCCTTCCCGGCCCGCAAGCTGCAGGCGGCGCTGGCTCCCTATACCAAGGCTGAGGTGGTCTGGTGCCAGGAAGAGCCCGAGAACAACGGCGGCTGGACCTTCGTTGACCGCAAGATCGAGGCCGTGCTGCTCGCCGCTGGAGGCGCCGCCAAGCGGCCGCGCTACGTCGGCCGCACCGCCGCCGCCAGCCCGGCGACCGGCCTTGCCCGCGTCCATGCCGCCGAGCAGGCCGCCCTGGTGAACGAGGCATTATCCGTCTAAACTTTCGCAACACCTCCCAAACGACCCCGCGTCTACAAATTAGGAGCAGTTATGGCCGCCGACATCAAAGTCCCGACACTTGGGGAAAGCGTTACCAGCGCAACCATCGCGCGATGGATGAAAAAAGCCGGGGACACAGTGGCCGCCGACGAACCTCTGGTGGAGCTGGAAACCGACAAGGTGACCGTTGAGGTCAACGCGCCGGAGGCCGGCACGCTGGAAGAGATCATCGCGCCGGAAGGGGCTGAGGTCGAGGTCGGCGCGCTGCTGGGCCGGATCGGCGCCGCAGGGGCAAAGCCCGCGGCGAAGCTGATCGAACCCAAATCCGCCCCCGCAACCG
>NZ_JABEVC010000022.1 GCF_013044125.1 Acidocella sp. | reverse complement strand
CCTGGGAGGTCGGCGGCGGACGTGAGCCTCGCCAACCCGGTCAGGGCCGGAAGGCAGCAGCCGCAACGAGTTTCCTCATGGGTCGTTGTCCGGCCTCCCACCTCCTTTTCGTAGAAGGTTATCTGCCGCGCATGGGTTTGTTCGATGATGACACAGCGGATGACGCGGCGCCCCCCGCCTTTTCCGGCCCCTCGCTGTTTGGCGGCGAGCCGGAAGTTCCCAGCCCCGCCGCCGCCTACCGTGTGCTGGCGCGCAAATACCGGCCAACCACCTTTAAGGACCTGATCGGCCAGGAGGCGCTGGTGCGCACCCTGCGCAACGCCTTCGCGATGAACCGCATCGCCCATGCCTTCATGCTCACCGGGGTGCGTGGCGTCGGCAAGACCACCACCGCGCGAATCCTGGCCCGCGCGCTCAACTGCACCGGGCCGGACGGCACCGGCGGCCCCACGCCCGACCCGTGCGGCGTGTGCGAAAACTGCATCGCCATATTGGCCGACCGCCACCCCGATGTGGTGGAGATGGACGCTGCCTCCAACACCGGGGTTGACGATGTGCGCGAGATCATCGAGGCGACGCGCTTCAAGCCGCTCTCGGCGCGCACCAAAGTGTTCATCATCGATGAAGTGCACATGCTCTCCAAGCAGGCGTTCAACGCGCTGCTGAAAACGCTGGAAGAGCCGCCGCCGCACATCAAGTTCGTGCTGGCCACCACCGAGATCCGCAAGGTGCCGATCACCGTGCTCTCGCGCTGCCAGCGGTTTGACCTGCGGCGGGTGGCGGTGAGCGAACTCTCGGCGCATTTCACCCGCATTGCGCAGAAGGAGGCGGTGGCGATTTCACCGGGCGCGATCGAGCATATCGCCCGCGCGGCGGATGGCTCGGTGCGCGATGGTCTCTCCCTGCTGGACCAGGCGATTGCGCGCGGCAGCGAGGATGAAACCGGGATCACCGCCGAAATGGTGGCGGAAATGCTGGGCCTGGCTGACCGCTCCTATGTGTTCGAGCTGATGGACGCGCTGGTGGCGGGCGATGCCGCCAAGGCGCTGGAAATCGCCGATGGCGCCTATGCGCGCGGGGCGGACCTGGGGGTGCTGCTGGCGGATCTGCTGGGGCTGACGCATCTGCTGACGCGGATGAAGTCTGTTCCCGCGCTGATGGCCAGCACCACCCTGCCGGAGGCCGAGCGCACCCGCGGGGCGGCGCTGGCGGGGGTGTTGAGCATCCCCTTCCTGGGGCGGTTGTGGCAGATGCTGCTGAAAGGCGTGCAGGAGGTTGAGGCTGCACCCGACCGCCGGGCGGCAGCGGAGATGATCCTCATCCGCCTGTGCCATGTGGCCGATATGCCGCCGCCCGGCGAGTTGTTGAAGCGCATTACCGAGGGTGGTGTGGCGGCGCAGGGTGGTGCCGTGCCGGGGCCATCAGGCGGCGGCAGCCGGGCGGTGGCCAATGGGGCGCCGGCGGTTATGCAGGCGGCACCGCGGGCGATCACCTTCCTGGATGTGGTGGCGCTGGCGGAAGCCAAGCGGGATGTGGCGCTGTTCGCGCATCTGCGTCAGTCGGTGCATCTGGTGCGCTTCGCGCCGCCGGTGATCGAGCTGCGGCTGGAGCCGCAGGCCCCGCGCGACCTGGCGGGGAAACTGGCGGCGCTGCTGGAGGCGGAGACGCACCGGCGCTGGACCGTCGCGCTCTCCAACGCGCCGGGCGAGCCGACGATTGACCAGGCGGAGGGTAAGGCCGAGAGCGAGGTGATGCAGTCAGCCGTGGCGCATCCGCTGGTGCTGGCGATTCTAGCTGAATTTCCCGGTGCGAAGATTGAGAAACTGCATCCCGGGGAGGCTGCGGCGGAGCCGGAGATGCCGGCGGATTGGGCGGCGCTGGCACCGCCGGATGAATTCTATGAAGGAGATGACGAATGAAGAATATTGCCGGGCTGATGAAACAGGCGCAGCAGATGCAGCAGAAAATGGCCGATATGCAGGCCAAGCTGGACGCCACCGAGGTTGAGGGCGTGGCTGGCGCCGGGCTGGTGCGGGTGACGCTGAGCGGCAAGGGCGCGTTGAGAAAGGTGAAGGTTGACCCGAAACTCGCCGACCCGGCGGAGACGGAGATGCTGGAGGATTTGATCGTGGCGGCGCATGCCGATGCCAAGAGCAAGCTGGACGAGCTGACGGAAGCCGAGATGAAGAACGCCACGGGCGGGTTAAATCTGCCGGCGGGGCTTAAGCTGCCGTTTTAATGGGTGGTCCTGAACTCGAACGGCTGATCGGGTTATTTGCGAAGCTGCCGGGGCTGGGGCCCCGCAGCGCGCGGCGGATTGTGCTGAAATTATTGCGTGAACGCGAGACGAGGTTGCTGCCGCTGGCCGAGGCGTTGCAGGCGGTGGCGGCGAGTGTGCGGACATGCTCGGTTTGCGGGAATCTGGATTCCTGCGATCCGTGCATGATTTGTGTGAACCCGGCGCGCGAGAGGCGGATTTGCGTGGTGGAAACGGTGGCCGATTTATGGGCGCTGGAGCGGGCGCTGATTTATCGCGGGGCGTATCATGTGTTGGGCGGCTCGCTCTCGGCGTTGGCGGGGCGGGGGCCGGAGGATCTGGCGATTGCCAGCTTGCTTGAGCGGCTGGAACGCGACCCGCCGGAGGAGATTATTCTGGCGATGCCGGCAACCGTGGATGGCGCGGCGACGGGGCATTATTTGGCGGAGCGGCTGAAGGGGTTTGGGATTCCCATATCGCGGCTGGCGCAGGGGGTGCCGATGGGCGGGGCGCTGGAGGTGCTGGACGAGGGCACGCTGGCAACGGCGCTGCGGGCGCGCAGGCTGGCCTGAGGCGGCGATGCTCCACGGGGAGCGTTTGTGAGGATTGTTTTATAACGCATTGTTAGTATGGCTTAATTTTTTGCTTGCACCCCAATTTGTGCGGGTTTGTGCTGGAAAAGGAATGAGTGGGGCGGCGCCAAATAAGCGATTTTAAATTGGTTGGAGGCTCAGGGAAGATATGGATGTGGGTGAAGGGTTTATCAAAAAATTTGAGGAGCATTTTGGAAGAATTGCGTTAAAAATGCTCCTTGGATGTGTCTTCCTTGGGGTGACATCGATCAGTCTTAATGAATTCTATCACTATTTTGTATTTCCAATCTATGAACTTGTTTCTACAGTTAATTTTTCTCAAATTACTAATGTAAAATCGAAGGTAATCGCAGACATAATTGTTACGTTATCCGCATCAGCTGTTTCTGCGACATTATTACTGTTGTTCGGCCTGATCTCAGCAATGATGTCTTTGCAAGTGTTCAAGCTTGTGATTGAGCGTAGGAGAACATCAGCAATGATTAAAGAAAGAACTAAAAATTTATTGAAAAGGCTTGATAATCTTCAGGGCACGCATGGCCAGCTCTTTAGGGAAATTCGACCAAAAATTGATCAAATTTTCGATACAACGATTGTTTTGGAAAAAGATAATGTTGCCAAAGCTAACGAAATTGTACGGTTGAATGAGGAAATATACCGTCTTAAAAATGACGATGGTACTAAGAATTAAGCGGCATATTTTTGACGTATGAATGGTAGTTTGAGCGGCCGTCTAGAGTCTCTTTCACCTAATTTGACGCGTATCCTGAGTTTTTGAAGTAGTTTGCGCATTCCTGTGGTTTGAACTCGTTGAGCAACGTGCCGATGCGT
>NZ_JABEVC010000172.1 GCF_013044125.1 Acidocella sp. | reverse complement strand
TTTTTATGGGCGGCGGCGGTGGCGGCGGCGCTGTTGCCAGGGCTGCAGGCCTTCGCCATTCCGGGAGTTGTGCATTACCATATTTTGCTGCTGGTGATGATCGTGCTGACGGTGGGCTGCGTGGCGCGCGCCTGGCACGATCATGTCACCTACGGGCTGCTCGCCGGGGTGAGCGGCGGTTTCGCCATCTGGCTTACACCCGAGACCATGCCCTTTGTGCTGATGGCGTTCGCGGCGCTGCTGCTGCGCTGGCTGTATGTGCCCCTGGGCAAGACGATCACCGCTTGCGCGGCCGGATTTTTCGATGTGTTGAGCATCGCGCTGATGATCGACCCGCCCCAGGGCGGCTGGGGCGTGCCAGAGATTGACCGGCTGTCGCTGGTTTATGTGGTGCTGGGCATGTTGTTGCTGGCGGGCGCCGGCGGGCTGTGGCTGCTGGAGGCGCGCTGGCGGCCTAAACACGCCCGCCCGTTGGGGGTGGCGCTGATGGTGCTGGCCGTGGCGGCTTGGGTGGCCATGTTTCCAAAAGTGGCGATGGGGCCTTATGGCATCATGCCGGCGGCGGATGCGCATAAGTTTTTTGGATTGATCCAGGAATTGCAGCCCCTGCGCGGGCGGATGCTGCTGGTGTATCTGGGGCCCGGCGCGCTGGCGCTGGGCTATGCGCTATGGCGCGCGGCGGGCCGGGCGCGTTGGCTGTGGCTCTATATCGCGGCGTGCACGGCCGTGGCGCTGGTCCTGGGCGTTCAATTCCTGCTGTTCGCCGCATTCGCGCCCGCGGCGGCGGCGGTGCTGCTGCCATTGGCGTTGAGCGAGGTGAGCCTGCGATTTGAGGCGCGGCCGATGGTGGCGATGCTCTCGCGCCTGGGGGTGTTGCTGGCCGTGCTGCTGGTGCCCGTGGCGGCGGCTGGGCTGAACAAGCCTTCACCGGGGGCGGCCGGGACACATTATCCCTCGTGCAACCTGCGTGAAATTGCGCCCTTGCTGGTTCCGGCGGCCGGGCAGGTGGTGCTGGCCCCGGCGGAGGATTCGCCAGAATTACTGTACCGCACGCGGGTGGAAACAGTGGGGTCGCTGTATCAACATGGCCTGCGGGGTTATCTGCGTGACCGCGCGGCCTGGCGCGCAACGCCCGGCGTGCAGGTACCGGGGGCGGTGCTGGCGGCCGGCGCGCGATTTGTGCTGTTTTGCCCCACGGGGGCACGCTACCCGCTGGTCGCGGATTTACCAGAAACCACCCTGTGGGACGCGCTGGAGGCAGGCAACCCGCCCCCCTGGTTGCAGTTGTTGGGCAGCAACGCGCAGGGTTGGCGGCTTTATAAAATAACCTCTTGAAGCCGCCCGCCGGTGAGCGGGCGGGCAACGCCGGTGGTGCCGGGCAGCGAGAGCGGCAATCCCTTTAGCGAGCGCACCGCCAGATAGGCGAAGCATTGTGCCTCCAGCGCGTCGCCATCCCATCCGGCGGCCTCCACCGGTTGCACAGGCGCGGCGAATTGCGCTTGCAGCCCGGCCATCAGCACCGGGTTTTTGCGCCCCCCGCCGCCCACGAGCACGCGCAGCGGGGCAGCGGGCAGCGGCGAGGCGGCGATGGCGCGGGTACAAAAGGCGGCCAGCGTGGCCGCGGCATCGGCCGGTTGTAGCGCGGCCGTGGCCTGGGCGATGAGGGCAGAGAAGGTGAGGCGGTCCAGCGATTTTGGCGCCGGTCTGTTGAAATAAGGATGCGCCAGCAGCGTGGCCAGCCGCGCTTCGTCCACAATGCCGGCGGCGGCCAGGGCGCCGTCCTTGTCATAGGGCAGGCCGAGATGCGCCTGCGCCAGATCATCCAGCGGGCCGTTGCCGGGGCCGGTGTCGCAGGCGAGGATTTCGCCATCCGCGCCAAGCCAGGTGATGTTGGCGACGCCGCCGATGTTCACAATCAGCAATGGTTTGGGCAGATCGCGCGCCATGGCGGCGTGGAAGATCGGGGCCAGCGGCGCGCCCTGGCCCCCGGCGGCGACATCGGCGGAACGGAAATCATGCACCACCGGAATGCGCGCGAGCCGCGCCAGCTGGGCCGCGTCGCCGATCTGCCAGGTGCGATGCTGCGCGGGCGCGTGCAAAATGGTCTGGCCGTGAAAGCCGATGACATCCGCGTTGCGCCCAGCCAGCGTAATGGCGATGGCATGCTCATATGTGAGGCGCTGCTCCACGTCTTTCAGGAACGCATCGTCCGGCGCGAGGGTGGGAGCGAGGTCGAGCAGGCGGCGCAGATCGGCGCGCAGTGAGTCCTCATAGGCCAGCATGGCGGTAGGGCCGAAATGGGTGATGCGCTCGCCATCGGTCTCCAGCCAGGCAACGTCCACGCCATCAAGCGAGGTGCCGGACATCAGGCCAATGGCCCGGGTTGGTTTGTTTTTCATTGCTGCAGTGTTAGGCTTAGGTATGAAAAGCATTCAAGGGCAAGCAGTCCTGGGCAGGCTTAAACAATACGGAAATATAATCGCCAGCACCGCAACCTGGCCGGCTTTGATTGTCTGGTGGGGCTGGTATGCCGTGATTTTTTTGCGCGATATGGCGAGCCGTGCCGGGCATTATTCACCTGCTGGGATGCGCGTGCAGGATTTGCCATGTGCGAGTCCGCTTTGCGATTTTTCTGTGTTCTGGCAGGCGGGCGTCATGGCCGCGCATGGCCGCGCGGCCGCAACGTATGATCCGGTGATGTTTCTTGCCTTGCGAAGGAATTTGTTTTCCGCGCAGGCTGATCCACTCCTTTGGTTTTATCCCCCGCCCGCGTTGCTGGCCGTGCAGCCATTCTCATGGTTGCCATTTGAAATATCGTTCTGGGTGTGGACGCTGGCGTTGCTTCTCCTTGCCGCCGGGATGTTGCGTATCGCCGGTTTGAATCGGTGGGTGATACTTTTGGGGCTTTTGAGTCCGGGGGCGCTTTGGAGTCTGGAGCTTGGCCAGTTCGGTGTCCTGTGCGGGGCAGCGCTCGTCGCGGGGCTTTTGGCATCGGCGGTGCGGCCGGGTTTTTCGGGCGTTGTCCTGGGGGGGCTCATTATTAAACCGCAGATGGTTCTGCTTGCGCCCGTGGCGCTGTTCTCCGCGCGGCGATGGCGCGCCATCGCCGCGGCCTGTGGGGCGGGATTATTCTTGATCCTTGCCAGTATCGTTGTGCTCGGCTGGCCGGTCTGGCAGGCCTATCTCGGCAACGGCTTGGCGATATCGAAGCTGATGCTTGATACGTTGCCGCTGATACCCGGTTCTGCGGCGTTCGGACTGTCAGTTTTTAATATGGCGCTATCATTGCAGTTGGGGTTGCACGCCAGCGAAGCCTTGCAGGGTGCGGTCTCCGTGGCTGCGGTGTTGCTCACTTGGCAGGCTTGGCGCAGCGGCATGCGGACGCAAGAGAAAGTAGCGCTGTGCGCGTTTCTCTCCTTGCTGGCGACACCTTACGGAGGTGTCGACTATATGGTCGGATATTCCATTGCGCTTGCTATGCTCGCGCACATGCGCGGCTGGCACATTGATTTTCTGGACGTGATCTTCTGGCTTTGGCCAGCACTCTGCCCTGTGGTGTATAGCGCCACCGGGGTGCTGATCACGCCTGTAGTGGTCGCATTGGCGGTGTGGCGAACATGGCAACGGGCCCCGCGCGGCGCAGTAGAAGCGCCATGAAGGTAAGGGTGATCAGCGGATCCAGCGGGATATGCATTTGGGTGCGGAAAACCTCGGTCACCAGGGGCAGCGCGAACATCGCGGCCAGGGCGGTTTTTTCCCACGGCAGATAGGCTGTGCGCTCTACTTCGCGAAGCATGTAGAGGATGGCGAGTCCGCTCATGGTCAGGTCGTAGCTGAGCATCACGGTAAGCAGCATTGGGAAGCTGGCGGCGAACATTGCCGCCCGGACGTTGAAACTGGCCCGGCGCGTGGCGTAAATGCAATAGGCGGCAAACAGCATGCCCCCGGCCTGCACCACTGCCGCCAAGACGCCGCCGCCGCCCAGCAGGCGGACAGCCGAACCGGGTGTTACCATGAGCGCGTAGGAAAAACCGCCATGGGTGAACAGGAACTGGGCATGCGGCACGGTGACGAGAAAATAGCCAAGCCAGTTCCGCCACCCGAACAAAACGGCGGAAAGCAGGCAAAGTGCTGTACCGGTGAATGCGGCGCTCACCAGGGCGGCCAGATGCCGGCCAGCCAGCAGCAGCAAGAGCACCGGCAGAACGAAATTTGGCTTGTAACAGAGCGCACCGAAGCAGGCGCCGGCAAGGAGCGGCCGTTTTCCCAGGTTGAGCAGGCCAAATCCCACGAGTGCGGTGGATAAAAACGCATTCTCGCCGACGGCCGCGTTCTCGGTTATGGCCAGATAGGCAAGGGCTGGCCATGCCCGCAGCCAGCCGCCCGCCAACTGGCGCAGGCAACACCACAGCAAAGCGCCGCTCAGCCCCACCCAGAGCAGATAGGCCCTGTAATACGCCAACAGTGAAAGCGGCGCGCAGAGCAGCCAAAAAACCGGGGGATAGAAAAAACTGAAATACATCACCTGGGGATCGTGGCTCAGCGCGCGTTCCATCGCCTGGTGCCCGGGAGGGACATGAAAAGAGGCAATATACGCATGGGCGGGAATGCCCGGCGCATAGACCAAGGCCGCATGACCCGCCGCGGCCAGCCTGCCAGCGGCATAAAAGCTCAGGAATTCAGTTGAAAAATGCGGCACCGGAGGGAACAGCCAGCCGGTCCCCCGGCATATCGCGAGTGCAAGGCCGATAAGATTGGCGATGGCGAGCAGCCGCAGATAACCAAGCGCACGGTCCCGGGTCAGCCAGCTGCCGCTTTGCAGGCGCGGCCAGATTGCGAGGTTTTGAACTGTCATCTGGTTGTGCTACCCCGCGCGCAAGAGGATTAGAAGATGGCAATTAGTGAGTTTCTGGCCGAGGCGAAGGCGCGCGGCTTTGTGTTTCAGTGCACCGACGAGGAGGCGCTCGATGCCGCCTGCGCCGCGGGGAGCATCGCGGGTTATGCCGGTTTCGACCTGACAGCCGAGAGCCTGCATGTCGGCCATATGATCCCAATCATGCTGCTGCGCCTGTTCCAGAAACACGGGCACCGCCCGGTGGCGCTGATGGGCGGGGGGACGACGCGGATCGGCGATCCCTCGTTCCGCGAGGAAGCGCGCCAGCTGCTCTCCGAAGAGCAGATCGCCAAAAACCTCATTGGCATCCGCGCGAACATCGAGGCGTTCATCAGCTTTGGCGATGGCCCGAATGATGCCGTGCTGGTCAATAATGCCGACTGGCTGGACCGGCTGAGCTACATCGAGCTGCTGCGCGAAGTGGGGGTGCATTTCTCCATCAACCGCATGCTCTCGTTCGATTCCGTGCGTTCGCGGCTGGAGCGTGAGCAGGGGCTCACCTTCCTGGAGTTCAACTACTCCATCCTGCAAAGCTATGATTTCCGCGCGCTGAGCCGCCAGTACGGCGTGGTTTTGCAGATGGGCGGCTCCGACCAGTGGGGCAATATCGTCTCCGGCGTCGACCTGGTGCGCCGCACCGACCAGAAGGGCGTGTTTGGCCTCACGACCCCGCTGATCACCACGGCATCAGGCGCGAAAATGGGCAAGTCAGCGGCGGGCGCGGTGTGGCTATCGGCTGAAAAGCTGAGTCCCTACCATTACTGGCAGTTCTGGCGGAATACCGAGGATGCGGATGTTGGCCGCTTCCTGAAATTGTTCACGGATCTGCCGCTGGATGAAATCGCGCGGCTGGAAGCGCTGGGCGGGGCGGAGCTGAACGGCGCCAAGGTGATTTTGGCGACCGAGGCAACCGCGCTGGCGCATGGCCGCGCGGCGGCGGTGGATGCGGCGGCAACGGCGCATAAAATCTTCAGCCAGGGCGGCGTGGCCGAAGGTCTGCCGCGCGTGGAGATTCCGGCGGCGGAGTTTGGCGCCGGGGTGGCGGCGTTCGCGCTGTTTGCCCGCGCGGGGCTGGCCTCCAGCAATGGCGAGGCGCGGCGGCTGATCCGCGGCGGCGGCGCGCGGTTGAATGATGAGGTGGTGGCCGACGAGGCGCAGGTGATCGCGCCGGCGGCCGAGATGAAGCTCTCCGCCGGGAAGAAGCACCATGTTCTGGTGAAGCTGACCTGAGCTGCTGATTTTTCCGGCATCCTGCCCCGCGGGGTGCCGGAACTGTCCATTGAAAAATCAACTTCGTCTGCGCGCGCCGGATTGAACGATTCAGGCGGCATCTCCTACATTGCCAAACTTGTTTTTGCGTGGTGAGTGGCATGTACAAGCCCGAGGAGATCGCATGTCCGTCCATGCCGCGATTACACATCGTACATCCTACAAATACGACCGCCCCGTGGCCCTGGGCCCGCAGACGATCCGCCTGCGTCCCGCCCCGCATGCGCGCACGCCGATCCTCTCATATTCCCTGAAAGTCTCGCCGCAGCCGCACTTCCTCAACTGGCAGCAGGATCCGCAAGGCAATTTCATGGCCCGTGTGGTGTTCCCCGCGCGGGTGACGAGCTTTGAGGTGGTGGTGGACGTGGTGGCCGACATGGCGACCATCAACCCGTTCGATTTTTTCCTGGAGCCGGAAGCGGAGACGTATCCGTTTAAATATGATGAAATTCTCGCCGAGGAGCTGGCGCCGTTTCGCGTGCTGCGCAATCCGGGCAAAAAACTGCAGGCGCTCATTGGTGAGGTCCACGCCGGGCACGGCAACAAAGAGCTGCGCATGGTGGACATGCTGGTGCTCATCAACCGGATGATCGCCGAGCGCATCTCCTATGTGGTGCGCATGGAGCCGGGCGTGTGGAGCCCCGAGCAGACCTTGACCAAGGCGCAAGGCTCATGCCGGGATTCCGCCTGGCTGCTGGTGAATCTGCTGCGCCACCTGGGGTTCGCGGCGCGGTTTGTTTCGGGCTATCTCATCCAACTGGCCGCCGATGTGAAGCCGGTGGATGGCGGGGCCGAGGGCCCCGCCGCCGACTTCACCGATCTGCACGCCTGGGCGGAGGTATATCTGCCGGGAGCCGGGTGGGTCGGGCTGGACGCGACCTCGGGCCTGATGGCGGGCGAGGGGCATATTCCTCTGGCCGCCACACCCTCGCCAAGCTCGGCGGCGGCGATTTCCGGGCTGGTCGGTGAATGCGAGACGGAATTTGAGTTCGACATGAAGGTGACCCGCGTGGCCGAGACGCCGCGCGTGACCAAGCCTTACACCCCGCGCGTGTGGCAGGATATTCTGGCGCAGGGCCAGGCGGTGGATGCCGCCTTGGCCAAGGGCGATGTGCGCCTTACCATGGGCGGCGAGCCGACATTTGTGGCGGCTTCCGACTTTGAGGCGCCGGAGTGGAATATTGATGCTTTGGGGCCAACCAAGCGGCAATTCGCCGGGCGGCTGATCCGCAAGCTCACCCCGCTGTGGAGCAAGGGCGCGGCGCTCACCTATAATATGGGCAAGCATTATCCGGGTGAGCAGCTGCCGCGCTGGGCGATTCATGCGCATTGGCGCGCCGATGGCGAGCCGGTGTGGAAAAATCCGGCGCTGCTGGCGAGCGATGACGACAAGGACGACGCGGCGGCGAAGGATGCGGCGGCCTTCGCCGCCGCGCTGGCCGAGCGCCTGCAGGTTGATCCGGCGCTGGTGAACCAGGCGTATGAGGACATCCATTATTATCTGTGGCGCGAGAAGCGCCTGCCCGCGAATGTGGTGGCCATGGAGCCCAAGTTGGGCGACGAGCTGGAGCGCGCGCGGCTGGCGAAGGTGTTCGGCCAGGGACTGGCCGCACCCGTGGGCAGTGTGCTGCCGCTGCGCCGGGTGGTCATGGAGGGTGAGCGGGCATGGCAGAGCGGCGAGTGGTTTTTCCGCGATGATGTGATGTTCCTGATCCCCGGTGATTCGCCCGTGGGGCTGCGCCTGCCGCTGGAGAGCCTGCCCTGGGCGGACCCGGCGCATAGGGAGGTTGATTTCGAGACCGACCCGTTCGCCCCGCGCAAGCCGCTGCCCAAGCGTGATTCGATGCAGCTGACGCGCGAAGGTTATGGCGGCAGCGGCATCGAGGGGTTCCGCCCCGTGCCGCAGGATGCCCCGGTGGTGGGGCGCGAGGAGCCGGGGCTGGTGCGTACCGCGCTGGCGGTGGAGGCGCGCGATGGGATTCTGCATGTTTTCTACCCGCCGCTTTATGATGTGAGTGACTGGCTGGAGCTGACCGCCGCGGTTGAGGAAACCGCCGCCAGCATGGGCCGCAAGGTGGTGCTGGAAGGCTATCTGCCGCCGGAGGATGACCGGGTGATCAATTTCTCCGTCACACCGGACCCTGGCGTGATCGAGACGAATATTCACCCCGCCGCCAACTGGGGCGAGATCGTGGAGCGTACCGAACAGCTCTACGAGGTGGCGCGCGAAGTGGGGCTGATGACCGAGAAGTTCATGCTCGATGGCAGGCATGTCGGCACGGGCGGCGGCAACCATGTGGTGATGGGCGGCGCCACGCCCGCTGACAGCCCATTTTTGCGCAGGCCCGATCTGCTGAAATCCATGCTGGGATTTTGGCATAACCACCCCTCGCTCAGCTTCCTGTTCAGCGGCCTGTTCATCGGGCCTTCGAGCCAGCATCCGCGCATCGACGAGGCGCGCGAGGATTCGCTCAACGAGCTGGAGATCGCGTTTCAGCAGGTGAACAGCGGAACTTATACGCCGCCCTGGCTGGTGGACCGGCTGTTTCGCAACATTCTCGCGGATATGACCGGCAACGGCCATCGCACGGAATTTTGCATCGACAAGATGTATGCCCCCAATGGCGGCTCCGGCCGGCGCGGGCTGGTGGAGTTCCGCGCCTTTGAGATGCCGCCGCACGCGCAGATGTCAGCCGCGCAGGTGCTGCTGATGCGCTCGGCGATCGCGGCATTCTGGAACAAACCCTATGAGCGGCGGCTGGTTCGCTGGGGCACGCGGCTGCATGATGAGTTTCTGTTGCCGCATTATGCCGAAGCTGATTTCAAGGATGCGCTGGCCGAGCTTGAGGCTTTTGGATTCGGACTGGACTCGCAATGGTTCGCGCCGCATCTGGAGTTCCGCTTTCCGCAGGTGGGCGAAATCGCGGTGCGCGACATGCGGGTGGAACTACGCCACGCGCTGGAGCCGTGGCATGTTCTGGGCGAGGAACAAACCTCCGGCGGCACCGCGCGCTATGTCGATAGTTCCGCCGAGCGGCTGCAGGCGAAGGTCTCGGGCTGGGTGGATGAGCGTTACGCCCTGGCCTGCAACGGGGCCGCGCTGCCGCTGCAAAAAACCGAAGTGCCGGGCGAATATGTGGCCGGTGTGCGCTTTAAGGCCTGGCAGCCTTATTCGGCGCTGCACCCCACCATCCCGGCGCAGGTGCCTCTGGTGTTTGATGTATACGATAAATGGTCCGGCCGCAGCATCGGCGGTATGAGCCATCATGTCGCGCATCCGGGTGGGCGGGCCTATGATGATTTCCCCGTGAACGCGAATGCCGCGGAAGCACGGCGGCGCTCGCGCTTCTTCCCCTTTGGCCATATGCCGGGGCCGATGGCGCAGCTGCGCGAGGTGCGCGCGGTTGAGTATCCGCGCACACTGGATCTGCGGCGCAATGCTTAAAAACCTGATCCGCCGGCTCCAGCGCTACGCCTTTGCCGAATTGTTCAACGAGCTGGCGGCGATCAGGCTGGAGCTGGCGCGGCGCAATGAGGTGCTGGAAGGCGCGCTGCTGGCGATTGCGCTGGAGCGCGCGACTCAGGCGAGCTCCAGCAGCGCCAGCAACGAGGCGGCATAACGCGCCATGGTGTGCGCCTCGCAATAGGCGTGGCGTTCGGCCTCGGTATCATCCTTCGCGCTCAGCCGCTCCATGAGCGCGGCGGCGATCCCGGTTGGGTCGAGCCTGTCTGAAACGGTTTTGACATAGCCAGGCGCCGCGATGTTTTCCGCGAGGTCATGGCTGGCGACGGTTGGCAGCCCGGCGGAAATACAATCCTGCAAGGCGCCGGAGATGTTGCCGGGCTGGCCCTCGCGCAGTTGCAGCGCGCAATCAGCGGCCAGCAGATAGTTGCGGTAGGCGCGCTCGGGCACAAAGCTTTGGCCGAACGCCACCCGGGCGCGAAGCCCCAGTTTTGCGGCCAGTTTCTCGAATGCCGGGGTGTCGGGCGTGGGTTCGCCAACAAAAACCAGCCGCGCGCCGGGCAGCAGCGCCAGGGCATGCAACGCGGCGGGGATGGCCTTGTTGCGGCTGATGAAGCCCAGGCTGACGATGATCTTTTCATCTGCCGCAATCCCCAGCGCCGCGCGCGCCTGCTCCCGGGCTGCCGCCGTGCGCGGGGCAAATTCGCGCTGGAGGGCAAAGGGCAGATGCGCCGCCGCCACGCCAAAGCGCGCCGCCACCTCGGCCACCGGCTGCGGGCTGTGAAAGATGAGCGGCCGCGCCGCCCTGGCGATCTCACCCAGGAACGCGGTCCGGCGCAGGCGTGCATCCTTCGCCCAAGCGATGA
>NZ_JABEVC010000171.1 GCF_013044125.1 Acidocella sp. | reverse complement strand
TCTCGTGTTATCCGGGTGTGGCGGGGTCGCAGGGGCAGATTTGCCATGCGGTCGGGCTGGATGGTTTGGCCAGCCTGGACGCGATGGCGGGATTATTCAGCGCAAATGGGTACGATGTGCCTGCGGGCGGCATTGCCGCTGGCTTGCGTGACATCGCGCCGGTCCCGTTTCTTGCCCTGCCGGCGTATAAAACACTGTTTGCCGAACTCCCGCCCGCCATACAAACACGCGTTCGGGCGGCCTGGGGTGAGCCGGATGAGGACCCGAATGTGCGGGATGGCTGGTTCGTACAGCCGCATCTGCGGGCGGGCAAGTTCATCGTTTCAGTGCAGCCGGACCGGGGGGCGGTGCAGGACCGCAAGTTGAGCTATCACGACCCGGACCTGCCACCGCGTCACGGCTATGTCGCGTTTTATCTCTGGTTGCGCCAAGCGGAAAATATTCATGCCCTGGTGCATCTGGGCGCGCATGGCACGCTGGAATGGCTGCCGGGCAAGGCGCTGGCACCGGACCCGGAACATTGTTTTCCGGTGGCGCTGTGCCGGGGCCTGCCGGTGATTTATCCGTTCATCGTGAACAATCCCGGCGAGGCTGCGGTGGCGCGGCGGCGGCTGGGCGCGGTGGTGCTGGGGCATCTGACCCCGCCGCTGAAATCTGCCGGTGTGCATGGTGAGGCGGCGGCGCTGGAGAGGCTGATCGACGATTATGCGGCGGCGGATGGGCTGGACCGGCGGCGGACAGAGATGTTGCGCGGTGAAATACTGAGCCGTGCCGAGGCCGCGGGCTTGCTGGAAGAAAGCGGCTGCGCGCGGGGCATGCCGGCGGATGATGCGCTGGCACGGCTGGATGCGTATTTATGCGACGTGAAGGAGATGCAGATCCGCGATGGGCTGCATGTTTTTGGCCAATCCCCCGCGCCGGAACGGCGAGCAGCCCTACTGGCCGCGATCACGGCCGCATCGCCCGGCGTGGACCCAACGAAACTGGCTTCTGCCTTTGATGTCTCGGCAGCCAGTGAGGCGGCGGGGTTGCTGGCCGCGTTGAGTGGACGGTTCGTGGCTCCGGGGCCGGCGGGCGCACCGAGCCGGGGACGGGCGGATGTGCTGCCGACGGGGCGCAATCTGTTCAGCCTGGACCCGCGCGCGACACCGACGCGCGGCGCCATGGCGCTTGCCCGCAAATCCGCTGAGGCGATCCTGCGCCGCCACTTGCAGGAGCACGGCGATTGGCCGCGCAGCCTGGTGATCGACCTCTGGGGGAGTGCCGCATTGCGCACGGGCGGTGAGGATCTGGCGCTTGCCTTTGTGCTCATGGGCGCGGAACCGTTATGGGATGAAGGCTCCAACCGGATCAGCGGGGTAGAAATTTTGCCGTTGGCGGTGCTGGACCGGCCGCGGGTAGATGTGACGTTACGGATTTCAGGTCTGTTCCGCGATGCTTTCGAGACGCAGATGCTGATGTTCGACATGGCGGTGCAGAGCATTGCCGTGCGCGATGAGCCGGCGGCGTGGAACCGGTTGGCGCAGGCGGCGCGGGGGTTGCAAGGTGAGGATTTCCGCCGTGCCACGACGCGGATTTTTGGCGCCGCGCCTGGGGCTTATGGTGCAGGCGGGGCGGGGCCGGTGAATGCCGGAATTTTTGTGGATCGCGCGGCGTTGGGCGAGGCTTATCTCGCGGCTTCCGCCTTTGCTTACGGGCAGGGGCTGGAAGGTGCGGCTGACGCCCCGGGTTTTGCCGCCCGGGTGGCCGGGGCGGATGCGTTTGTGCATCAGCAAGATCATGCCGAGATCGATCTGCTGGACGGGTTGGATTTCGCGGCCTTTGAGGGGGGGTTCGCGGCGGCGGCGAATGCATTGGGGGCCACGCCCGCTCTCTACCATGTTGATAACGCCCGGCCGGATGCGCCACGCGTGCGGGCACTGCATGAAGAGATCGTCCGTGCCGTGCGGGGCCGGGCGGCCAATCCGGATTGGATCGCGGGCATGATGCGCCATGATTATCGCGGTGCGGGCGAGATCAGCCGCGCACTCGAGGGGCTGTGCGCTTTTGCGGCGAGCGTACCGGCGCGGTTCGATGCGCAATTCGATCTGATTTTCGAGGCGACATTGGCGAATGCGGCCGTGGATGCGTTTCTACGCCAGGCCAATCCGGCGGCGCACGCGACCATGCTGGAGCGGTTTCGCAGTGCTGCGCGACGGGATTTATGGCGCAGCCGGCGCAACAGCGTGGCTGAGCGCCTGGCAGCGCTATGAGTGCGGCGATAACGCGTGGCTGGTGCCCCAGCCTGTTTGAGCCGATGGCGGCCGGTGATGGTCTTCTGGTCCGGGTAAAACCGCGAGTGGAGGGGGTAAAAGCGGCGCAGTTGCGTGAGTTGGCGGATGCGGCGGCAGCTTATGGCTCTGGGCAGATTGAGTTAACCAACCGGGGAAACTTTCAGCTGCGCGGATTGTCGGACAAGACATTGGCGGCATTTTCCGGCGCGGTGCTGTCGGCAGGGTTGGCCAGCACCGATCCGGCTGTGGAACGGCGGCGTAATATTCTGGTGTCGCCTTTCGCCGGTCCGGCGGCGATGACAGTGGCTCGGCAGCTTGAGGTATGGCTTGAAAGCGATGACGGGCTGCATGCCTTGCCGGGGAAGTTTGGCTTTGCGGTGGACGAGGCCGCGGCTGATATCAGCGTGCTGCAGGTTCAGGAGCAGATGATGGTGGCGCTACCCGGGGGATATGCGGCGGCAACACCCGATCCCGTGGCGGCGGTGAGGGCGCTGACCCATGCTTTCTTGGGATTGGCGGACGCAGGTATGGCGCGCATGGCGGCCCTGGTGGCGGCCCGCGGCGCGGCGGTGCTGTTTGCCGAGGCCGGGTTAAGCATGGTGGTTTTACAGCCAAGCGATGCGCCGCCGCAGGTTGGCCCAATGCCCGGCGCATTCGGGTTGGGCTTGGCCTTTGGCGTCCAGGATGCGGTGATGCTGCGCGGCGCGGCCGGGCTTGCGGAACGGTTCGGCAACGGGTGCTTACGGACGGCGCGGGCGCGCAGCCTCGTGGTGGTGGGAACCGGCGATGGTGTGAGCGGCATCGCGGCAGCGGCGCGGGCGCTTGGGTACATCACTGAGCCCGGCGATATACGGCTGCGGATTGCCGCCTGTGCCGGGCTGCCAGCTTGCCCGCAGGCTTTCTCCGATGCGCGCGCCGTCGCGGCGGGGCTTGCGGCGCATTGGGCAGGGCCAGGGGTTCTGCATGTCTCCGGCTGTGCAAAAGGTTGCGCAGCGCCGGGTGGTGCGGCAGTCACGTTGGTCGCGGGGATGCAAAATTATGATGTTGTGCGAAATGGGCGGGCCCGCGATACGCCGGTTGCGCACGGTCTGTCTTTAGATGAAGCCGTGGAATGGATGAGAGAGAAACGCCTGTGCCGATGAGCAAACCGAGAGACTATATCCGTGATGGCGCGGCGATCTACGCGGAATCTTTTGCCACCATTAGGCGGGAGGCCGATCTGGCTGCTTTCACGGCGGAGGAAGCCCGCGTGGTGGTGCGGATGATTCATGCCTGCGGCATGACCGATTTGCCCGGTGATGTGCGGTTTGGTGGTGGATTCGTGAGCGCGGCCCGGGCGGCTTTGTTAGCGGGTAGGCCGGTGTTGTGCGATTCTGAAATGGTGGCGCATGGCATTACCCGGACCCGGCTACCGGCGGGCAATACGGTGATCTGCACCTTGCGCTCGCCGGAAACCCCTGGGCTCGCGGCGAGCATCGGTAATACGCGCTCGGCGGCGGCATTGGATTTATGGGGTGAGCGCATGGCGGGCGCGGTGGTTGCCATCGGCAATGCGCCGACGGCCTTGTTCCATTTACTGGAATTGCTGGATGCCGGCGCCCCACTACCGGCGGCGATTATTGGAATCCCCGTGGGGTTTGTGGGGGCGGCAGAATCCAAGGCCGCACTTGCTGCCGATGGGCGCGTGCCGTTCGTGATTGTACAAGGGCGGCGCGGCGGCAGCGCCATGGCGGCGGCAGCGGTGAATGCGCTGGCCAGCGAGGCGGAGTGATGTTGCAGGGGCGGCTATTTGTTCTGGGTCTTGGCCCGGGCGATCCGGATTTAATGACGGTGAAGGCGGCGCGGATGATTGCCGCTGCCCCGGTGGTGGCCTTTTTCGCCAAACAAGGGCGCAAGGGCCATGCGCGGAGTATGGTTGATGGGCAGATGCGCCATGACGTGGAGGAGTTGCGTCTGGAATACCCGTTCACCACCGAGGTTGCAGTGGAAGACCCGCGTTACCTCACCGGGATGAACGAATTCTACGAGGTTTGCGCGGAGCGGCTGCGCGCACCGCTGCAGACTGGACGGGACGTTACGTTGCT
This sequence comes from Acidocella sp., assembly GCF_013044125.1. GTDB lineage: Bacteria > Pseudomonadota > Alphaproteobacteria > Acetobacterales > Acetobacteraceae > Acidocella. The sequence goes on along the minus strand of NZ_JABEVC010000171.1, from coordinate 15,000 downwards.
ATGCGAGGGCGATCCGTTTCTTTACGGTTCCGCCATGTATCTTTTTGATCGTTTGAGGACTGAATGCCACGCCGAGATTGTACCGGGGGTGCCCGGCATGAGCGGATGCTGGAGCCGAGCCAATTTGCCGATGACGCATGGCGATGATGTGTTGAGCGTGTTGCCGGGTACGCTCGATGAGGAAAGTCTTTTAGCGTGCCTAAAACTTTGCGATGCCGCGGTGTTAATAAAAGTCGGCCGTAATTTGCCAAAAATCTGCCGTGTATTGCGCGCGGCGGGGTTGTTCGAGCGGGCTGTTTATGTCGAGAGAGGAACGATGGCGGGAGAACACATTGTAAAACTCGCCGAGCGCGAGGATGGGCCAGCCCCCTATTTCTCGATGGTGCTGGTGCCCGGGAGGCGGTACGCGCGATGATCGGTAAATTATTCATCATCGGCCTGGGACCGGGGGATGCGGCCATGCTGACACCGCAGGCTGCTGTCGCGCTGGCATTGGCGAGTGATTTGGTCGGTTATGGGCCTTATGTTGATCGCGCACCGCAAAAACCAGGGCAGATCCGGCATGTTTCAGATAATCGCGAGGAGCTGGACCGCGCGCGCCATGCGTTGGAAATGGCGGCGGCGGGGCGTGTGGTGGCGGTGCTTTCCGCCGGCGATGCGGGGGTGTTCGGCATGGCGAGCGCGGTGTTTGAAGCGATCGATAAGGGCGAGCCCGCTTGGCGAGAGCTGGAGGTTGAGGTGGTGGCCGGAGTCTCGGCGATGTTCGCGGCGGCGGCACAAGTGGGCGCGTTTCTGGGACATGATTTCTGCGCGATTTCGCTTTCGGATAATCTGAAGCCCTGGGCGTTGGTGCTGCGGCGGCTGCGTGCGGCGGCTGAGGCCGGATTTGCGATGGCGCTCTACAACCCGCATTCGCGCGCCCGGCCCTGGCAGTTGAACGCGGCATTCGAGCTGTTGCGGGAGGTGCTGCCGCCGGAGACGCCGGTGGTGTTCGCCACTGCCGTCAGCCGGGTGGATGAGCAGATTGAGATCGTGACGCTGGCGGCGGCGGATTCGTTGCGGGCGGATATGCGCACGCTGGTCATGATCGGCACGGCGGCAACGAGGCGCATCGAACGGCCGGGGCGCTCCCCTTGGGTTTATACGCCGCGCTTTGCCGGAGACGCGGCGTGACGGATGGCCTCCAGCCAGGCGAGCGCGCCCGGCGCATCTTCGGTGGTTGCCGCGTTGAGCCCGGTGATGTCCGGCCAGGCTGGCCGTGCGACCATGATGATGGGCAGCTTGAGCGCCCGGGCGGCGAGCAGTTTGGAGCTTGTGGCCTTGCCGCCGGAATTTTTGGTGACGATGATTTCAATACGGTGCTCGATGAGCATTTGCCGGTCAGCAGCTTCTGTGAACGGGCCACGCGCCGTGATGATGTTCGCGCGCGGTGGCAAAGCGTCGGACGGCGGGGCATCCACGCTGCGGATGGTGTAATCGTGCCAAGCGGCGGCTACGAACGGGGCGAGGTCTTTGCGGCCGATGGTCAGCAGCACCCGGCGTTGGGTTCTGCCCAGTGCGGCGGCGGCCTCGGCCATGCCGGGCACTGGCACCCAATGATCGCCGGTTTCAGCCTGCCAGGCCGGTCGCTCGATCATCAGGACGGGGATCTTCGTTGCCCGCGCGGCGGCGGCGGCATTGGCGCGCATTTGCACCGCGAAGGGATGGGTGGCGACGATGAGCGCCTGGATGCCGTGAGTCAGCAGGTAGTGCGTGAGCCCGGGAATGCCGCCAAAGCCGCCACGGCGCCAGGGGATTTCCGGCAGGCGCGGGGCGGCTGTCCGGCCGGCAAGCGAGAGGGTGGGGCTGAAATCGGGGTTGCCCGCCAGCAGTGCCGCGAGTGCGGAGGCTTCTCCGGTACCGCCCAGAATGAGGAGTTTTAGCTGTGGCATCCTTCAGCAATACCGGGGTGGCGGGCGCGCCGCCAGCTTTGCGGTGGTTAACTATTTTGGGCATCGGGGAAGAGGGCGTGGCCGGGTTGAGTCCGGCGGCGCGGTTGTTGCTGGGGCAGGCATCTCTGGTTGTCGGCGGGACACGGCATTTGGCGCTGGCAGAATCGTTAATCCGTGGAGAGCGGATGGTTTGGCCGAGCCCGATGGCAGGCGGGGTGGCGGCAATTTTGGCACGCCGCCCGCTTGCCGTGGTGGTGCTGGCCTCGGGCGATCCGTTTTGCGACGGGGTCGGGAGCATGCTCGCGGCAGTGGTGCCGGCGGATGAGTTTTTGTCGATCCCCGTATCGTCGGCATTTTCTTTGGCATTATCGCGCCTTGGCTGGCCAATGCGGCGCACCGCCAGCATCTCCTTTTGCGGCCGGCCATTGGCGCCGCTCGCCCCTTTGCTGCAACCAGGCCGCAATATCATCGCGCTTTCGGCCGATGCCAGCACACCGGCTAGCGTCGCCCGGTTTTTATGCGAGCGGGGTTTTGGCGCCTCCCGCCTGCATGTGATGGAAGCGCTGGGCGGGCCACGCGAGCGGATACGACAGGCCATGGCGGAAGGCTTCGAGCTTGCCGATTGCGATCCATTGAACGTGCTGGCGATCGAGGTGGTGGCGCGTGCTGGCGCGCAGGTGATTCCGCTCAGCACTGGGCTGCCTGATGAGATGTTCGAGCACGATGGCCAGATCACCAAGCGGGAGATTCGCGCGGTGACGCTGTCAGCGCTGGCGCCCTGTGCAGGGGAGGTGTTGTGGGATGTAGGCTGCGGCGCCGGTTCCGTGGCGGTGGAATGGATGCTGCGGCATCCGGAGAATATCGCTTACGGAGTGGAATCCAACCCCGTGCGGGCGGCGCGGATCGCGCGCAACGCGCTCACCTTCGGTGTGCCGGGGTTGCGGGTGGTGCAAGGCCGGGCACCTGGTGCGCTGGCGGGCTTGCCGGTGCCGGATGCGGTGTTTTTGGGCGGCGGCGCGCATCTGCCGGGGGTGATCGAGGCAGCTTGGCAAGCGCTGCGGCCGGGTGGACGGATGGTGGCGAATGGCGTGGTGATCGAGACGGAGGCGGCGCTGTTCGCCGCGCGCGAGAAATTTGGCGGGATGCTGACACGTCTCTCGGTTGAGCGGCTGGACAATATCGGCTCGCTGCACGGGTTCAGACCGGGGATGACGGTGACGCAATGGGCGGCGGTGAAACCATGATCGCCGCCGGGGTGGGGTTTTCGAGCGGGGCTTTGGCTGAGGAGATCGAGGCGTTGGTACGATTAACGGAACGGCGGGCTGGACAAAATGCTGAGGTTCTGGCGGCGCCGGATTTCAAGGATTGCGCGCCGTTGCGCGCGGCCGCGGCGGCTTTGAGATTACCGTTGATCTTGCTCGGCCGCGTGGCGCTGGAGGCGGCGCAGCCGCATTGCGCGACGCATTCCGATCTGGCCGGGGCAGCGGTGGGATTGGCGAGCGTCGCGGAAGCCTGTGCACTGGCGGCGGCAGGTGCCAAAAGCCGTTTACTGGTGGCGCGTTTGGCCCAAGGCCGTGCCACCTGCGCGCTGGCGGGGAATTCGCCGTGACCGTGCATTTCATTGGCGCTGGCCCCGGGGCGGTGGATCTCATCACCCTGCGCGGCCGGGATTTGCTGCAAAGCTGCAAGGTCTGCCTGTTTGCTGGTTCTATCGTTCCGCTGGAATTGCTGGCGCATTGCCCGCCCGGCGCCAGGTTGGTCGATACGGCGTCGTTGGATCTCGACCAGATCGAGGCGGAATATGTCCGGGCCGAGGCAGAGGGGCAGGATGTGGCGCGGCTGCATTCGGGGGATTTGTCGATCTATAGCGCGGTGGCCGAGCAGGTGCGCCGATTGCAGCGCCTGGGCATCGCCTATACGCTAACACCTGGCGTGCCGGCATTTGCCGCGGCCGCCGCCAGGCTCGGGCGGGAACTAACAGTACCTGAGGTGGCACAAAGTGTGGTGCTGACCCGGCTTTCCGGCCGTGCCTCCGCCATGCCGCCCCGCGAGACGCTGGCGGCGTTCGCGGCAACCGGGGCGACGCTGGCGATCCATCTGGCAATCCATCGGCTGGCGGAGATCGTGGCTGCATTGGTGCCGTTTTATGGGGTGGATTGTCCCGTGGCGGTGATGGTGCGGGTGAGCTGGCCGGATGAGCAAATTGTACAAGGAACGCTGGGCAATATCTGCGAGAAGACCGCTGGGTCTGGGATTGAACGCACGGCGTTGATTTTGGTGGGCCGGGCACTTTTGCCAGAGGATTTCCGTGAAAGCGCCCTGTACGATCCTGATTACACGAGGCGCTTTCGCATATGAACAGGTGCGAAACCGGCGCGGCCCTGCAAAGTGCCGGTGCGATCGAACAGCAGGATTTCAAGTTCGGTTGGGCTGTCTTCCAGCACTGCGGCGGCGACTCTCCAGGCTTGCGCGGCGATGGCATCGCCCAGTGCAGTACCGTGCGCGGAGGCCAGCTCAAAGACCTGCGCGGCCGTATTGGCGTGGCGGATGGGTTCAATGATTTCCGGAGCGCAACCCGCCGTTTGGGCAGCCGCGGCGAGGCCAGGAAAATCCACCTCGCCACGCTTGGAGTGCAAATCAAGCCGGCCTTGCGCCAGCTTGGTCATTTTCGCGACGCCGCCAGCGATGGTCACGCGCGGGACTGGGTGGGATTTGAGATATTTCAGCATACCGCCAACGAAATCCCCCATTTCGAGCAGTGCCGCTTCGGGCAGGTGATGCAAAGCACGGACGGCTGTTTCGGAAACATTGCCGGTGCTGCCCGCAACATGGGTGATACCGCCGGCGCGGGCGACGTCGATGCCGCGATGGATGGAATGTATCCAGGCCGAGCAGGAAAAGGGGATCACGATGCCCGTGGTGCCGAGGATGGAGAGACCGCCGGTAATGCCGAGGCGGCCATTCAGCGTGCGTGTGGCCAGAGCCTCGCCGCCGGGGATGGAGATTTCCACAATGGCATCGCCGGGGGCGCAGTGCTGGGCGGCCAGTTCAGCGATGGCGGTGCGGATCATCTGGCGCGGGACAGGGTTGATGGCCGGCTCGCCAGGCGGGATCGCCAGGCCTGGGCGGGTGACGGTGCCGACACCCTCGCCGGCGTGGAAGCTCACACCGCTCCCCGGAGGGCCGATGCGCAGCGTGACGCGCAGCAGCGCGCCATGGGTAACATCCGGGTCATCGCCGGCATCTTTCACAACCGAAGCCATAGCGGCGGTTTCCGACAAGGCCGATTCTGCCAGCGTGAAAGCCGTATTCTGGCCGCCGGGCAGCGTGATCTCGACAGGGTCGGGGAAGTGGCCGGTGAGGAGCGCCGCATAGGCCGCTTTGGCCGCCGCCGTCGCGCATGCGCCGGTGGTCCAGCCGCGGCGCAGCAAGGGTTCGGGCTTCATATGGGCTGGTATACGCAAGGCGGCGCCAGCTGTCACCGCCACGGAGGCAGGCGGTGACTACGCGCGGATTTATCATCGGCGCGCCGCGCTCGGGCAGCGGCAAGACCACGCTGACTTTGTCACTATTGGCGGCGGCGCGGCGGCGCGGGCTTCGCGTGCGGGCCGCGAAATCAGGGCCGGATTATATCGACCCGGCATTTCATGCGGCGGCGACGGGCATGCCCAGCTTTAATCTGGATAGCTGGGCGATGGACCGGGCGCAGCTATCCACAGTGGCGGGATATGCGGTGGAATCAGTCGAATGTCTGGTCATCGAATCCTCGATGGGGTTGTTCGATGGCGTGGCCGGGCCGGAGGGGCGCAGTGGTGCGGGTGCGGATTTGGCGGCGGGTTTGGGGTTGCCGGTGGTACTCATCCTCGACGTTTCGGGTCATTCGCAAAGTGCGGCGGCGGTCGCGCGGGGGTTTGCGGGTCATGCGCCGGGGGTGCACATCGCTGGGGTGGTGCTGAACCGCGTGGCAAGCGAGCGTCACCGGCAAGGAGTGGCGGATGCCATGTTGCGCGTCGGGATTCCCATTTTGGGCGCCATCCCGCGTGATGTGGCGATCGTGCTGCCGGAGCGGCATCTGGGGCTGGTGCAGGCATTGGAGCATCCGGATTTGCCAGCGCATCTGGAGCGGCTCGCGGATCTGGCGGAAAACGCACTGGACGTGCCGGGGATATTTGCCTTGGCCACGCCTTTGCCATCAGGTGGCGCGGGCGATGCGCTGCTGCGGCCGCCCGGACAACGTGTGGCTATGGCACGGGATGTGGCGTTCAGTTTTATGTATGCGCATGTGCTGGAGGGGTGGCGGCGAGCGGGCAGCGAAATCGTATTTTTTTCGCCGCTGGCCGATGAAACACCCCCAGAAGATTGCGATAGTTGCTGGTTACCCGGGGGATATCCTGAACTGCATGCAGGGCAGTTGGCTGCGGCGCAAAAATTCAAAGCCGGGTTGGCCGCATTTGCGCAGACCCGGCCGGTGCATGGCGAATGCGGGGGATATATGGCGCTGGGTACGAGTTTGCAGAGCGCTGATGGGGTGTGGCACGCGATGGCAGGCTTGCTCAGCCATGAGACGAGCTTTGCCACGCGGCGGATGAATCTAGGCTACCGGCAGGCGGAGACGCTGGCGGATTCTGCGCTGGGGCCAGAAGGTACGCGCGTGAGGGGGCATGAGTTTCACTATGCCGCCATGGTGGCGCCGGGAACGGATGCGCCGTTGGCGCAATTACGCGACGGCACGGGCCAAGTGCTCGGCGCCTCCGGCGGCGTGCGCGGGCAGGTGAGCGGCGCGTTTTTTCACGCCATCGCCGCCGGTGGCGGGATTTTTTGAGGGATATGATGGAACCAGGCTTTACTACGCCCGAATTCTTCCCTGCTTTGGTTGAGCTTTTACGCTGGCGCCGGGATGTCCGGCGGTTTCTGCGCGATGAAATCGCCGAGGATGAAGTGCTGGAGTTGCTGCGGGTGGCGCAGTTCGCTCCTTCCGTGGGGCTGAGTCAGCCCTGGCGGTTCGTGCGGGTGCGAAGTGCCGCGGCGCGCGGCGCGGCGCGGGAGAATTTTGAACGCTGCAATGCCGAGGCGCTGGGCGGTTATGCCGGTGAGGATGCGGCGCTGTATGCCAAGCTGAAATTATCCGGGCTGGATGATGCGCCGGTGCAGCTTGCTGTGTTTTGCGATCCCGAGTGCACGACAGGGCGCGGGCTGGGCCGAAGGACAATGCCCGAGGCGGCGGAATATTCCGTGGTCACGGCCGTGCATACTCTTTGGCTGGCGGCGCGCGCGCGCGGCATTGGCATGGGCTGGGTTTCCATTTTGGACCCGCAGGCCATTGCGGTGGCGCTCCGCGTGCCGGAGGGCTGGCGGCTGGTCGCATATCTTTGTCTCGGACGGCCCGTTGAGGCGCATCTCGACCCGGAGCTGGAGCGGTTGGGCTGGGAGCGGCGGCAGAAGCTGGAGGACGTGCTGATCGAGCGCTAACGGTCAGATTTTTAGGCTGAAGGATACGCCCTGGCCGGCCTCGCGCCCCCGGCCGATGGCGGCGATCGCCGAGATCATGCGCCCCTCGCGGCCAAGGATGGTATCGGCGAGTGCGACCATCCTCGGGTTAGGGGTCGCTTCCGGTGCCGCATGGCGGAGCTGTTCGGCGAAAAACGGCTCATGGCCGGGCGGATGGCGCAGGCAGGCGATGATATAGGCGGCGGCGGTGGAGCGGCTGATGCCGGCCCAGCAATGCGCCAGCATCGGCGCAAGGCCTTGCCAGTCTCGAGTGAAAGCGATCAGGGTTTCGATATCAGCGGGCATTGCTGGTGTCAGACCCTCTGCCGGGCCGTTAATATCGTTGAAGCGCAGGATGAGATGTTTCGCTGTGCCGGGGCAAACGGGTGCTTCAGCGCCCGGAGAGATCAAGCTCAGCACATGGGAGGGGGTTGAGGCGAGCGCCTGTTCAAGCTGGGAGAGTGGGCAGACGATTAGTTTCAATGGATGGCACCGAACTTTGCAGCACATCCCAGCAGAAAACCGGCTTCACATAGTTGTTCCACCGCGCCGAGCACGTCCCCGCGCTGGCCGCCGATGAGCCGGTTCGCGGCGCGCGCCAGCGCCAGAGTGAGGATGGCGCAGAGGGCAAGTGACAACAATATGTTGGTGTAGTGTAGTAAAAACAATGGCCAGCAGGCGAGCAACAAGGCAATCCACATTTCCGTGCGCGTGGGAGGCAGATTTTCGATGCTGATCTTGGCGGAAGCCGGATCGCCTGCGTAAGGCAACCCATGCATCACCATGACAGTTGCCGCGCGGGCCACGCCATGCGCGGCGATCAGGCTGCAGGCAGCCAGAAACGGGCTAAGAGCGGCCAGGGAGGCAAGTTTCAGCACGGTGCAGAAGCTGAGCGCCAGTACGCCATAGGTGCCGATGCGGCTGTCCTTCATGATGGCCAAACGATGCGCCGGGTCGCGGCCGCCGCCAAAACCATCGGCGGTGTCGGCCAGCCCATCCTCATGCAGCGCACCTGTGATCAGCGTGGCGGTGAGCAGCCCCAGCGCGGCGGCGATCCAGGTGGACCAGAATTGCGCGGCGAGGAGAAGCACGGCCGCTGAGAGCAGGCCGCTGAGTTGGCCGGCGAGCGGGAAGTAGCGCGCGCTGCGGTTGATCCAGTCAGCCTGAAAACCTGGAAATGCAGGCACCGGCAGGCGCGTCAGGAATTGCACGGCGCAGAGCAGCAGCGAGAATTGCCGCCGCATGCTAGAGATTTCCGCGCATAACATCGTCCAGGCTGGCGATATCGGTGAGGATGTGTGCGGCGGCGCGTAAGATGGGCACGCAGAGCAGTCCGCCAGTGCCTTCGCCTAGCCGCAACCCTAGATCCAGCAAGGGCGAGGCGCCGAGCGAGTCCAGCATGCGGCGGTGGCCGGCTTCGGCCGAACAATGGGCGAAGATGCAATAAGGCAGCGCCGTAGGCGCGAGGCGGATGGCGGCCAGTGCGGCGGCGCTGGCAATGAACCCATCCACCAGCACGGCGGTTTTCGCGCGGGCGGCGCCGATAACGGCACCAGCCATCATGGCGATTTCAAACCCGCCGAATTCGGTTAGCACCGCGAGCGGTTCGGATGCGGCATTGCGAGCGGCGGCGCGTTGCAGCGTGGCAAGTTTGCGGGCGAGACCCGCCGCATCGTGCCCCGTGCCCATGCCAACGCAGTCGCTCAGCGGTGCGGGAGCGAGCCGGTGCATGACGAGGGCGGCGGAGGCGGTATTGCCGATGCCCATTTCGCCGAGCGCGATGACATCGAATCCTTCCGCAGCGGCAGCTTGGGCGATGGCGGCGCCGCGCGTGATGGCGGCTTCGCATTGCGCGGTTGTCATCGCGGGTTCGTGCGCGGCGTTGCGCGTGCCCAGCGCGATTTTTGCATCCAGCAAGGCCGGATGCGGGGTGAGTTCGGCCGCGACACCGGCATCCACCACGCGGATTTCGGTATCGGCAGCGCGGGCAAAAGCGTTGGCGCTGGCCCGTTGGGCGAGGAAGGTCTGCACCATGGCGATGGTCACACTCGCCGGATAGCTGGAGACGCCTTCCTGGGTCAGCCCGTGATCGCCCGCGAAGACGAAGAGGATGGCGCGCTCCAGTTGCGGGTCCAGCCGCTGCTGAATAAGGCCGAGTTGCATTGCAAGCGCCTCCATGCGCCCCAGCGCGCCGGGCGGTTTGGCAAGACCGTCCAGTTTCGCCTGCAATGCTGACTCTAAAGCGCGGTCGATGGGGGGGAGGGTGAATGCGGTCATGCAAGGCTCCGGAGCGTGAATTTAGGCAGGCCGGCGATTCCGGCGAGGCCGGGGATGTTAAAATGCTGGGCCAGAAGGCTGGCGATTTCATCTAGTGCAGCCTCCACAATCGTGCCGTGATCGGCGGCGGTGGAGGCCGTGCCCAGCGTGTTCAAAATAGCGGCGCGGGCCGTACCCTGTTGGAAGAGGCCGTGAATATAGCAGCCGGCGATGCGGCCATTGGCGGAGATCGCCCCTTGTGGCCCGGCGCTGGTGTGCAGAAAGGGGCGGGCGGTATCCGGCCCAGCGGTGCGGCCGATATGGATTTCATAGCCTTCGAATGGTGCATGATCCACGGCCAGATGGCCCGTAGTGGCTGTAAGAATCTTAGCGCCGGTGAGGATTGTTTCAACATCGAGCAAGCCGAGGCCCTCGGCCTCTCCAGGAGGGCCTTCAAGGCCATCGGGGTCTGCGATGCGCCGCCCCAGCATTTGATAGCCGCCGCACAGACCCAGTACGCGCCCGCCCCGGCGGATATGCGCGGCGATGTCGATATCCCAGCCCTCCCGGCGCAGCATTGCCAGATCCGCGATCGTGGATTTGCTGCCTGGAAGTAAAATGAGGTTCGCATCACCGGGTAGAGCGGCGCCGGGTTGGATGAAGGTGAGATTGACCGAGGGCTCGTGCTGCAGCGGGTCGAAATCGTCGAAATTGGCGATGCGCGAGAGCCGGGGGACGGCGATTTTGATGCGCCCGTCCTTGGCAGTGAGCTGCCGGTCGAGTGCGGCGGCATCTTCCGCTGGCAGTCGCCGTGCTGCGGGCAGAAAGGGCGCCATGCCAAAATCGGGCCAGCCGGTTCTCCGTGTAATCTCGGCCCGGCCTTCAGCGAACAAGGCCGGATCGCCACGGAATTTATTGATCAGGAAGCCCTTGATCATGGCGCGGTCGGCATCCTCCAGCACTGTATGCGCGCCGACGAGGGCGGCGATGACGTGGCCGCGGTCGATATCGCCAGTGAGAATCACGGGCACATTGGCCGCACGGGCAAAACCCATGTTGGCGATATCGCCGCGCCGTAGGTTGGTTTCGGCCGGACTGCCGGCACCTTCCACCAAGACCAGATCGCATTCGGCTTCGAGCTTATGAAAACTCTCCAGGCAAATATCCAGCAACTGCGCCTTACGGTGCTGGTATTCGGCCGCTCTCCAACTGCCTTCCATCTGCCCGCGCACGATTAACTGGGCACCGGTCTCGCTCTGAGGTTTTAGCAGCACGGGGTTCATATGCACGCTGGCAGGCGTGCGGCAGGCCAGTGCCTGCAGAGCTTGGGCGCGGCCGATCTCGCCGCCATCGGCGGTGACGGCGGCGTTGTTGGACATGTTCTGAGATTTAAACGGGCGGACGGTGAGGCCGTGATTCGTGAATAGGCGGCATAGTCCGGCGACCAAAGTAGATTTACCGACATCGGAGCCGCAGCCCTGGATCATCAATGCCGCCATACGAAGCCTCCGGCAGCCAGCAAGATCCAGAATAAACCACAAGCGACCAGATAGACGCGCAGGCCGCGCGTGAGATCGGCGGTATCCGGCGAGGCTCCATCGCCAAACCAAGGACGGGGGTGCGGTGCGCCGTCATAGGTCACCGGGCCGCCCAAGCGGATTTTCAGCCCTCCCGCCATCGCGGCTTCCGGCCAGCCGGCATTTGGAGAATCGTGGAGCCGGGCATCGCGCAGCATCACGCGCCAACCGCCGCCGGCCGCGAGCGCTAGCAGCGCGCCGGAGAGGCGGGCAGGGATGAGGTTGGCAAAATCGTCCGTGCGAGCGGCGGCCCAGCCAAAATCGCGCCAACGGGGCTCACGATGGCCGATCATGCTATCCGCCGTGTTGATCGCCTTATAAGCGAACAGCCCGCCCAGACCGAGGAGCAAGAACCAGAAGGCGGGGGCGATGATGCCGTCGCAGAAACTCTCGGCTAGGCTCTCCAGCGCGGCTGTCGCGACGCCGTTTATATCGAGCGTAGCCGTGTCGCGCCCCACAATGCGGCCGGTGGCGAGACGGGCGGCAGGGAGGTTGCCCGTTTGCAGGGCAGCGCGCACGGCGGCGACATGCGTGTAGAGGCTGCGCTGGGCGAGGCCGGTGGTGGCGAGCACGAGGGTGGCCAACGCCGCCCAGATGTTGTCGCGTCCCCCTTGGTCGATAAGAAAACCGATGGCTGCGGCGCCGCCGGCAACAAACAACAGCACCGCAATGCCGAGCAGACGGCGGCGCGCGGCGGGTTGGTCCGGGTGGTTCCAGCGTTGTTCGAGTGCATGAATGGCGCGCCCGGCCCAGGTGATTGGATGCGGCAGGATCTGATGCAACGCCTCTGGGTAGCCGATAGCCGCTTCCAGCATGAGCGCTGCCAGTGTCCGCCAGGGGGCAAGGGTGGGTGCAAAAATCAAAAATCAACTCCGCGCTGGGCTTTGATGCCTTGCTGGAACGGATGTTTGACCATCCGCATTTCCGTCACCAGTTCGGCGAGTTCCATCAGTTCAGGTTTCGCATCCCGGCCGGTGATGCAGATGTGCTTGTCGCGCGGGCGGTTCGTGAGCGCCGCCACGACTTTATCGAGGTCGAGATAGTCGTAACGCAGTGCCACGTTCAATTCGTCCAGCAGCACGAAATCGAGTTCCGGATCGGCGATCATTTCCAGCGATTTTTCCCAGGCGGCCTGGGCGGCGGCAACATCGCGGGCGCGGTCCTGCGTATCCCAGGTGAAACCTTCGCCCATGATCTCCAGCCGCACCTGGTCTGGAAAGCGGGCGAAGAACCGGCGCTCGCCGGTGATCCATTTGCCTTTGATGTATTGCACAATGCCGACTCGCTGGCCCCAGCCGAGCGCGCGGGCGGCCATGCCGAAGCCGGCGGTGGATTTGCCTTTGCCCGCACCAGTGTGAATGAGCAGCAAGCCCCCTGTTTGGGTTTTGCTTTGCATCATCACGTCGCGCTCGGCTTTTACCGCTTTGCGCTCCTCGGCATGGCGGCGGTTGCGTTCGGCTTCGGAATCCTCGGTGTTCTGGGTCATGCGATCCCTTGTTCCAGCGCAATTTGCAGGCGCGACCATGCGGCCTCGTTGCCCGGCAGACCGAACCGCAGCCAGTCCGGTTGCTGGCCGAATGGGCGGATGAGCAGACCTTGGCGCGCGAGATGCTCGAACCATTTGGCGGCATGGGGGCAGGCGGCAAGGCGGAACAGGCTGGTGCCGCCAAGGAGCTCTAACCCGGCCTTCATGAGCATCGTATCCAGCCGGCCGGAATCCTGTTGTAGCCGGGTGCGGGTGGCGTCTGCCCAATCGGCATCGGCATAGGCTGCTGTGCCGGCGGCGAGCGCTTCCGCGGAGACGGGCCAGTCACCAAAAGCGGCGCGGACGCCGGCGATGATCATGGGGCCAGCAACGATGAAGCCAAGCCGCACCCCGGCCAGGCCAAAAAATTTACCAAAAGAGCGCAGGACGATCAGGCGGTCATGCGCCCGAGACGTGACGCTTAGCTGCGGAGTGACCTCGCCAAAGGATTCGTCCACGATGAGCAGACGGCGCTCACTCGCCAGCCCGGCCAGGGTTTCTGGCGGGATTTGCCGGCCGTCCGGGTTATTCGGGTTGACGATGACGAGGGCCGATGTCTCGGGCAGGCCGTGCAGCGTGACGGCGGTGTGGACTAGACGTCCGGCGGCGTGCCAAGCCTCGGCATGGCCGCCGTAGGTGGGGGAGAGGATGCCAACATCTGGCGCGCTGGTAAGGCGGGGGAGGAGGCGCAGGCCGGCTTCCGCGCCCGGAATCGCGGCCACCATGGTGGGGTGGACGCCAAAAGACGCCGCCGCGGCGGCTTCCAATGCAGTGGTCTCGGTAGGATCCGGCAGGCGCTGAAGGGCGGAGAACTCCGCCCGCGGACCAGTCCAGCCATGCGGGTTGATACCCGTGGAGAGGTCGATCCATGGCAAGGGCGCATTTGGGAACAAGCGCGCAGCCTCACTCATGCGGCCACCATGGCGGAAATACCCGGGTGAACTCATTGATTGGAACCCGTTCGTAGGCAGCGCATCGCGATCTCCCATAGTGAATAATCAACCTAACCGGCAGGCAGGCGAGGCAGGTTGAGCCCTGGTATAGGGCACACCGCCTGCCCGCGCGCCAGCGCAGCAAACGAATCGCCACCCGGGAGAAATACCCGTTTGAGCGGCCACCCCGGCCGGACGAAAGACGACAACGACAGGCAGGTCTCCTGGCTCGCGGGTTATCGCCTTGGCGCGCCTTCCCAGGCCGGAACCCAGTGGCATGTCGCGCCAAAACTCATCGCTTACAGTTGCGGGGGCAGCCTGGGCATCGCACCCAAATTCCCGTTTTAATCCTCTTTCGAGAAACCTATCGCTCTTGGAGTGTAACGGGTAGAAGATGACACGGTCAAACGGGAGGTATTTTTGTCGCTGACGCTCGTCCTGGGAGGTGCCCGTTCCGGCAAAAGCCATTTTGCTCAGATGCAGGCCGAGAGGCAGGCGGGCCCGCTGGTGATGATCGCGACTGGCCAGGCTTTCGATGAGGAGATGCGCCAGCGGATAGATCGGCATCGCGCCGAGCGGGGGCCTGCTTGGTATACAGTGGAGGCGCCGGTGGATTTGCGCGGGGCACTGGCCGGTTTGCAGCCCGGCGATGTGGCGGTCGTCGATTGCCTGACCTTGTGGTTGAACAATTTGATGTTTGCGGAGATGGATTTGGAGGCGAAGGGCAGCGCGCTGGTGGCGGCAGTGCAACGGTTGCAAAACCAGGTCTGGCTTGTTTCCAATGAGGTGGGGCTGGGTATTGTGCCGGAAAACGCCATGGCACGGCGCTTCCGCGACTCTGCTGGGCGGCTGCACCAGCAATTGGCAGCGGTTGCAGACCATGTCGTGCTTATGGTGGCGGGCCTGCCGATGATTCTGAAGTAAAGGCAGACCGCGAAGAAATTTGAAAATGCCGGTGTCGGTGAGATGCGCAGAATGCGCCGCGCGGTCTGCGCCAGCCCGAATACAGAGCGGGGCGCGCGCCCGGGTTGGCTGGGACTGTCCTAAATTTTGTGCTTGGCCACGGGTGTGTATGCGGAAATTGATGCGCTGACGGAGATGGCGCCGAAGGCGGTTGTTGCGCTGCGGACGGATAGCCGGGCCGCGCGGCGGAAGGCGAGGATGCGATCTGCCTGGTCTCCACCGACGAGACGACGCCCGATGACGTGTTGGCGCAGGTCCGCGCGCTGCCGCTGGTGATGCAGGCGACGACGCTGACGTTCTGAGCCGGCGCGAAGCGGGAGAATTGGAAG
>NZ_JABEVC010000170.1 GCF_013044125.1 Acidocella sp. | reverse complement strand
CACGGCTTTTAAATCCTGGGCGTGGCGGGCCTGGTCGGTTTTAATGCCGAGCACACGCTCCCCCGCGATGCGCGCGGCGATGCCGCCGACGGCGCCCGAAGTGCGGGCGAAGCGGCTGATGTCACCCAGTATGTTGCCTTCGCGTTCGGCCATTACGCTTCCAGCTCATCAATGAAGCCGGAAATGACGTCCAGGCCTTTTTCCCAGAATGCGGGATGGGTGGCGTCCAGTCCAAAGGGGGCGAGCAGCTCCTTATGGCGCAGGGTGCCGCCGGCTTTCAGCATTTCGGTGTATTTTGCGGCGAAGGCGGCTTTGTCCGCGCTCTCCTGGTAGACGGCGTAGAGCGCGTTCACCAGGCAATCGCCGAAGGCATAGGCATAGACGTAAAACGGCGAGTGGATGAAATGCGGGACATAGGCCCAGAAGAGGCGGTATTCCTCGGCGAAGGTGAAGGCCGGGCCGAGGCTTTCGGCCTGCACCTGCAGCCAGATTTCGCCGATGCGGGCGGGGAGCAGCTCGCCGGTGCGGCGCTCGGCATGCACCTTGAGCTCGAATTCGTAAAAGGCGATCTGGCGGACGACGGTGTTGAGCATGTCCTCGACCTTGCCAGCCAGCATCAGGCGGCGGCGCTGGGGGTCTGACTCGGCATCCAGCAGGGAGCGGAAGGTGAGCATCTCGCCGAAGACGCTGGCGGTTTCGGCCAAAGTGAGGGGCGTGCCGGACATCAGATAGCCCTGATCCGCCGCCAGGCGCTGGTGCGCGCCGTGGCCAAGCTCGTGCGCCAGGGTCATCACATCGCGCGTGCGGCCGTGATAGTTCATCAGCACATAGGGGTGCGCGGCGGGAACGGTGGGATGCGCGAAGGCGCCGCCGGATTTGCCGGGGCGCGGGGCGGCATCAATCCAGTTTTGCTCGAAAAACGGCTCAATCTGCGCGGCCAGGGCGGGGTTGAAACGGGCGTAGGCGCTGAGCACCATCTTCTTTGCCTCCGGCCAGGGGATGGCGCGGTCATCATCGCCGGGGAGCGGGGCGTTGCGGTCCCAGTATTCGAGCTTCTCCAGCCCCAGCCATTTGGCCTTCATGGCGTAATAGCGGTGCGCGAGGCGGGCATAGGAGGATTTTACCGCTGTGGTCAGGGCTTCGACCACTTCGTCCTCGACCATGTTGGCGCGGTTACGGTAGGAGGCGGGGGTTGGATAGTGGCGCCAGTTGTCGTCAATCTCCTTGTCCTTCGCCAGCGTGTTGGTGATGAGGGCGAAGAGTTTTTCCGCACGGCCCATCGCCTCGCCAACCGCCTTGCCGGCGGCCTGGCGGGTGGCGCGCTCAGCGTCTGAGAGCTTGTTCAGCGCGGCGGAGAGGGTGAGGTCTTCGCCGTTGACCGGCACGCGCATGGCGGCGGTGGTCTCATCGAACAGGCGGCTCCAGGCGGCATGGCCGGTGACGTCTTTTTCCATCAGCAGCTTTTCCAGCTCGGCGGAGAGCTGGTGGGGCAGGAAGACCCGCAGATCGCGCAGCCAGGGGGCATAGCGGGCCAAGGCAGGGTCCTGCTGTTTGGCCGCCAGATCGGCCTCGGGGAGGAGGTTGAGCTCCAGGGTGAAAAACAGCAGGGAGGTGTTGATGAGCGTCACGCGCTCGGACATGGTTTGGTAGAATTTGCCGTGGGCGGGGTTGTTGGAGTCAGCCGAGAACAGCAGCTGGGCGAAGGACGCGGCGCGGCCGAGGGATTCGGAGATGCGCTCGTACTCATGCACGGCGGCGGCCAGCTCCGCGCCGGAGAGGCCGGCGAGGCGGGTTTTGTAGCGGAACTCGAAGGCGGCCGCGGCGGCCTGGGCGGATTGCAGATCGGCGGCGATGCGCGGATCGTCCAGCCCGGCGTAGAGATCGCCAAGGTTCCAGGCCGGCAGCGTGCCGCCGGGTGCTGAGAAACCTTCGGGGTGCCGGGCGATCTGTGTTGGGTGCATATATATCCGCTCCTGATGTTGCCCGCAGATGTAGGCGCTAATGGGCCGCCGGCAAAGGTGGAACGGGGGCGCAGCGTGCCCGCCTTGGCGATAATCGCTCGACGCGCGGGAGAATCGCGGTTAGAGCTGGGTGAACCACCCCATCCCCGGCCAGGAGATTTCATGCCCGCACCCGCCCTGAAACGCGACGCCGGACGTATTGGCCTCTTATTCGCCAGCCTGGGAGGGATGATCGGTTCCGGATGGCTTTTCGGGGCGCTGAACGCAGCGAAAATCGCGGGGCCGGCCTCGCTCATTGCCTGGGTGATCGGCGGCGGGGCGGTGCTCCTGCTGGCTTTTGTGTTTGCCGAGCTATCC
The DNA here is from genome assembly GCF_013044125.1 of Acidocella sp. Lineage (GTDB taxonomy): Bacteria > Pseudomonadota > Alphaproteobacteria > Acetobacterales > Acetobacteraceae > Acidocella. Next base: position 11,873 of record NZ_JABEVC010000170.1, on the reverse strand, counting down.
ACCATGTTCCCGCAGCCGGGAGCGGTGATCGTGTTCCCGTATCTCTGCTTTGGCCGGCTCTCGGCGCAGGTGATGACCTGGATCAATTTTCTCGCCTATATTTCCGTCCCGCCGGTCGAGGCGGTTTCAGTGATCAATTACAGCAATAATTTTTTCTCCGGCCTGGTCGATCCGGCGAGCGGCATGCTCACCATGAAAGGCTTCGCGGCGGCGGCGGCGCTGATGGTGCTGTTCCTCTGGATCAACCTGCTGGCGATCAGGCTCGTGCTGAAGATCAACAACGCGATTACCTGGTGGAAGCTGCTGGTGCCGGCGGGGACCGTGGTTGTGCTGATGTTCGTGCATTTTCGCGTGCGCAATTTCACCCAGTTCGGCTTTGCGCCCACCGGCATGAACGGCGTGCTGGCGGCGGTTTCGGGATCGGGTGTGCTGTTTGCTTATCTGGGCTTCCGTCAGGCGATCGAGCTGGCGGGCGAGACCTCCAATCCCAGCCGCAGCCTGCCCTTTGCCATCGTGGGATCGGTCCTGCTGTGCATCCTGCTCTATTGCGGGCTGGAGCTGGCGTTCATCGGCGCGCTCACGCCAGCCAGCCTCGCCAACGGCTGGGCAAAGCTGAATTTTCCCGGGATTTCTGGGCCGTTTGCCGGGCTGGCCAGCGGGCTGGGGCTGACCTGGCTGGCGATCACCCTGTATGCGGATGCCGCGATCTCGCCGGGGGGCACCGGGGTTATTTACAACACCACGGCGGCGCGGGTGATCTATGCAACCGCCGGCTCCGGGTTCATGCCGCGGCTCTTCACGCAGATCTCGAGCAATGGCGTGCCGGTGACCAGCCTGGCACTGAGCTTTTTTGCCGGGCTGCTGTTTTTACTGCCCCTGCCCTCCTGGCAGATGCTCGTGACCTATATTTCGTCCATCAGCGTCATCGCCTACGGCATCGGCCCGGTGGTTTTGCTCGCCTTCCGCCAAACCCTGCCCGAGGCGCAATATAAGCGCCCCTTCCGCCTTCGCCTGGCCATGGTTTTTGCGCCGATGGCCTTTATTGTTGCGAATCTGGTGGTGTTCTGGGCGGGGGCGGGCGTGGCCAACCATCTGCTGGGCGGCCTGCTGCTCATGTTCATGTTTTATTGCGGGCAGCAATTCGCCGTGCAGCGGACGCTGCGCCATCTGGAATGGCGCGGCGCCTGGTGGATGGCGCCTTATTTCGGCGGGTTGTGGCTGATCACTTATCTCGGGCCGACGCACGGCACCGGCACTTTCTCAAACCTGAGCGGCACGGTTGTGATCAGCGTCTTCAGCCTGGGGATTATCGCCCTGGCGATGCGCTGCGCCCTGCCCGACCCGCAAGCGGCGAAAGCCAATTACATGCGGACCGATGCCCTGAAATTCCTGACTGTGCCCAAGGCCTGATAGCGCCCTGGGCACGGCCGCGCCTCACATGCCGATGGCGCGGCGGTAGACATCGAGCAGGGTTTCCTGCTCCTCGATCTCGGCGGGTTCCTGTTTGCGGATGCGGATGAGCTGGCGCAGCACCTTCACATCGAATCCGGCCGATTTCGCCTCGGAATAGATGTCCTTGATGTCCGAGCCGAGCGCCTTGCGCTCTTCTTCGAGCCGCTCGATCCGCTCTACAATGCTGCGCAGGCGTTCGCCCGCGACATTAGCCGGTTTGTCTTCCGTTGCATCAAGCGCCATGGTCTGTCCTTCTCAATCGGGAGGGCGGGGATAGAGGGTTAGAACACCCAGCGTCAATGCCCTTCCCCGCCCTCCTGCCTGGCGGCGAAGGCGGCCTGGGCCTGCGGGCTGGCGGGTTTCTGGTGCTGGGCCTGCCATTGCTTGTAGGGCATGCCGTAAATTATTTCACGCGCGGCGGGGTCGTCCAGGTCGATGCCCTGGGCCTGCGCGGCCTCGCGGTACCAGCGCGAGAGGCAGTTGCGGCAAAAGCCGGCGAGATTCATCATGTCGATATTCTGCACCTGCGGGTTGGCGCGCAGATGCGCCACCAGGGCACGGAAGGCGGCTGCCTCCAGCGCTTGCGTGGCGGCTGGTGAAATCTCGGGTTTGCTCATTATGACGCTCCTGGCATAGTAATATAATGGAACATGGTAGCGCTAATCGTTCGCGCGTGAAATTACCGGTTTCTGTTACTGTGTCGCAATGATTTTATGAGGTTTGCATGACCGATCGCCTGCGCCGCCACCGCCGTACCAAAATTATCGCCACGCTGGGGCCGGCAAGCGCCACCCCGGAGATGCTGGCGCAGTTGTTTCTCGCCGGGGCGGATGTGTTCCGGCTGAATTTTTCACACGGGCACCATACGGACCATGCGGCGCGCATTGAAATGATCCGCGCGCTGGAGAAGAAATTCGGCCGCCCGATCGGGATTCTGGCGGATGTGCAGGGGCCGAAGCTGCGCGTGGGGCAGTTCCAGTCCGGGCGGGTGAGCCTGCAGGCGGGGCAGCAGTTCACGCTGGATATGAATGCGGCCCCCGGCGACACCCGGCGGGTGTGCCTGCCGCATCCGGAGATTCTGGGCGCGGCCGAAATTGGCTCGATGCTGCTGCTCGACGACGGCAAATTGCGGCTGCGCGTGATGCGCAAGCGCGATGACCACCTGCTGACCGAGGTGCTGAACAGCGGAACGCTCTCCGACCGCAAGGGGGTGAATATTCCCGATGTCGTGCTGCCGATCCCGGCGCTGACGGAGAAGGATATCGCGGATCTGAACTTCGTGCTGCCGCTGGGGATTGATTATATCGGGCTCTCCTTCGTGCAGCGGCCCGAGGATGTGATGCAGGCGAAAATGCTGGCGGCCGGGCGGGCGATGGTGATGGCCAAGCTGGAAAAACCGCAGGCGCTGGAAAACCTGGAGGAAATTTTGCGCCAGGCGGATGCGGTGATGGTGGCGCGCGGCGACCTGGGCGTGGAACTGCCGCCCGAGGATGTGCCCATTGCGCAGAAACAGATTATCCGCGCGGCGCAGCAGCGGGGGATGCCCGTGGTGGTGGCGACGCAGATGCTGGAGAGCATGATCTCCGCCCCGGCGCCCACGCGCGCGGAAGCCTCCGACGTGGCGACCGCCGTTTATGACGGGGCGGATGCGGTGATGCTCTCCGCCGAGTCGGCCGCTGGGCAGTATCCGCGCGAGGCGGTGAACATGATGGACCGGATCATCGCGCGGGTGGAGCGCGATGAGGATTGGCGGCGCGGGATAGACGCGAAACGGCCGGCGCCGGAGAAATCCTCCGCCGATGCGATTGCGGCGGCGGCGGTGCAGGTGGCGCACACCATCGGCGCACAGGCAATCGTGGCGCTGACGGAGTCCGGCTCCACCGCATTGCGGGTGGCGCGCGAGAAGCCGGGTTGCCCGGTTTTGGGGCTGACCACCACGACCCCGGTGGCGCGGCGGCTGGCGCTGGTGTGGGGGGTGCATGCCGCCATGACGGGGCAGGTGCATTCCATGACCGAGGCAGTGGCGCAGGCGGTGAAAATCACCCGGCTGGAAGGTTTCGCCAAGAAGGGAGAGGAAATCGTGGTGGTGGCGGGCGTGCCTTTCGGCCAGCCGGGAACGACGAATGCGCTGCGGGTGGCGCGTGTATGATGTGATGCCGCGGCCGCGAAACCGGGGCAGCAGCGTTGCATTACAAATTCCCCACCGGCGCTAAAAATTGTTGAATATGAATGTGTTGGACCACGCGCCCCGGCAGGCTTCCGCCTTGGCGGGGCGCGGCTTTCTCTGTATTAATGTGCTGAAAATGATTTTCACACGTTAATTTGAAGGATCTGACATTGCATTCAACGCGGACGGCCTGGGGTCTGGGCAAAACGGGCGTGGCAATCGGCCTGGCGATGCTGGCCCTGGCGAGCTGCAGCAAAAAGACGCCAGTCGCCGTGTTGGCCCCGCCGCCGGCGCCGGTTGGCCATGTTTATCCAACGGCTGTGCAAATCCCGGCCGTTACCTCACGCAGAGTTAAATTTACCCCGGCGCAGCGGGATGCCTACCAGCAGGCGTTCAATATCATCGGGTTGAAGTCGGCCCTGATGATCGGCGCGCTCTCCTGCGACCAGAGGGGCCAGTATGATACGTTCATGACCACGTTCCATCCGCATATCCTGGCGGCGCAGCATGTCATGGACGGGTATTTCCGCCGGATGGGCGGCTGGGCCGGCCAAAGCCGCGAGGATGATTTCGTGACGCTGCTGGCCAACAACCAGTCAATCAGCGCGCAGGCGCAAGGCTCGCTGTTCTGCCTGAACAACAGCGCGGAATTCAAGGCCGTGCTGGCGCTGCGGAGCCCGCGGGATCTGGATGCCTTCGTCTCCGACCAGGCGCCGCAACGGCCGGCCACGGTGGCCTCCACGGCGAGCGCAAGCGCGCCCTGAAGCCGGCCTTGAGGGCGCGCAGTTCCTTGCGGGCGGCCTGCGGGGTTAGCGCAGGGCGGCCTGCTGGGCGACAAAGAGTTCCGCCGTGCCCGCGCGCGCCAAGGCGAGCAGGGCCGCGAAGGCGGCGTCGTCAAACGTCGCTTTTTCAGCGGTGGCCTGGATTTCGATGATGCCGCCCGCCCCGGTGAGGATGAAATTGGCGTCGGCGTCAGCGGCGGAATCCTCCACATAATCAAGGTCCAGCACCGGCACGCCCTGGTAGATGCCGCAGGAGACCGCCGCGACCTGGCCGATGATGGGATTGACCTTGAGCACGTTCTTCTCGCGGAGTTTTTTCACCGCCAGGCAAAGGGCGACATAGGCGCCGGTGATGGAGGCGCAGCGGGTGCCGCCATCAGCGTTCAGCACGTCGCAATCCAGCGTGATGGTGATCTCGCCCATCAGCTTGCGGTCCACCACGGCGCGGAGCGAACGGCCGATGAGGCGCTGGATCTCCTGCGTGCGGCCCGACTGCTTGCCGCGCGCGGCTTCGCGGTCTCCCCTGGTGTGGGTGGCGCGCGGCAGCATGCCGTATTCGGCCGTCACCCAGCCCTCCCCCTGGCCGCGCATGAAACCGGGGACCTTGCCCTCGACGCTGGCGGTGCAAAGCACCTCGGTGCGGCCCATGCGGATGAGGGCGGAGCCTTCGGCGTGGTGGGAAAAGCCGGTCTCGATGCTGACTTCCCGCAACTGGTCAAATTTTCTACCTGATGGGCGCATGGTTAAACTCCTGTGTACTTTAGCTGTGGCGTGCTATTAGCCGAGGCTGTACAGATGGACCATAGAAGCAAATTGAACCCGAAACAGCCGCCACGGCTTCCGCCGGGGTTGGATGTGCGCTCGGCCGCGGTGCTGCGCGAGATTGTGGAGCAATATGTGGAGACCGGGGAGCCGGTGGGTTCACGCACGCTGGCGCGCCTGTTGCCGCTGAATCTCTCCCCCGCGACCATCCGCAATGTGATGGCGGATCTGACCGATGCGGGGCTGCTGTTCGCGCCGCATACCTCGGCGGGGCGGCTGCCGACCGACCGGGGGTTACGGCTGTTCGTGGACGGGCTGCTGCAATTTGGCGAGCTGAGCGAGGATGAGCGCGGCACCATCAATTTGGCGCTGGCGCAGTCTGGCCGGAGTTTGCAGGAGACGCTGGCGCAGGCTTCCAGCATGCTCTCGGGGCTGTCCGCCGCCGCGGGGCTGGTGCTGGCGCCCAAGGGCGAAGGGCCGGTGAAGCATATCGAGTTTGTGCCGCTCTCGCCGGGGCGCGCGCTGGTGGTGCTGGTCTCGGCCGATGGGCAGGTGGAGAACCGGATTATCGAGACCCCGCCAGGGCTGCCGCCATCAGCCTTGCAGCAGGCGAGCAATTATTTGAACGCGCAGCTTTCGGGATTGTCCTTGGCCGAATTGCGGCAGCGCGTGGCGCTGGATTTGTCAGCTGACCGGACGGCGCTGGATGCGTTGACGAATTCGGTGATCGAGGCCGGGCTGGCGACCTGGGGGAGCGAGGGGCGCGCCGGCTCGCTGATTCTGCGCGGCCAGGGGCGGCTGCTGGCGGATGTGGACCAGTTGGAGAAGCTGGGGGCGATCCAGGCGCTGTTCGAGCGGCTGGAGACCGAGGAGACGATGCTGGGGCTGCTGGATTTGGCGGAAACATCGGACGGAGTGCGGATTTTTATCGGCGCGGAGTCCGGGTTGTTCGGCTCGGCGGGGGTTTCGATGATCGTGGCGCCGGCGCGCAATACGCAGGATAGGATTGTGGGGGCGATCGGGGTGATCGGGCCGACGCGGATTAATTACGGGAAGATTATTCCGGTAGTGGATTATACGGCAAGGGTGATTGGGAGGTTGTTGGGGTAGGTGGGGGCCATTTTGCAGTCCGCATCCGGCATTCGTCCGCCCGCGCGCCGAACAGCTCCACAATACATTGAAATTATTACATTATAGACACAACTTGTGGTGGATGGTATCCGTCTCGTCAGTCTGATTTGAGCGAAGCTGATTTTGAGGGAGATATTATGCGTACCAACAGGGCTCAATGTCCGGGCTGCAAAAGCAAAGAACTTGAGCCGGTTTTTTCCCGAAAAGAATGGGCTTCTTTTGTGGAAGGCGAGAACGATCAGCGCCGGCGTTTTGTAAAAGCGATGGATGAAAACGCATCCTTGGCCTTCGAAAACATGCTTTTGTGTTCTTTATGTGGAACGGCTTTTACTGATTTTGTGCCGCCAGATTCGGCTTTATCTGATTTTTATCAGCAATATTATGGAAATTCCGGGTATCTTGCGAAAGCCCGCCGCAAGGTATCGCTCAATGTCAGGCGCATATTCGTTTTGAAGTTATTGACGCGCGGCAGGCGGTTCATAGATGTCGGCTGCAATGTCGGCTGTGCAGTTGAGGCGGCCCGCCGCAACGGATTTGCCGCTACCGGGTTGGAGCTTGACGCAACGGCCATTGAGCATGCCAAATCCTTGTTCCCCGCAAACCGGTTTATCGTTGGAAACATTACGGCGGCACCTGTTGGGGAGGTGTTCGACCTTGTCTACTGCACAGAGGTGATCGAGCATGTGCCGGATACGGCAAGTTTTATTGATTCGATATCAAAATTGGTTGCGCCTGGTGGAGTTCTGTCGCTGACATGCCCGGAGGCGGGGGCGCGCGATGCGCTCATTCGTATGCCGGAGTTAAGACCGCCAGAACACCTTACGCTTTTTTCGCACCGAGGCATCAAGTCCGCTCTGGCGCCCTGGTTCAAGCGCGTGCTGGTTCTGCCCAACTTTAAATCAGGCAATCAAGTGATTGCATTCAAGGGGTAGTGTCCCGCCCCTGAAGTCCGCTGCATTTCGCAGCGGACGAAAGGGACAAGCAGGCCACTGAAAACAAAGCGCGCGTGACTCGTTTTGCGCGCCAATTTTGAGCCTGAATTACCCTCTATCTTTTAATCTGGAGCCGGGGGGCGTGACGCCCCCCACCTTCTTTTATGCCGAGAGTGCGGCTGGCTCCGAGCGTGTGCGTTTGGTGATCAGTTTGTTCAGGGCGTGGACGTAGGCGCGGGCGGCGGCGACGATGGTGTCGGTGTCGGCGCCTTGGCCGTCGACCATTTTGCCGTCTTCCTCCAGGCGCACGGTGCAGCGGGCCTGGGCGTCGGTACCCTCGGTGACAGCGCCGACGGAGAACAGCAACAGGTTGGCGGTGTGGGGGAAGAGCGCGTGGATGGCGTTGAAGGTGGCGTCCACCGGGCCATCGCCCAGGCAGTCGGCGGATTGGATGACGCCGTCAATTTCCAACTCTAGCAGGGCGCGGGGCTTGGATTTTGAGCCGCCCCAGGTTTCCAGCGAGACGAATTTGACGCGCTGGTGGCCGCGGGTGACTTCGTCATCAACCAGGGCAGCGATGTCTTCATCGTAGACCAGCTTTTTACGGTCGGCCAGATCCTTGAAGCGGCGGAAGGCGTCGTTGAGGGCGTTGTCGCCGATATCGCCGTAGCCCAGCGCGTTCAATTTGTCGCGGAAGGCGGCGCGGCCGGAGTGCTTGCCCATGACCAGGGAGGTTTTCTGCCAGCCGACGCTCTCAGGGGTCATGATCTCGTAGGTGGCTGCGTTTTTTAACATGCCGTCCTGGTGGATGCCCGATTCATGCGCGAAGGCGTTGCGCCCGACGATGGCTTTGTTCGGTTGAACGTCAAACCCCGTGATGGTGGCCAGCAGTTTCGAGGTGCGCAGGATGCGGGTGGTCTCGATGTTGTGGTGGTAGGGGTTGGCGTCCGGCCGGGTGCGGATGGCCATGACGACTTCTTCCAGCGAGGCGTTGCCGGCGCGCTCGCCGATGCCGTTGATGGTGCATTCGATCTGCCGCGCGCCGCCGCGCAGCCCGGCCAGGGTGTTGGCGACGGCCAGGCCGAGGTCGTTATGGCAATGGCTGGAGAGAATGATCTGGTCCGCGCCGGGGACTTTTTCACGCACGGTGGAGAAGATGCGCAGCATGTCCTCCGGGACGGCGTAGCCCACGGTATCAGGGATGTTGATGGTGGTGGCGCCGGATTTGATGGCGGCCTCGACGCAGCGCAGCAGAAATTCCATATCGGTGCGGGTGCCGTCCTCGGCGGACCATTCCACGTCATCGGTGAAATCCCGCGCCAGGGTGACCGAGGCGGTGACGGCTTCCAGCACGGCATCAGGCTCCATGCGCAGCTTGTACTTCATGTGCAGGGGGCTGGTGGAAATGAAGGTGTGGATGCGCTTGCGCCCGGCGGGGCGGATGGCCTCGCCGGCGCGGGTGATGTCCGCCACGCCGGAGCGGGCCAGGCCGCAGATGACGGGGCCTTTGATGGATTGGGCGATGCGGTTGACGGCCTCGAAATCACCCGGGCTGGCGACCGGGAAGCCGGCTTCCAGCACATCCACGCCCAGTTCGGCCAGGGTTTCGGCCATGCGCAGTTTTTCGTCCAGGTTCATCGAGAAGCCGGGGGACTGCTCGCCGTCGCGCAGGGTGGTGTCAAAAATGATGACGCGGCTGGAGTCCATTTTGCCGAAATTCGGGTGATTGATGCTCATGATTCTATTCCGTTAAAAATGCCGGTTCGTGGATTTTAGGCATTCCCCTGAGCGGTGCGGCGCGGTGTTTGGACGCGCGCGGAAGGACTTATGCGCTCAGGGGCGGATAAGTCGAAGGAGCAGCCCGGCAAGTGTAGGGGCGAAAGCCATGAAAGGGAGATAGGAGGGTTTTGGGCCGGGCGCAAGGTTTTACCCGCGCAAGGGGAAATTAAAACGCGGCGGCGATGGCGCTGAAGATGCGGGCCAGATTGCCGCCTATGTTGGTTACGCCATCAATGATCACCATGGCGGCGAGCGAGGCGATGAGGACATATTCAATAGCCGTGACGGCCTGCCGGTCCCGCCGGAAGCGCCGCATTTCATCCCATAACGATACCAGCACCGCGTATTCTCCCCGCCGCATTGGCGGGGAAGATACGCGGGAAGGTTTAATGGCTGGTAAAATTACGGCAGGCGCAGGTGGAAAGACTGCGGCCGGGTGAGTTGCTCATAGCCCCAGACGGAGAGGGTGTGGCCGCGGCCGGTGTCTTTCACCCCGGTCCAGGGCAGGGCGGGGTCCAAATAGTCGCAGCGGTTGAGGAAGACCGTGCCGGTTTCAATCCGCGCGCCGATGGCCTCCACGGCGGCGACATCGGTGGAGAAAATGGCGGCGGTGAGGCCGTAAGCGCTGTCGTTCATCAGGCGGATGGCTTCCTCATCGGAGCCTACCTTCATGATGCCAACCACGGGGCCGAAGGTCTCCTCGGTCATTACGCGCATGTTATGCGTGACATCGACCAGGATCTGCGGCGCCAGATAGGGGGTGCCGGGCTGGTTGGCCGGGAAGGCGCTGGGGTCAATGAGGGCGCGCGCGCCTTGGGCGACGGCATCCTCGATCTGGCCGCGGATGAAGGCCGCCGCCTTGGCGGAGACGACAGGGCCGAGGTTGGTTTCCGGGTCGGTTGGGTTGCCCAGGCGGTACTGGCGGGTAACCGCCACGGCCTTGGCCACGAATTCATCGTAGACGGCCTCATGCACATAAATGCGCTCGATGCCGCAGCAGGACTGGCCGGAGTTGAAGAACGCGCCGTCGACCAGGTTTTCCGCCGCGAAGGCGATATCGGCATCGGCGCGCACATAGGCGGGGTCCTTGCCGCCGAGTTCCAGGCCGACGGAGATGAAACGGTCCGCCGCGGCGCGCGAGACGGCGTGGCCGACGGGAACCGAGCCGGTGAAGGCGACATGGGCGATGCGGGTGTCCTTCACCAGCGCCTCGGCGGTGGCGCCGGAGATGTGCAGGTGCTGGAACACGCCCTCGGGCAGGCCCGCTTCATCGAACGCCTGCTGGAAGCGCTCGGCGATGAGCTGGGTCTGCGCCGCGTGTTTGAGCACGACGGTGTTGCCCGCCATGATCGCCGGCATGATGGTGTTGATGGCGGTGAGGAACGGGTAGTTCCACGGCGCGATGACGAAGACAACGCCGAGCGGGACACGTTTGACGTAGCGCTTGAAGCCGGATTTTGGGCCGGGATCGAGCGGGGCGAGGCCCTCGGCGGCGGCATCGATCATGAAGCGGGCGCGCTCGACGCAGCCGCGCACCTCGCCCGGCGCCTGAGACACCGGGCGGCCCATGGACCAGGCGAGGTCGAGGGCGATCTCATCGCTGTGGCGCAGCAGGGCCTCGCAGAATTTATGCCCCAGGGCGGCGCGCTCCTCCAGGCCGCGCGCGGCCCAGAGGCGCTGCGCGGCGACGGATTTATCGAGGACGACGCCGATCCGCACCGCGTCCGCGAAGGGGCGCTCGGCGTAGACGCTGCCGTCCACCGGTGAAATCGTCTGCTGCATGCTCATGATCTTCGTTTCCTCGTGTTGGTCCACAACTCGTTGCCAGCGTAACATAAAGCCGCGGCGCAGGCCGGGGCCAGAAAATACAGCACACGGAAGAGCAGAATAGCCCCGAGCGCCGTGGCGGGTGGTAAATAGACGGAGAGACCCAGGAGCAGAACGGAGTCGAACACCCCGACGCCAGCCGGCAGGCCGGAGAAAATGCCGGCGGCGAAGGCTGCCAGATAGATCCCCAGCACATGCGCGTAGCTTAGGCCCGGCGTATCAGGGAGCACAACATAGAGAATGGCGCAGGCGGTTGAAATGTCCGCACAGCCGTAGAGCACCTGCAGCAGCGCCAGGCGCGGGCCGGGGAGCGCCAGGCGCCGGCGGAAAATGACGACCGAGGGGCGGCCGCCCACCGAGGCGACATAAAGCGCCATGGCGAAGACCAGCGCCGCGCCCACCGCCCGCAATGCCCAGGCCGGAACGGCGTGGCCGAACAGAGGCATTGCCACCGGGTAGAACAGCAGCAGGGTGCCGAGCAGGGTGAGCAAGCCGAAGGTGAACATGCTGCCGGAAATGGCGACGATACGCGCGATGCCGGCGGCGGGCACACGCCATTGCGCGTAGAGCCGCAGGCGGATGGCCGCAGCGGAAAGGGCCGGGGCGCCCAGCACATGGCTGAGCGCATAGGCGCAGAAGGAGGTGAGGGCAATGTGGAGGGCGCCGATGCGGGGCACGCTCTCGCGGCGGCGGGCAAAGAGGATGCCGGGGAGGTCGTACCCCGCCATGAGGCAAAGCGAGGCCGCCAGCAGCAGCAGCGCGTGAATGAATTCAACGCGCGGGGTGGCGCCGACGGCGGCCAGGACATCGCCCAGGCTGATGCGCTTGAGCGCGCCGCGCAGGCCGATGATCACCCCAGCCAGCACGATGAGCCCCAGCCCGGGCGGGATATATTTCAGCGCGCGCTGTTTCATGGCGGGGTCATGGCGCGGGAGGCGGGCCAGTACCCTGCGTCATTCATGACGCAGGGTACTGCGCGCGGGTTGGTGGGCGGCGCGCGCTAAATATGACGCTAGTGGGACACGGCATTTTCAATGACGT
>NZ_JABEVC010000021.1 GCF_013044125.1 Acidocella sp. | reverse complement strand
CGACATCAAAGCCCAGATCGCCGCCAACGCCACCGCCGCCAATGCGCTAACAACCATCATCGCCCGCTACGGCTGGGACGTGGTGCACGCCTACATGGGCCACGTCATGAACAACGCCGAAGCCGCGATCCGCCAGGTCATCGCACGGCTGCGCGACACCGAATTCACCTACACGATGGACAGCGGCGCCCCCCTCAAGCTCAAAATCACCATCGAGCGCACAACCTCCAGCGCCACGATTGATTTCACCGGCACCGGCCCGGCCGATCCCGGCAATTTCAACGCCCCGCCCGCCGTTACCACCGCCTGCGTGCTCTACGCCTTCCGCTGCCTCACCGGAGCTGACATCCCCCTCAACGAGGGCTGCCTCAAGCCGCTCACCATCATCATCCCCGAAAACAGCTTTCTCTCCCCGCCACCCGGCCGCGCTGTGGTGGCCGGCAATACCGAGGTCTCCCAGGCCCTCACCGCCGCCCTGCTCGGCGCGATGGACGCCTGCGCCAGCGCCCAGGGCACCATGAACAACTTCCTGTTCGGCGGCGCCAAACTGCAGTATTACGAAACAATCTGCGGCGGCTCTGGCGCCGGCCCCTCATTTCATGGCACCTCTGCCGTCCATACGCATATGACCAACACCCGCATCACCGACCCCGAAATCCTGGAGCTGCGCTATCGCGTCCGTGTCGAAGAGTTTTCCATCCGCCAGGGCTCAGGTGGTGCCGGCACCTTCACGGGCGGCAACGGCGCCGTACGCAAAATCCGCTTCCTGGAACCCATGACCGCCACCATCGTCGCCTCCCGGCGCACCATCGCCCCCTTCGGCCTGCACGGCGCCGCCCCCGGCGCGCGCGGTGAGCAATATATCGAACGCGCCGATGGCACCCTGGAACACCTGCCCGGCTGCGCCCAGGCGCAGCTCAACGCGGGGGACGCCTTTGTCATCAAAACCCCTGGCGGCGGCGGCTATAACCTGCCGTGAACAAAAAACTCCTCTGGCTCATCCCCCTCGGCCTCCTCGCCGCCGCCGCCGCCGCCGTGCTGGCGCTGCCCGGCTTCGTCGCCTCCAGCGCGCACCGCGCCCGCATCGAGCAACTGGCCTCCAGCCTCACTGGCCGGCAGGTCCACATCGCGGGCAAACTCACCCTCAGCCTGCTGCCCTCGCCTGAGCTCAACGCCGGGCAGATCACCATCACCGGGCCAGACAACGAGGTCATCACCGCCCGCGCCCTCACGCTGGATATCTCTCTGCCCGCCCTGCTGCACGGCCAGCTCAGCGCGCAAACCCTCACCCTGGAGAGCCCCACAATCGCCTTCCCCTGGCCTTTGCCCGGCGGCCCCAAATCCATCGCCCCCCCCGGCTGGCTCGCCGCCCTGCACGCCCAGATCCACCACGGCGCCATCAGCCTCGGCAGCGTGCATTTCGCCAATGTCGATGCCGATCTCTTCACCGGCGCCAACGGCGCCGTCACCATCTCGGGTACCGGCAATCTGCAAGGCAACAAGCTCAACCTCACAGCCGCGCTGGGCGCCACCGCCCTCACCGGCACCGCGCCGCTCTCGCTCACCGCCGGCAGCGGCCCGCTCAGCCTCAACCTCTCCGGCACCCTCGGCGGCGACGGCACCTTAACCGGCCAGCTCAGCCTCGCCGCCCCCGGCACCTCCGGCAGCGCCAATCTCACCGTCACCGCCACCGCGGCCACCGCTGATGCCCTCCACCTCAACATTGCCAAAGCCAGCCTCACCGGCAGCGCCGCGCTGGATTTCTCCCAGCCCGCCCTCACCGCCACGCTGGACGCCCGCAATCTTGACCTCACGCCGCTGCAACATCTGCTCCTGCAACATCTGCTCCCGGCCTGGCCCGGCCTGCCCGCAACGCTCGCGCTCACCGCCAGCAACATCACCTACAACGGCCAGAACCTTCCCGCGCTCACCACCAGCCTCAACCTCGCCCCCAACGGCCTGAACGTGCAGTCCCTGAAGGCCACATTGCCCGGCGCCACCACCCTGGCCGCCAGCCTGCAAATCTCCGCCGCCGGGGCGATCACCGGCCATGCCAGCCTCAACAGCCCGGATCTGCCCAGCCTGCTCGCCGCCTACGGCCTCGCCCCACCCCCGGCCTGGACCTCCGCCGCGCTCTCCTCCGGCCTTTCAGGCACCACCAGCCAGATTTACCTGAACAACCTCACCGGCAGCCTGGGCCCCAGCCATCTCTCCGGCGGCCTCATCATCACCGGCCACCACGCCACCGGCGCCCTCAATTTTGACCGTCTGGACCTCACCCCCCTGCTATCCTGGCGCGGCCGGCGTCCCGGCAATTTCACCGCCGACGGCCAGATCACCGCCGCGCACGCCACGCTCGGCCCGCTTCCTCTCACGCATCTGTTGCTGGACGGCGCGTTGAACCACCAGCTCAACATCCGCCGCATCTCCGCCAACATGCTGGGCGGTCTCGCCGCCGGCAGCGTCACGCTGGATGCCCAGGGCAACATCACCGCCGCGCGCGGCTTCCTCTCGCTGCCCTCCGCCGCCCCGCTGGCCGCGCTGGCGCCCGCCTCCTGGCCGCACCTGCCCGCCGCCCTTGTGCAACCGCGCCTCAACCTCACCCTGGCCGCCCGCGGCCCGGCCAATGCGCTCGCCGCTAGCGCCGTCGCCACCCTTGGCGCCTTCACCCTCACCGCCACCCCGGTCATCAACCTCATCCAGCCCAGCGCCTCGGGCGCCATCTCCCTGCAGCACCCAAGCGCCATCGCCGTGCTCAACATCTTCGGCCTCTCGCAGGGGCTCACCTATCCCGGCGCCGGCTCCATCTCGCTGCGGGCTGATTTCATGGCCGCTCCAACCAGCTTCGGCCTGCCAAATTTCATCCTCTCCTTCGGCGACCTCACGGCAGACGGCCAGCTCATGAGCAACAAGGGCATCATCTCCGGCCAGATCGCCGCCGGCACCCTTGCCCTGCCGCCCATCCCGGCCAGTTACACGCCGCCCTGGTCCGCGCTCGCCGCCGCCCAGGGCAAAATCGGCATCACGGCGGATCGCGTGCTCTACGGCGGCAAGCCCATCCTCGGCGCCACCGCCGCCAGCCTCACGTTCGCCCCCGGCAGCCGCCTCACCCTGGCGCTCTCCCAGGCCAGCCTCGCGGGCGGCACGCTGGCTGGCAGCCTCACGGCAAGCACCACCGGCAACCAACCCCCGGCGCTGACCGCGCAGCTCACCGCCAGCCACATCGACTCCACGCAGCTCAACCTGCCGCTGGCCTTCCCCTACACGCTCGCCGGAATTTTTGACGCCTCAGCCGCCCTCACCGCCAGCGGCTACACCCCCAAAACCTGGGCCGCCACGCTGGGCGGCAGCCTCAGCCTGGATGCCGGCAACGGCCAGCTTAACGGCTTCACCCTCGCCGGGCTGGCCCAGGCCCTGCACACGCCAAACCGCGCCAAAGCCCTGCACACCGCCCTCACCAGCGGCGCCACCAGCTTCACCGCCCTGGCGTTCACTGGCACATTCAGCCATGGCAACTGCACTTTGAGCAACGCCAGCCTCACCGGCCCGGCGGGCAACGCCAGCGCCACCGGCAGTATCGATGTTTTTGACAATACCCTCGCCCTGCGCCTGGCCCTAAGCCCCAGCGTCACCCCGCCGCTTACCATCAACACCATGTTGCTCGGCAGTTGGACAAAGCCGAAACAATATCCGCGGCTCAAACCCGCGCTGGACTGGGCGCCCCCCGCGCCGCCGCTTCCTGCACCGCCGCTCCCCGCACCGCCGCAATAACCGGCCGGCATTTTATTGTTTTTTCGATACAAACTCGCACAAATTGGGGTGCAAGAAAAAAATTAAACCGCAAGAACAATGTATTATATAAAAATCCTCACAAATGCTCCCCGTGCAGCGCCCGCGACCCCGCGCGCGCCTTTATCAACGCCAGCGCGCGGCTAAACGCCGCATCCGCATCCATCTCGGTGGTATCAAACAAAATCGCATCCGCCGCGGCCACCAGCGGCGCCGCGGCCCGCCTGGCATCCGCCTCATCACGCGCCGCCAGATCCTCGCGCACCGCCTCCAGCGTCATCTCATCGCCCTTGGCCCGCAGTTCGGCATGCCGCCGTCCCGCCCGCGCCGCCAGACTCGCCGTCACGAATAGTTTTATGTCCGCCGCGGGGAAAATAATCGTCCCGATATCGCGCCCATCCAGCACCGCGCCGTTTTCATTGCCGAACCGCCGCTGAAACGCCAGCAGCGCCGCCCGCACCTCAGGGATCGACGCCACCTGGCTCGCCGCCTTGCTCGCCGCCGCGTCGCGCAGATCGCCCCTGGCGAAATCCTCCGCCCGCAGCGTCCGCGCCGCCGCCGTTGCCGCCACCGGATCAGCCGGATCTCCCCCCGCCTCCAGCACCAGCCGCCCCACCGCGCGGTAGAGCAGCCCGGTATCGAGATACGGCAACCCCAGCGCCGCCGCGATCCGGCGCGCCAGCGTGCCCTTGCCCGCCGCCGCCGGACCGTCGATGGCGATGATCATGGCGCCGAAATATCCGCGCCCAGCCGGCGCATCAGCGCCACAAACCCCGGAAACGAGGTATCGATGAAACGCGCATCGTCAATGCGCATCGGCTCGCGGGTGGCCTGGCCGAACACCAGCGCGCTCATCGCCAGCCGGTGGTCCATATGCGTCTCCACCAGCCCGCCGCCCGCGGGCTGCGCGCTGCCATGCACGATCAGGTCATCCCCCTCGATCTCGACCCGCACACCCCCCGCCCGCAGCATGGCGGCGGTTGAGGCCAGCCGGTCGCTCTCCTTCACCCGCAACTCCGACAACCCCCGCAACCGCGACACCCCGCGCGCGCAGGCGCAAGCCACCGCCAGCACCGGATATTCATCGATCATGCTCGGCGCCCGCTCAGCAGGCACATCAACCGCCACCAGCGCGGTATGCTCAACATGAATATCGCCAACGCTCTCGCCACCCTGAATCCGGAAATTGCGGATCTCCAGCGCCGCGCCCATCTCGCGCAAGGTATCAAACAACCCGGTGCGCAGCGGGTTCAACCCGACACCGCTGATCACCAGCTTCGAGCCCGGCACCAGCAGCCCCGCCACCAACGGAAACGCCGCCGAGGAGGGATCACCCGGCACCGCCACATCGGCCGCGCGCAGCTCCGGCTGGCCTGTCAGGCGGATCAAGCGCCCCCGCCCGGCCTGCGTCACCTGCACCCGCGCGCCAAAATGAGTGAGCATGTTCTCCGAATGGTCACGCGTCGGCTCCGGTTCCTCCACCTCGGTGATGCCCCGGGCATTCAGCCCCGCCAGCAAAATCGCCGATTTCACCTGCGCCGAGGCCACCGGCAACCGGTAGGTAATCGGCAGGGCATCCCGCGCGCCCTGGATGGTCAACGGCAGCCTGTTCCCCTCCCGGGCGATGAACACCGCCCCGGAAGCCTTGAGCGGCTCTATCACCCGCCCCATCGGCCGCTTGCGCATGCTCGCATCGCCGGTCATCACCGAGGAAAAATCATGCGTTGCCAGAATTCCCGCCAGCAGCCGCGCCGCGGTGCCGGAATTGCCCATGTCCAGCACATCCTCCGGCGGCGTCAGCCCGCCGATTCCCCGGCCCGATACCAGCCAGTCGCCGCCATCGCGGGTAATCTCGGCGCCCAGGGCGCTCATCGCGGCGGCGGTGCGCAAAACATCCTCCCCCTCCAGCAGCCCTGTTATGCGCGTCTGGCCGACCGCTAGGGCGCCGAACATCAAGGCCCGGTGGCTGATCGATTTGTCGCCGGGAACGGCGATTTCCCCGGTAAGCGGGTTTTTGGGGCGGTTGGCGGCCAGTGGCCGTGCGGGTTGAGTCTCCATGCCGCGCCGCTTAGCATAAGCTTAGCGGTTTGACATAGCTGGCTGGGCATGGCATCGCGCCGCCCTTGTTGAAATCGCGTTCAGAGCAGAGGTTGGGCATGGCGAAACCGGAACTAGGATCAAAACACACCTGCGTGTCCTGCGGGGCTCGGTTTTTCGATCTCGGCAAGGAGCCGGCGATCTGCCCGAAATGCGCGACCGAGCAGCCTGCCGAGCAGCCGCGCCTCAAGCGCGCCGCGCCGCTGCCCGAGGAAGTGAAGAAAGTCGTCAAACCGGCGGCGGTTGACCCGGATGATGTGGATGTCGAGGTCGTCGATGACGGCGATGACGAGGATATCCTGGAAGATGACGATCTGGACGATGATGCCGACGTGCTCGACGCCGATATCGACGTGCAGCCGGAATCCGACGACGCCGAACGCTAAACCGTTTAGCTGAAGATACAAAAACCTCCGGCCGGCGCCCATTGCGCCTCCGGAGGTTTTTTTATTCGGTTCTGCTCAGGCTCGTTGGGGCCGGGGCGCCTGGTTAGACGCACTCCGGCCCCGATACGTTAAACGCTGGCCTGGGTTACAAACTTCGTCACCAGATAAGGCTCCAGCCCTTCGGCGCCGCCCTCCGAGCCGTAGCCGCTGTCCTTCATGCCCCCGAACGGGGTTTCCGTGAGGGCAAGGCCGTGATGGTTGAGACCGATCATACCGGCTTCAATGCCGGCACCCAGCGCTGTCACCGTGGTGGCGGAGCGGCTATAGGCATAGGCCGCGAGGCCGTAGGGCAGCCGGTTGGCTTCGGCGATCGCGTCGTCAAACGTGGCGAAGGGCATGAACAGCGCCAGCGGGCCGAACGGCTCCTCGTTGAGCACGCGGGCATCCGGGGCGATATCCGTCACCACCGTCGGCTCGAAGAAATAACCCTTGTTGCCTGCACGCTTGCCGCCGGTGGCGATTTTGGCGCCCTTGCCCACGGCATCTGCGAGCAGCGATTCCATCGCCGCTACACGGCGGTCATTGGCGAGCGGGCCCATGGTGGTGCCATCTTCCAGACCGTTGCCAAGCTTGATGGCCTCGCATTTGGCGACGAATTTCTGCAGGAACGGCTGGTAAACCTCGTTCTGCACGATGAAGCGCGTGGGCGCCACGCAAACCTGCCCGGCGTTGCGGAACTTGTTGGCGGCCAGAATGGTGGCCGCGGCGTCCAGATCAGCGTCGTTGAAAATAATCGCCGGGGCGTGGCCGCCCAACTCCATTGTCGCGCGCTTCATATGCGCACCGGCCAGGGCGGCCAGGTGCTTGCCCACCGCGGTTGAGCCGGTGAAGGAGATCTTTCTCACCACCGGGTGCGGAATGAGATATTCCGAGATTTCCGCCGGAACGCCAAAGACAAGCTGAACCACGCCGGCGGGGGTTCCCGCATCAACAAAGGCGCGCACCAGCTCGGCGCAGCTCGCGGGGGTTTCCTCAGGCCCTTTCAGGATGAACGCGCAGCCCGCCGCCAGGGCGGCGGAGACTTTGCGCACCGCCTGGCTCATCGGGAAGTTCCACGGCGTGAACCCCGCGACAACGCCGACAGGCTCACGCAACGAGAGCTGATAAATGCCCGCCGCGCGCGCGGGGATGACACGGCCATAGGCGCGCCGGCCTTCCTCGGCGAACCAGTCGATCACATCCGCCGAGCCGAGAATTTCCATCCGCGCCTCGGCCAGCGGCTTGCCCTGCTCGGTGGTCATGAGGCGGGCGATGGACTCGCTGCGCTCACGCACCAGATCAGCCGCTTTGCGCATGATCTTGCCGCGCTCATAGGCCGAAATTTTCCGCCATACGGCGAAACCGGCGGCGGCGGATTCCAGTGCTTCGTCAAGGTCGGCAATCCCGGCATGCGCCAGCGTGCCGATGACCTCTTCCGTCGCGGGGTTGACCACGCCGATCGTGCGGCCACCATGGGCCGCGCGCCACTTGCCCGCGATATGCAGCAATACGTCCTGATACATTATCTATACTTCCTCTAACTCTCTTTGATGACTTTTCGCATGATATCGATCATCTGCGAAAGCTCGTCCGCCGTGGCGGCAAATGGCGGGGCGAGGACGATGGAATCGCCCGCCGCGCGCAGCACCAGACCGGCCTCGAACGCCTTGCAGAGAATATTGAAGCCACGCTCGCCGGGCTTGCCTTTCGGCTCCAGCTCCACCGCGCTGAGCAGGCCGTAGCCGCGCGTATCGGTGACATAGGGCAGATCCTTGAACGCGCCGATCTGTTCCAGAAACGCCGGGGCGAGATCGCGCACGCGGGCGAAGGTGTTTTCCTCGCGGTAGATTTTCAACGTGGCCAGGGCAGCCGCGCAGGCGGCGGGATGCCCGGAGTAGGTGTAGCCGTGGTAGAGTTCGACGTTGTTCTCAGGCGCGGCATCGAGAATGGTCTGCTGGATTTCCTCGCGCACGGCGGTCGCGGCCATCGGGATGGAGCCGTTGGTGAGCGCCTTGGCCATGGTCATGATATCGGGCGTGACGCCAAAGGTCTGCGCCGCGAAATTCTGTCCGGTGCGGCCAAAACCAGTGATGACTTCATCAAAGATCAGCAGGATGCCGTGCTTGGTGCAGATATCGCGCAGGCGTTGCAGATAGCCCTTGGGCGGGACCAGGATGCCGGTGGAACCGGCGATGGGCTCGACGATGCAGGCGGCGATGGTATCCGCGCCGTGGAGATCAACAAAGCGCTGCAGATCGTCCGCGAGGTTGGCGCCATGGGTGCCCTCGCCCATCTCGTACTGGTTCTCGGGGATTTTGGTGTGGCGCATGTGCAGGGCGCCGGGCAGGCCGAGGCCGAAGCTCTTGCGGTTGTTGACCATGCCGCCGACCGACCAGCCGCCGAAGTTGACGCCATGGTAGCCGCGCTCACGGCCTACGATGCGCTGGCGCTGCCCCTCGCCGCGGACGCGATGGTATTGGATGGCGATTTTCAGCGCGGTTTCCACCGCTTCCGAGCCGGAGCCGGAGAAGAGGACGCGGTTGAGGCCGGGGGGAAGCATGTCCGCCATCTCGGCGGCGAGGCGGAAGGCCGCCGGGACGCCGTATTGAAACGGCGGGGCGTAATCCAGCTCCTGCATCTGCCGGGTGACGGCTTCGCGGATTTCGCGGCGGCCGTGGCCCAGGGGAATGCAATAGAGGCCTGATGAGCCGTCAAAGATTTTGTCACCGCGTGTGTTATAATAATAAACGCCTTCGGCGCGCGTGATCAGCCGTGGTTGTTCAAGAAACTGCCGGTTGGCGGTGAAAGGCATCCATTGGTGAACAAGCGGGACGTTACTCGCGGCATGGGTATCTGGCATGGTACGGCTCCTCTGATTTTTCTCTAGTTAACTATTTTAAACACCCAATACCAGAAAAATTTTTAGCGCGCACCATGATTTGGGTGCATGGCAAGGCCGGAGTAGGGTGAAACGATGGGCAAATACGCGAGGCCAGGCATGAATGACGAGACTGCATACAAGGTGTTGACCGGCACGGAATTTGCCGCGCTGGAGGCGGGGCGTTTCGAGGGGGCGCCGGTGGATCTGGCGGATGGGTATATTCACCTCTCCACCGCCGCACAGCTGACCGGGACAGTGGACCGGCATTTTTCCGGGCAGAACGGCCTGGTGGTGGTGACGGTGGATTTGGCGGCGCTGGGCGAGGCCGTGCGCTGGGAGATCTCGCGCGGGGGGCAGAAATTTCCGCATCTCTACGGCCGGCTGCGCATGGCCGCGGTGACGGCGCATGCGCCGCTGGCGCGCGCGGCGGATGGCAGCGTGGAACTGCCCTGACTACACCGTTTTTTCCACCGCGCGGGCGATTTTGAGGACCACATCGTCGCGGTACAGGGGGGCGGCGATTTGCACGGCGACCGGCAGGCCCGCGGCGTTGACCCCCATGGGCAGCGAGATGGCGGGCTGGCGGGTGAGGTTGAAGAGCACGGTCCACGGCGCCCAATGGTGCAGCAGAGCGTGGACGGGGTCCTCCACCGGAACGCCGGCGAGCGGGGCGGCCTGCGGGACGCAGGGGCAGATCAGCGCGTCATAATCAGCGATGGCCATGGCATGGGCGGCCTGCACGCGCAGGGCTTCGGCCTCCAGCATGTCAACTGCCGTGGTCCGGGCGAATTGCTGGGCGAGGCTGGTGAGGCCGTGGTCAAGCAATGCGCGTTGCGCCGGCGCAATGGCGGCAACCTGGCGGGCCAGGGCGGCGCCCCAGATTTTGGCGAAGCTGGCGGAGGCGTCCGGCAGGGGGATGGTGGCGTCCACCACCTTGGCGCCGAGGGATTCGAGGATTTGGCGGGCGGATTGCAGGGCGTCCATCGCGTCATCATCAGCCGGGGCGGCGAAGCCGGGGCTGGTGAGGATGCCGATGCGCAGGCCGGCCACGCCGTCCTCGATACCGGCCAGAAAGTCACGCCGTGGTTCGGGCAGGGAGAAAGGGTCCTGCGGGGCGAAACCGGCAGTGGCGGAGAGCATGAGGGCGGCATCGCGCACCGTGCGGGCAATGGGCCCGGCGACGGCGACATGGCCGAAGGCGCCCAGCGGCCACTGCGGCACGCGGCCGAAGCTGGGCTTGAGGCCAACCACGCCGGACCAGGCGGCGGGGATGCGGATGGAGCCGCCGGCGTCAGTCCCCACATGCAGGGGGCCGAAAAATGCGGCGGCGGCGGCGGCCGCGCCGGAGGAGGAGCCGCCGGGGG
>NZ_JABEVC010000020.1 GCF_013044125.1 Acidocella sp. | reverse complement strand
GGCGATCAATCTCTCCCCTCATCAGTTCCATGGCGAATGGAACTACACAATCACCCCCAACACAGGGTAAACGACCAGTTGTTTATCAACAGGCCCTAAATGGTGTTGATCCATGTTTAGCGCGGCGATGGCGGGCGCGTGCAGGGCTTCCAGCGCCGTTGCCAGCCGGGCCGCTGCCTTCTGCACTGCCAAAATTTCCTTGCGCGTGGCACTCTCGCCAGCGGGTTCAAACCGCCGCCTGAATTTTTTACCCCCGGCGCTCATCGGGGTGGGTGCTGCCAGCATTAGCGCACGGGCAAAACCGGGGGCGTGTCTTTTGAGCGCGTTTTCGTCAGTGCATGGAAGCCGCGAAAAGGCGGTTATGATCCGGCGCTCTCGTTCACTCCATGAAACGCCCGTGTGCGGCGGTAAGCCGTCCAGAGGCAGCGGTTCCGGGATTTTGACGGCGGCGGCGGGTGTGCTAGTTTTCTGCATGCTCTAAATTCCTTTGGAGGGGTTGAGGCATCGCCGGGTTGGTGTTGGTAGCACCGCCCGGCAAAGTTTTTTCCGGGTTCCGCCCGGTGCGGTCTCTCATCCGGTGATCGCCACCACGTTAGACGCGGGCACGATGCCCAGCGGCCCGAACGCGGCCCGGATGCTATCAGCCACATAGCCAGGGCATAGATGCGCGTAGTGCTTGGCGCATATCGGTTCTGAATTGCCTAGCTGCGACGCCACCACGCCAAGCGGTACGCCTGCCATCGTGAGGCGGCTGGCGTGGGTGTGGCGGAGGATGTGAAACCCGACTGCGGGGGTAATCTTGGCGGCCTCACACGCGGCGCGCATGGGGCGGAATTGCTCGCTCTTGCCCCAGGGTTCGCCATCCGGGCGGGTCAGAATCAGGGCCTTGCCGGTTTTGCCCGCGCATTGGCCGGTGAAAAACGCCTTGCCCTCATCGGTCAGCATAATGTGGCGGGATTTGCCGGTTTTGCTCGTTCGTACATGCAGCGTACCGGCTTCGGGGTTGTAATCCGCCACCCTGAACCGGACCAGCTCACCATAGCGCGCGCCGGTCAGCAGTGCAGCGGTAATCATCGGGCGGAAACCATCGCCAGCGGCATTGACCAGCCGGACGGCCTCGGCATCGGTCAGAAACCGGATGCGGGCGGAATCCGCGTTCTTGAACGGCGCAACCCGTCGCCATGCGTCATCCGATTGAACCTTGCCATCAGCAAAAGCCAAATTAAGGGCGGCTTTCAGCACGGTTAGGATGCGGTTTGCGCTGGCACGGCGCGCGCGCTGGCCCTCGGCATCATCGGCGGCAACCGGCTTCGGCACGGTTTTGGGCGCGTTCGGTTTTTTGCTTTGCCGAATCCGTGGCGCGGTAGTCGCAAGCCCCCGATGCCATGAGCGGATCGCGGCTGTTGTCAGGTCCGCCACCTTGCGGTCGCCCAGCCTGGGTAGGACATGCGCGTTTATTGTGGATTCCAGGCCGCTCAGGGCCTTCCCGCCGCGCGCGGCATAATCGGTCACATAGGCGGCCATAGCCTGCTTGACGGTTACGGGTTCGGCCACCCGCCCCTGAAACCGGGTTAAGGCGGTGAACCATTCGCGGGCGGCTTCCTGCGCTTGGGCAAAGGTAAGGGTTGCCATGCCATCGGCATCAAGCAGATCATCGGCGGTTCCAATAGCGTGAAATTTCCGCACGCGCTCCCCGGCGGCATCATAGAACCGGGCAACCCAGGTTCCGGCCTTGCCACCGGGAATCCGCCGGTAGCCCAGCGCGCGGCCCTCCTGGAAGTGCTGCCAGTATGGCTCACGGCGCACCGGCAGGCGAAGGCGGGCTGCCCGTGTGCTCAAGTTCTCGTTTCTCGCCAGCCTCGGCATACCGTCGCCCCCTAACCCTATGGTACCCCCTATGCTTACTTATGGTTTTGAAACAAACCGAGGCATAGGGCAGAAAACTTACTCTATATTGCTGCATCTTTTGAGAATGGCCCTATGACCCCTATGCCATACCCCATTCCACACATGCGAGAGATATATAGCCGGGAGGGGGTGCGATGTCTATACGGCATATACGATGCCGTACAGAATAGAACGGTATGGTACTATAAAAACTGTTTTATCAATGTGTTATGGAACGGTATGGAACGGTATGGGATGCTTGTTATCCCCCTTTCACGGCGGCGACATGGGTTCGAATCCCCTACGGGACGCCAAATTGCCTACAACCTGTTGAGGCGATTACAGATTTCGCCACTAGATATAGTGCCGCCACATGGTGTGACACATGAATGTGTCACACGGCGATTTCTGGATCAATGCAGAATCCGGTTGCGGCCACCGGAAATATCACCCGCAGCTCATGATTCGCCTGGGCCTGGCAGCTTGTCGCTGGTTGCCTCGTCGATGGTATCGGCGGCCTGAAGGACCTCTTGCCGGTAGGCTGAACGCCAGATGTCATCGACGAACGACATGGCCGTTGCACCGATTTTTCTGATCAGGGCAATCACGGTGCCTCGTGCCGGTGTGATGGCTGAGACGATTTGCGCGCGCCTTGGCTTGCTGACTGAGGGGGTGAATGCTGCGTTGTCGTCAAGCTCGTCAACCACCCAGGCTCTGATACCGGTGGAAATGGCCTGCAATTCCTGGGTCCGTTCATTGGCAATGGCATAGGCGTTTTCGGCCCGGTCTTTAGCGGCCTGAAGCTCGATCTCACGCTGCTGAAGGGCGATTTGCTTCTGGTCGATCTCGAATATCCGGTCAGCTTGCCGGGCTGCCTCGGCGATTTCGATTTGATGTTGGGAGCGCGACAGGCGGCGGCGGCCTGGCCCGATCTTGGTCAGGCCATACCGCCCGGCCACCTCGCTATAAGAGTTCTGCCAGCCGCGCATCGCCGCTTTGTAGTCGGCGGTGGGGTTGCGCCCCTGGCGCTTTGCCGCGATTGCGGCGACATGCCCACGGTGGAGCATCTTCGCATTCAGTTTGGGGTCGTTGAGGTTCATGCCGTAGACATGGATGTGCAGATATGCCTCGTCCGTATGTTGGACGGCACCCAGCACTTCGCCGCCGAGCGCTTCGATCTCGGCTTTGAACCAGGCCATGGAATCGTCTCGGAGACCGATATAATATTCGCTGTTCACTTCCGGCGGCTTACAAGGGAAGGAGAAAACGGCGGCGGCCATGGTGTGACTATCGTGCCGAAGACCAGCGCCGCGACCGCGCTTTTTTCCAAGGGCGGCGATCCGCTGGTCATGGAATTCAAGCGCGGCCATGGGGTCCATACC
This sequence comes from Acidocella sp., assembly GCF_013044125.1. Lineage (GTDB taxonomy): Bacteria > Pseudomonadota > Alphaproteobacteria > Acetobacterales > Acetobacteraceae > Acidocella. The sequence goes on along the minus strand of NZ_JABEVC010000020.1, from coordinate 3,887 downwards.
GAATAATAAATCCGGCGGTTTCGGGTTAGCGACATGGGGGGCATTGCCGTCAATGCGCGCGGCTTCAAGCATAACTTTCCCAACAGGTGGGGTTGCGCCGGTGCCTTTACGCGACAGAGTCATGATGTGGCCAAATTGATAAGTCATCGACAGATCCATGTGGCGAGCGTAAGCTCGCGGAGTTGGGGTTCAGGGGCGCGCGATAGCGCCCCTGGCCGGCGACTTTGATAGCGCAGCGATTTGCGCAGCAAAATCAAAGTCAAGTCGGTCACTATTATTTTAAACGTTGAGCAAGCATATCACTAATCGTTAGTGACTTGCTGCGTCGGTAAGTATCGTGAAAGCACCTCCAACTTACAAAGGTGCCATGATGAAAATTGCTGACATGACGATCGAAGGTTTGAACCCATTCGACGTGGAAAGAATTAGGAATGCGCTGAATGCGGAAGCTGAAGCGCAATACAGAAGATTAACGCAGACCGTGATCTTGATCGAGAAGTTCAAGCCGCAGATTGTTGCGCTTAGGCGCTCTGGATTCCCCTGGACCGTGATCGCCCGCAAGATTGAAACGACGACGGGAAAGAGCATTTCTGCATCGTCGCTTCGTAATTATTTTGAACGGAATCAGCGGCCATCGAACAATAAATCGGCAAACAGAAAGCCCCGGAATGAAAAGGAATTGAACGCAGAGGAGCCAAATGTATTTGTCTCGGCTCCTTCAAGTGAACACGATTCCGATTAAACTGGCTTCGCCGATTAACACGGTTCCTGCGCCTCGAAGAACCCGCAAGCGGGTTCTTCGCCGGGCCGCATTGGACGGCGCAGGCGGAACCCCGCCAAAAAACTCAAGTGTTCTCCTAAGGTTAAACTCCCCCGTTCTTAGGGGCCTCACGAGCGATGGATTCCTTAAACCAAGGTGTGGCCTCATTACCGGACAGTTTGCCGAAATCACCGGCATCACAGAGAGCCTTCGTTGTGCTAGTGCAGGTGAACGATTCAATCAAATGATCTTGGAGAGTGCCATCGGGGTTGGTGGTTCTGACGACAAAGTTAAAATCAACGACGGAATTCTGTGGGTCAAGATTGTACAGCATTCGCCATATTTGCTTGGCCTTTACGCCTAACAAGACATACGAGTAGAACAAGGGGAAACTGTCCGCAGCGCGTTGCATGCCATCCGCTTGAGCATCAGTGCTGCCGACTGACAGAGACCCCGAATGGGCATATTGTTTTACGATAGCCGGGTCAGCGCCCAGGTTGACTTGGATGTCGTCGGGATTGCTATAGTCGATGAACATCGAGACTCCATTATGGAGGTCCGAAATAGTGGTAGAAGTTTTCGTTTCTCCCGGCACAGTTGGAAGCCCATAATTCTGGGCATGCGCGACTCCCGCAACTGTTAATGAAAAAGTTAAACTCATAAAGACACGCCACATACTTGTCTCCCGTCCAAAGTTATTTTTTGAAGTTGCTCGAACCTTCCTAGAGTTACCAACTATTAAATCAAAGCAGTACACCCTGCGCCTGACATATATGCTTATCTGCGACGACCAGATCACCCTTGCTGACGCCAAAAAAGCTCGCCTTTAGTTGCCCAATGATCATACGCATCTGCAGATAACAACTGAATGTGTGAAGCTCCCGCTGCGATAAGTGCAATTTCAATCTCCTTGACTAAATTATAGGTGCCTGAAGCGAACTGATGTATGACGTGCCAACCAACGCCGGTGGATAGAGGGGTGTGGGGATGGAGAGAATGAGCCAGTTCTGCAGTCCGAAAGGAACGTAAGTCTGCGAATTTGAACCCTTCGACTTCCACACTATTTTTAATCTTGTCCTGATCCTTCCTGAATTTAGAGATGCCTGCGGTCGACAAAGCCGCTTTTTGAGATGCAAACTTAAGAACACTGTCGATGGAAGCAGTATGACCCGTCTTCCCCGAGCAGTCATTCTCATGCAGCCGCATCGACACTAATATAATATGTCGTGTAAGCAGCCGCCTTAGAAGGTGGGGTACCGGCTCTAATTCTCTCCCATTCGTGACGAGAGGCTCCACGATCCCAAGCGTCTCAATCAACTCCACTGCGTCTTCGAGAACGTGCTTCCGTAGTTCATCCAAGGTAACCATGTCGTACCTCATTTCATCGCGGTCCTTACACACGCGGCGCTAAACCGCATTAATTCCGTATCATATCCGCCACAAATGGCCCAAGCCTACCGGCGACCTAATATTGGCGATAAACAGTTGAGCTTCGTCGTGGCTGAGGTCTCGCCCATATCCGGCCCCAACCTTGCCATTTGAGTGGCCGAAAATCTTGTCGGCCAATTCGTCGCCGATGTTGGCCGCTCTGAGCATCTGCCTGAAGCTGTGCCGGAGCGAGTATAAGACCAGCCGTGGATCGTCGGTGACGTTGCTGTTCAAGTATCGATTCAGCCGCTTCGACCACCATCCGGCCGATTGCTGCACGGGGCTTGGCTGGACCAATGTGTAGCCTCGGGCCGCCTGTTTACTGGCCCATGCGGCCATTCCCATCGCCATCAGGTCCGGCAATATCGGCACCAATCTTGGCGCGGCGTCGGTCTTTTGGCCCGCCTGGCGCAGATCAAGGCAATAAATGTCGCCGAGCATGACCAGGCTGGCCGGTGCGCGTACGATTTCTTCGGTGCGGGCACCGGTCAGGGCGGCAATGGCCAGAAACCAGCCTGTGGCTTCATCCTCCTGGCCATTTGGCTTCATGAACAGGCGGCTCTGGAACAGTTTGGTAAGCTCCGCCGGGGTGAACGCACGCCGTTTTTCGCCCGCAAGGCGTTCAGCCCTTGTCGGGTCACGCGCCATAACCGCCTCGAAGCGGTCATCGACCGCGTGGCCAGCGGCCACGGCCCAGACCATAAAGGTCTTAATGTGCCCCAGGCAGCGGACGATGGTTTTCTGGTTGAGCGATCCGCCGCGCGCGCTGGGCCGGTCGCGCAGAAAATCAGCATAGGCTTTCACGTCCGGCCGGCGGATGTCAGCAATCGGCTTTTTGCCGATCAGACCCAGCCAGGCATCAAACGCCTGATTGTAGCTCCAGACTGTTTTGGCGTTCAGGCCGGGTTTGTCGCTCAGGAACCCGCCGCGCAGGCTATCCCACGGTGGCGACGCTGGCGGCTGCCTGGCGGGTGTGGGCGCAATACGCGCGCCGGGAGAGGCGAAAACCTCAGCAAAACTGTCTTTTTTGATGCCAAAACCTAATGATCCCCGCACCATTTCGTCCGAAACGGCGGTGAAGGCCCTGTCATACATAAGAGGGCCTTGAACTCCCAAGGGCGTGGCAAAAGCACCGGCGGGGGCGTCATCACGGCCATTGGCGATCAACTGCCGCAGCTTGGTGGTAAACTCCTGATGCAGCAGCGCCTTCCTGGCTTCATACGCCTGGCCGAGGGCAAACGCCTCCAAAACCAGAGCTTCCGTCTGGTTCGGGTCATTCCCATCAATGTTGAGCGTCTGCGCCATCCTGAGACGCATTGTCTCCAGAAATGCCGCAAGTAACAAAAATAATCGTGCAGCGCGCCTTTTGGCAAGCCGCAGGTCATCGGTTTGCAAAGACGAGACCACATGGCTGCGGCGCGCAATGGCGGCAATATCGACCGGCAAACGCATCCGGAAATAGAACCGGTTGCAGCGCTTCTCAACGAACGAACAAAATCCCATCCTGGCTTCCCACATGTGACACAAACAATGGTCACACCGATGGGACGGCACAAAATAAACCTAGTTATTTCAATTGGTTGCAGACCTTAGCCTTATCTCCCCTACGGGACGCCATTCTCGAACAAAAGTAATAACTTCCCCCGGCGTGTTCGGGAGGTCGTTCATGGCCGCTTTCGCCAGCACTCCTTTTGGACCG
>NZ_JABEVC010000169.1 GCF_013044125.1 Acidocella sp. | reverse complement strand
TGACGCCACGGCGTTCAATGCCCAGAAAAAGGGCACCATCACCGGCAAGGGGGTGCTGAACAACCGTATCAGCGAGTTCCTGATGATCAAGCTGGCGGAGATCAATATCCCCACGCACTTCATCCGCCGCCTGAACATGCGCGAGCAACTCATTAAAGAAGTTGAGATTATTCCTATCGAGGTTGTGGTGCGCAATGTCGCGGCCGGTAGCCTGTCGCAGCGGCTGGGAATCCCGGAGGGCACCCGCCTGCCCCGCTCGATCGTGGAATATTATTATAAGAACGATCAGCTCAACGACCCGATGGTGGCTGAGGAGCATATCACCGCGTTTGGCTGGGCGACTCCGCCGGACATGGACGACATCGTGCACCTGACCCTGCGCATCAACGATTTCCTCACCGGATTGTTCCTGGGCGTCGGCATCACTTTGGTCGATTTCAAAATTGAATTTGGCCGCCTGTTCGAGAATGAGGACATGCGAATCGTCCTGGCCGACGAGATCAGCCCGGATAATTGCCGGCTGTGGGACGCCAAAACCAACGAAAAAATGGACAAGGACCGCTTCCGCCGCGACCTCGGCAAGATCGAGGAAGCGTATCAGGAGGTGGCCCGCCGCCTCGGGATTCTGCCCGAAGCGGGCACGCGCGACATGAAGGGCCCGGAGATGATGCAATGACAGTCCGATCGCGCTTGAATGAAAGCGCGCGGCGTTTTCATGAGCACGTGAATCGGCCGGTCTAGACCAAAACTCTTGCGAAAGTTATGAGATGAAAGCCATCGTTACCGTTATGCTGAAGGCCGGCGTGCTGGACCCGCAGGGCAAGGCCATCGGCCATGCGCTGAACAATCTGGGCTTTGCCCAGGTTGGCGAGGTCCGCGCCGGGAAGATCATCGAGCTGGAACTGGCCGAAACCGACCCCGCCGCCGCGAAGGCCGCGGCCGAGGAAATGGCCAAAAAACTCCTGGCCAACATGGTCATTGAGAGCTTCAAGGTGGAGATCGCCGCTTAAGCGGTTGATTTTAAAGTTTTACATTACCCCGCCCGCTGGGTAGGAGCAAAACGATGCGAGCTGGTATTCTTCTCTTCCCCGGTATCAACCGCGAGCGCGACATGGTGCTCGCGGTGCGCCAGAGTTTTGGCACCGAGCCCAGGATCGTCTGGCACAAGGAGACCGATCTCACCGGGCTTGATCTCGTCATCATCCCCGGCGGGTTCTCCTTTGGCGATTATCTGCGCTGCGGCGCCATGGCGGCGCAAAGCCCGGTGATGCGCGCGGTGCGCGACCATGCTGCGCGCGGCGGCTATGTGCTGGGCGTGTGCAACGGCTTTCAGATCCTCACCGAAACCGGCCTGCTCCCCGGCGCGCTGCTGCGCAACGCGGGCTTACGCTTCCTCTCCATGGACACCATGCTGAAGGTGGAGCGCAACGACACGGTATTCACCGCCAAATACGCCAAGGGCGAGGTTTTCCGCGCCCCGATGGCGCATGGCGACGGCAACTACACAGCTGACGAGGCGACGCTGGACCGGCTGGAGGGCGAAGGGCTGGTTGCCTTCCGCTACCATGACGAAAACCGCAACGGCTCGGCGCGCGCCATCGCCGGGGTTTATTCCCCCAATTTGCGCGTGCTCGGCCTGATGCCGCACCCGGAAGACCTGGTGGACCCGCTGATGGGCGGCACCGACGGCAAACCCCTTTTTGACTCACTGGCGGCCGCATGAAACCCGTTGACGAAAAACTCGCGAAATCCTTTGGCCTCAACGCCGGGGAATACGCCAAGGTTCTGGAGATCATGGGCCGGGTGCCGAGCTTCACGGAGCTTGGTATTTTCTCGGTCATGTGGTCGGAGCATTGCTCTTATAAATCGAGCCGCGTGTGGCTGAAGGAATTGCCGACGAAGGCGCCATGGGTCATCCACGGGCCGGGCGAGAACGCCGGCGTGATCGACATCGGCGAGGGCATGGCCGCGATCTTCAAGATGGAATCGCATAACCACCCGAGCTTCATCGAGCCCTATCAGGGGGCGGCCACGGGCGTCGGCGGGATTTTGCGCGATGTGTTCACCATGGGCGCGCGGCCCGTCGCCAACCTCAACGCGCTGCGCTTTGGCGACCCGAAACTGCCGGTGACGAAACGAGTCGTCGACGGCGTGGTGCGCGGCATCGGCGGGTATGGCAATTGCGTGGGCGTGCCCACGGTGGGCGGCGAGGTGAATTTCCACCCCGCCTACAATGGCAATCCGCTGGTCAACGCGATGACGGTCGGCATCGCCGCGCAGGACAAGATTTTTCTCTCCGCCGCCGCGGGCATCGGCAATCCGGTGGTGTATGTCGGCTCCAAGACCGGGCGCGACGGCATCCACGGTGCCACCATGGCCAGCACCGAGTTTGACGCCTCCTCGGAGGAGAAGCGCCCCACCGTGCAGGTTGGCGACCCGTTCACCGAAAAATTGCTCATCGAGGCCTGCCTGGAGCTGATGCAGACGGATGCGATTGTCGCCATCCAGGACATGGGGGCGGCCGGGCTCACCTCCTCCTCGGTGGAGATGGCCGGCAAGGGCGGGGTCGGCATCGAGCTTAACCTGGACGACGTACCGCAGCGCGAGACCGGGATGAGCGCCTATGAGATGATGCTCTCCGAAAGCCAGGAGCGCATGCTGCTGGTGCTCAAGCCGGAGCGCTCCGAGATGGCGCGCCAGATCATCGAGAAATGGGACCTGGATTACGCGATCATCGGCCATATCACCGATACCGGGCGCATCGTCGTCATGCATAAGGGCATGGTGGAAGCCGATATTGCGCTGGCACCGCTCTCGGACGCGGCGCCGCTCTACCGCCGCCCCTACATCGAGGCGCCTAAGCCAGAGCCGCTTGGCCCGGTCTCTTCGGACATGAGCCTGGAAGCGGCGCTGCTCAAACTCATCGCCTGCCCGGACCTTTGCTCGCGGCGCTGGATTTTTGACCAGTACGACTCCACCGTCGGCGGCCAGACGGTCAAGCGCCCCGCCGAGTCGGATGCCGCCATCGTACGGCTGGAGGGCACCAACCGCGCGCTCGCCATCACCACCGACTGCACGCCGCGCTACTGCGTGGCCGACCCCGAGCAGGGCGGCGCCCAGGCCGTGGCCGAAGCGTGGCGCAACATCACCGCCACCGGCGCGAAGCCGCTCGCGGTGACTGACAATATGAATTTCGGCAACCCGGAGAAGCCGGAGATCATGGGGCAATTCGCCGGCGCCATCAAAGGCATGGCGGCGGCCTGCATCGCGCTGGATTTTCCGGTCGTCTCGGGCAATGTCTCGCTCTATAATGAGACCGAGGGCAAGGGCATCCTGCCAACCCCGGCGATCGGCGCCGTCGGCGTGCTGGAAGACGCCGCCCTGGCGCGCGGCATCGCCATTGCGCCCGGGCAGGATCTGGTACTGATCGGCGCGACCTATGGCGAGCTTGGCCGCTCGCTCTATCTGCGCGAAATCTGCGGCCTGGAAACCGGCGCCCCGCCGGTGGTGGACCTTGCCGCCGAGCGCGCCAACGGCGATTTCGTGCGCGAGCAAATATTGCAAGGCAATGTTGCCGCCTGCCATGATCTCTCCGACGGCGGCCTGCTCGTTGCGGTAACGGAAATGGCCCTGGCCGGGAACACCGGCGCGGACCTCACCCAGGCCGACACCACCCCCGCCTTCTGTTTCGGCGAAGACCAGGCCCGCTATATTCTGGCGGCCGAGGACGCGGAGCCCCTGCTCACCGCCGCCTTTGCCGCCGGCATTCCGGCACAAAAAATCGGCCATACAACCATCGACGAATGTTTGACTCTGCCCGGCGGCGTCGCCATATCGTTGTCAATACTGCGCGAGGCCAACGAGGGGTTTTTCCCCGCGTGGTTCGCCTGAAGGATACAAAACATGGCCATGCCCGCTAGTGAAATCGAAGCACTGATCAAATCGGCATTTCCCGATGCTGTCATCACCATCGAGGATCTGGCCGGTGATAACGACCATTTCGCCGCCACGGTCATCTCTGCGGCGTTTCGCGGCATCTCCCGCGTGCGCCAGCACCAGATGGTCTATGCCGCCCTGCAAGGCAACATGGGTGGCGCACTCCACGCTTTAGCCCTGCAAACCGCCGCTCCCGATTAAGGAATTTTACGCCCCATGACCGACCCTGTTTTCGCCGAAATCCAGTCGTTTATCGACTCTTCCCCCGTTGCGCTCTTCATGAAGGGCACGCCGATGTTTCCGCAGTGCGGTTTCTCGGCGCGCGTCGTGCAGATCCTCAAGCATGCGGGCGTCGCCTTCAAGACCGTCAACGTTCTGGAGAATCCGGAAATCCGCGACAGCATCAAGAGCTTCAGCAACTGGCCGACGATCCCCCAGCTCTATATCCAGGGCGAGTTCATTGGCGGATGCGACATCGTGACCGAAATGTACCAGAGCGGCGAGCTGGAAGCCCTGCTGAACGAAAAAGGCATCGCCCAAGACACCGCCGCCTGACGCGCGGCGCCACGCGCAACGCCGAGCGCAATGCGGATCGCATTCGTTACCGATGAACTGCCCAGACCCGGCACCGCCGGGCATCTGGCCCTGAACTTCGCGATTATCGAATGGCTGCAGAACCTGGGACATGAGGTCGAAGTGCTGCTGGTGGGGCGGCGCATGTCCCGCGCGGTTGAGCGCTATGGTATCGTGCCTGTCTGCGGGCCGCATGTCCGCAGCTTTGGCGCTTATGTGGTGGCCGCCTCTCCCCATGTTGCGCTGCGCAGTGCGGCATGCGCGCTGTTGCGCCGCCTGCCTGCCGCTCTGGCCGCCAAAATCCGCGCCATGCGGCATGGCGCGGATACGGTGCTGGGTGACTTCACCTCTCCGGCCGATGCCGCCTGGTGCGCCCGCTATGCCGCCCGCCACCCGCCCGACGCTCTGCTGATCGACACGATCTTCCGCGCCCCGGTACTGGCCGCCTCCGGCCTCGCTGGGTTGAACAGCGTGCTGATCACGCACGATCTGTTCCACCGCCGTCACCGGGCCCTGCGCAGCGCCGGTTACCGTGTGCAGCCCGCGCAGCTGAGCCGCGAGGATGAGGCCGTGCTGGCCGCAAGGGCACGGCATATCGCCGCCATCCAGCCCGAAGAGGCAAAAATTCTTAGCCTGATGTGCCCCGCGCAAAACGTATTCCTGCTGCCCATGCCGGCAACGCCCGCCATCTCGCCGCCCGGTACCGGGAAGCTGCCAGGGCGGCTGGTGTTCATCGGCAGTGCCTCGCTGCCGAACCTGGACGGATTGCGTTGGTTTTTTACCGAGGTCTGGCCCCGGCTGCGCGGGCAAGGGCTCACCCTGGACCTGATCGGCAATTGCGGCCCTGCCCTGCGCAGCGTGCCCGAGGGGGTGACCCGGCTCGGGAGGGTGGAAAATATCGCCCCGCTGTTGCACCGCGCCAGCCTCGCCATCGCGCCGTTGCGAGTCGGCTCGGGCCTGAAGATCAAACTGCTGGATTATGCCCGCCACGGGCTGTTCACCGTCGCCACGCCCGCCAGCCTGGATGGATTCGCTCCCGATTCCGCCAGCCCCTTCATCGAGGCCAAGGCGCCGGAGCAATTTGCCCGCGCGATCCTGAAGCAATTGGCATCGCCGCCGCCGCCCGGCATCGCGCTGGCCTACATCGCCCGGCATTACGGCACCGGCCCCAGCTTCGCGGGCCTGGCACGGGCGCTGCTGCCACAAATGGACCGCGCCAACCTGCCCGCCGTGTAGGGCCCGGACCACTGCCTTGTCGGAGCCTCCTGCGAAACCTTGCCTAAATTTATAAAAATAACATTTTCGAGGTCTTAACTTTCTCGTCTCAGTTTCCCGGCATGACCTGCACCATCCCCCATGCCGCACGCATCAAAATCATCCGCTGAGGCCATATTGGCCGCGGAATCCGCCCCGCACGCGGCACGTGAGTTGCGCCAGCGCACCGCGCGGCGTGAGATCACCGAACGCCGGCGCATAACCCAACGGCTGCGCCAGGCGCTGCTCTCCGGCGGGTTTGTGCTGCAATACCAGCCCCTGGTCTCGTTGCGGACGGGCTACATACGCGGCGCGGAAACAATCATCCGCCTGCAGCACAGCCGCCGCGGGCTCATCGCCGCCGCGCATTTCATGCCCATCGCCGAACACTCGGAGATCATCAACGATGTCGGCGGCTGGATGCTGCAACAGGCCTGCATGCAGGCGGCAAGCTGGCCAGGTGATCTTTCGGTGGCGCTCACCCTCTCCCAGCGCCACATGCAGGGCGGCAGGCTGATCCGCCAGCTTCTGGAGTCGCTCAGCGCATCGGGCCTGCCCGCGGAGCGGCTGGAGCTGGAACTGACCGAGGCCATGCTGATCGACGATAACGACGACAATGTGTTTGCTCTGAGGACGTTGCAGGGCCTGGGCGTGCGGCTGGCGCTCAATAATTTTGGCACCGGCTATGCCAGCCTGAGCGCGCTCAAGCGCCTGCCCATCGCCACCCTGCGGCTGGATCGCTCGCTGATCCACAATCTGGGCGAGGGCGTCGCGGATGCCGCCATCGTGCAGGCGGCGGTAAAGGCGGGGCACGCGCTGGGCTGCGCCGTGCTGGCTGACGGCGTGGAGAGCGAGGCGCAGCTGGCATTGCTGAGCGAGATCGGCTGCGATGAAGGTCAGGGACCATATTTCAGCCAGCCCGTTGCCGCCGCCGAGATCGCCGCGATGCTTGCCGCCAGCCCGCGCGAACATCTTAAATAACCGCAAGCGCCTTTCGCTTCACCCTGGCTTTGGGCATAAGCCAGGGTATGAGCTCAGACCCCGCCGAACAAGCGATTCTCTCCCTGCTGACGGGCAAGGACGCACAAAAATCCATCTCCCCAACCGAAGCCGCCCGCGCCCTGGCCGGCAACCCGCCGGGCACGGCATGGCGGGCCAGTCTCTCGCCCATCCGCCTCGCGGCGCAACGCCTGGCGAAGGCCGGGGTCATCGAACTGCTGCGCAAAGGCAAGCCGGTTCCTCCGGCGGAAGCACGCGGCGTGATCCGCCTGCGCCTGACCCAGGCGGAGTAATACCATGCGCCACACCATGACCAACTTCCTCACCGGGCTGGGTGAGGCCTGGAGCCTGGCAAAGCCGTATTTCGGTTCGCAGGAGCGCTGGGCCGCGTTTGTCCTGCTGGGCGCGGTCATCGGCCTCAACCTGCTGCTGGTCGGGCTGAACGTGGTGCTGACC
>NZ_JABEVC010000019.1 GCF_013044125.1 Acidocella sp. | reverse complement strand
CTCGGCACGTTCCCGACGACAGGCTACAGCCACTAGCAGAAACCCCCCAGCCCCATCCGGGCTGGGGGGTTTTCTGCGTAATCGGCTTGGTTGGGTGGAGAGCAGAAGGTCCGCTTCTGGATCAGTGCTTTGAATAGCGGACATTCAGTCTGGCGGTTAGCTGGTGTTATGGCTTCAGCGGAGCACCTTCCAGAAAACGTACATCGCCATACCAAGCCTGACCGAAATTATGCGAATCATCGCAGTCGCTCATCACCGCGACAGCGTCGATCGCTGTAAAAACGCCACCAAACGCGTGGGCGAGATCTGTGCGCAGATTGCGTTGCTCGGTGGTCCATGCCCCGGTGCCTGAAGGTCCCTGGCGGAGGGCTACGATTTCGGCCTGTTTTGTGTACGGGTCAGGGTAGATCTGGGTGCCTTGAGGGTCATGCGCGGCGGCAACCACTGAGCCATTGGCCCACACATAGACGAGGCTGCGTAGCGTCCAGGGTAAAAGTGGATTGCCGGTGACAACATAAACGCGCGCCGGGTAATCGTCGCCGGATTTTGCATGCGGGTCGAGGTTTGGGTACACGCGGCTGATCTTCCAGCGCCAGGTCAGGATGGGTGTTTGGGTCAGGTCGATCTTGTGTTTCCAGATCAGGCCGGATGCTGAATTTTGGCAGACTGCGTGCAGGACTGTTGTGCCATCTTGGGTGACGAGCTGGTAGCTCGTGTGCGGCAGGGACGAGAATTTTTTTTCCTGCCAGCCGGAGAGTGTGCCACTTGAAAAAGCCGGTGGGTTTTCAGCCCTCGCCGGGGATGTCATGAGGCCGCAAAATAACCCGGCGGCAACAATTTGTTTGAGGTTAGGCATGGGCGGAAATCTTCTTCGTATAGGCATGCAAACTTTCGGCGTCATCGACATCGCGCAGCATACGCAGCCGTCCGATCCGCCGTCTGGGGAAATTGCGTAGCGTGTCGGCCAGCGCGTCAGGGCTCGACCAGCGCACCTTGGCGAAGGCCGATGAGGGACGATTTGCGGACATGCCAGTCAGCCAGTAGCCGCCGTCGGCGGCGGGGCCGAAAACTGCGTTACAGCCGCGCAGTTTATGAAAAGCCATGCGTAGGTCAGAGGTTTTTACATCCGGGATGTCGCTGCCGATGAGCACGACGGGGCGGCGTGGATAGTGGTTGAAGGCGCGCTGCATGCGCTGGCCGAGATCACCCTGGCCTTGGCCGATGCGGCTGAAGCCTGGCGCCCTCAGCTTGGCGTGGTGATCTGGCGCGGTGGCGATGACGCGCGCAGCACCGCGCAGGCGCCGTAACCGGTGCAGCAGGCCAACCAGTGTCGTACGGGCAAAATTATGCGCTTTGCGGTCGCCTACCTCGCGCGCAAGACGGCGTTTGCCAACACCGAGGCGCGGGACGCGGGTGAAGATGATGATGACGGGACGGTTCATCTTTTGTAGGCGGCTGCGAGGTTGACGGGGCTGCCCCCTGCGAGGAAGCGGGCCAAACGCCAGAGATTACCCGCAGCGCGGCAATACCAGCCGTTGCGGATATAGGCGGTGGCATCGGTTGAAATGGTTAGGTCCATGGGGACGAGATGGCTGCGCCCGAGCTTTCGGGCGAGCAGCACGTCTTCCATCAATGGTGCCTCCGGCATGCCGCCGATGGTGGCCAGAAGGTCGCGGTGGATGAGTAGCCCCTGATCGCCATAAGGCAGGCGAAAAATGGCGCAACGCAGTGCGGCGCCACATTCCAGCAACCGCGCACGCGGGTCTGCGCAGGCGAAGCGGAGCCTGCCGTAATAGGCGCGATTAACGCTCGCGGAGGCGAGTGTCTGGCGTAGCCTGTCGGCCCAGCCGGGGGGCAGAGTGGAATCGGCGTGCAGCAGTAACAGCCAGGGCGAGCTGGCCGCCATGATCCCCCGGTGGAACTGCCCGCCGCGCCCTGGCGGACCGGTGACGATGCGCGCCCCGGCTTGGGCGGCAAGTGCCAAGGTGTCATCAGAGCTACCGCCGTCAGACACGACAATGCCGGAGATCAGATCGCAACCCGCCTTGAGGTCGCGCAGCAGACTGGGCAGATGTGCCGACTCGTTCAAGGTGGGGATGATGACCGAGAGTGGCACAGTCATCATTGGTCTTTTCCCAGCGTCATGACGGCGAGCGGAGGAAACAAAACCCGCCGCCACCCCGGCAGGCATGAGAACAGGGGCCCGTAGATCAGACTTCACCCGCGCCTCCATCCATGAAACAGTTCAAGCAGCGCCAGGCCGCGCGCAGAGGCGTGTTTCTGCCGCCAAAGTCCGGCGACGGCGCGGATGGCTTCTGAGCGCGTGGGATAAGGGTAGATGACGCCAAGCAGTTTTTTAAGGCCGAGATTATGCCGCATGGCGATGGTGAAGCCGGTGAGGAGTTCACCCGCCTGGGTGCCGACGATGGTGGCGCCGAGAATTTTGTCGCTCCCCTTTTTCGTCAGGACTTTTACAAAACCCTCGGTGTCAGCTTCGGCGATGGCGCGGTCGAGTTCGGCAAAACTGTAGCGGGTCACTTCATAGGCCAAGTTCTGCGCCTCGCACTCATTCAGGCCGACGCGGGCGATCTCGGGGTTGGTGTAGGTGACGGCGGGGACAGCACGGTAATTGGGTTTGAAACGCCAGAAGGGGGACAGCAGCGCGGTGAGCGCGGCGTACCCGGCCTGATACCCGGCGGTATGGGTGAACTGGTACGGCCCGGCAACGTCGCCGCAGGCGAGGATATTGGGATAGAGGGTCTGCAGCCAGGCATCAGTCTCGATGGTTTTGGTTTTTGTCAGGGGAATGCCGAGCGTTTCCAGACCGTAGCCGGTGACGCGCGGCTTGCGGCCGATGGCGACGAGGAGGCGGTCGAAGGCGATGGTGACGATTTGCCCATCCTGCTCGGCGCGGAGCGAATAGCCGTTGGTGTCGTGCAAAATCTCGGCGGCGCGGTGTCCGATTAAAACCGTGACGCCGTCGCGGCGCAGGGCGGCTGTCATGGCGGCGGAAACTTCATCATCCTCGCGCAGCAAGAGCCGGTCGGCCATTTCCAGCAGCGTGACCGCGCTGCCGAGGCGGGCGAAGGCTTGGGCCATTTCGCAGCCGATCGGCCCGCCACCCAGGATGGTGAGGCGTGCGGGCAGCGCCGCGATGTCCCACAGCGTTTCAGAGGTAGCGTGGGGGCAAGTGGCAAGGCCGGGAATGGGCGGGATGAAGGGCTCGGCGCCGGCGGCGATAATAATCGCGCGGGTGGTGATTTGGGTGCCATCCACCGACACGCACCAGGGTGATTCAATCATCGCCCGCCCCTGGCGGACATCCACGCCGAGGTTGACGTAACGCGCCGCTGAGTCGTGCGGGGCGATGCCGTCCACCGCCGCCTTTATCGCAGCACGGGCCTGGGCAAAATTAAATCCGTGTTTGGCTGCGTGCAGCAGAGCTTTGGATGGCACGCAGCCGGTGTTGAGGCAGTCACCGCCCATATGGGCTTGTTCGATGAGGGTGACTTTTGCCCGCACGGCGCTGGCGACATAGGCGCTCACCAGCCCCGCCGCACCGGCGCCGATGACCACGAGATTACGGTCAAATTTTTTGGGACGCGGCCATTTGGCGTAGAGCTTGCGGGCGGAAGACATGTCGCGCAGGCGCGGTGCGGCGATGGGCAGGGCGGCCAGAAGCAGCAGGCCGGTGATGAGCCGGGGCGTGAGGATGGCGCCGTGGTGGCCCAGCGTGGCGAGGCTGGCCCCGGCATTCACATAAATCAGCGTCGCCGGGAACATGCCGATCTGGCTGGCGAAATAGAAGCGCCGGAGCGGGAGTGTGGTCAGACCGGCCAGCAGGTTGACGGCGAAAAAGGGAATGACCGGGACGAGGCGGAGCGAGACGAGGTAGAGCGCGCCGTCGCGGGCAATGCCCTCGTCGATGCGGGTGAACAAAGCGGGGAAGCGCGCCAGGGCGAAATCGCGGAGCAAAAAACGGGCGGTGAGGAAGGCAAGGCTGGCGCCGAGGGAGGCGGCGAAGGAGACCAGGAGCGCGCCCTCGGCGACACCGAACAGCGCCCCGGCGCCGAGCGTGAGCAGGGCCGCGCCTGGAAAGGAAAGCGCTGTCGCCACCACATAAAATGCGAAATAGGCGGCGAAGGCTTTGAGCGGGTGCTCGGCGTTCAGGGTGGTGACGGCACGCAGCACATCGCCGGGGTTCAGCGTGAAGGCCAACGCCACCAAAGCGAGGAGCAGGCCGGCGAACAAGACGGTGCCGGCCGTGCCGGGGCGGCGTTTGGTGAGGGCGGCGCTCATCGCGCACTCATGCAGGATGACGCGCCAAAGACGCAGAATTGGGCGCAATGCGGGTGGTCGAGCGTGACGCCGCGCGCGGCCTGGGCCAGCGTGGACCCGAGTTCGAATCGCGGCTCGTAAGGTAGCAGGGTGCAGGCGACGATGCTGGCCTGCGCAGCGCCTTTGCGCTGCACCGCCATGCGCGAGGTACGGCACATGGCGTCCGCGCCGCGTGCGTGCAGCGCCTCCCAGGCGGCGGCGCTGACGCCGAGGACGGTGGTGGGTTTGTCCATCTCGGCGAACAGCACGAGATGGTCCGGGTTGAAGGCGTCGATATTGAAAGCCGCCGCCGCGAAAAATGCCGCGAACCCGGCACGGGTGGTGGCCTCATCCTCCAGCGCCGGGTCGAAACGTGCCGCGACGGATGGCGTGAAGCCTGACGTGAACAAAGCGCGCAGCCCGGCCAAGGCTGGCTCCCAGGTGCGGGGGCCGCGCAGGGCCTCATGCCCGGCCTGGGTAAAATGATCGAGCGACACGCGCACCGCCAATTGCGCGCCAAAAGCCGCGCGCAGGCCCGCCAGCGCGGCGAAATGGTGCTGCATGGGCAGCATGGCGTTGGTCAGCACCAGGGCGCGATAGCCGCGCCGCAGCGCGCCCTCAATCATCGCCATCATATCCGGGTTCATGAACGGTTCGCCGCCGGTGAAGCCGATTTCATGCAGGGATTGTGCGGCGCTGGCCTCGTCCAGCAGCCGGTTGAACTCGGCCAGCGGGAAATAAGCGAGCCGGTCGTTGCGCGGGCTGCTCTCGATGTAGCAGCCCGCGCAGGCCAGGTTGCAGAGCGTGCCGGTATTGAACCACAGCGTCTCCAGCCGCTCCAGCGCCACCGCGGCATCCGGTGCGGGCGGCGGCGCGGGGTGTGGGGTGGCGGTCATCGCCCGTTCGGGCAGGGGCAGACTGTCCAGGCTGGGCCAGATGCCGGTTTCCAGCGCGGCGGCGTATTCCTCGGGCAGGTTTGCGCGGCGCATGGCGGCAGCGGCGGCTGGGTGATCGTAGGTGAGCGGGTGGCAGGTTAGGGAAAAGCCGTCGCCCGCCGGGGTGAGGATGGAATACCAGCCGCGCGGCGTGCCGTCATTGGCGGGCAGGCCGATGACGCCGGCATTGTGCCAGAGTTTTTCGCCGATTGTGCGGGTGAAGCTGAGACCGCAATGCCCGGCGATGACGCCGTCGCAACCGGTACGGGCGATTTCCTCGGCGAACAGCGCATCCGAGTCCGAGGCGTAGACGAAGCGGTTGATGCGGCTGGGCGCGCCGTGGACGATGGCGAGGCGTTTGCCGCCGAGGATAAGGTCGACCCGGCGCGGCAGGGACGCCATCCAGCTTTTGGCCTCGGGGGTGAGGCGCGTGCGGGCATAGTTGAACCATGCGGCGGAGAGGCGGTCGCAGGCGGAGCCGGGGGCAAAGCCGCAGCCGCAATCGGGCGCATCGGCGGCGAGTTGTTCTTCGCAATTGCCCATCACCGTGGCGATACCCGCCTCGCGCAGCAGGTCGGTGCAGGCTTGCGGGTCGGCGCCATAGGCGACGGAATCGCCGGTGCAGATGATACGCGAGGGTGGGATGCCGTGATGGTTTGCAGCCTCCAGCAGCGCCTTGGTGGCTTGAAGATTGCTGTAGCCGCCGCCGAAAACCAGTACCGGACCGTCGGCGGTGATGACCGGCGGCGAAAGCGTGTCAAACATTGGAGATGGCTTCCAGCGCCAGGCCGCGCGCTTCGATGCCGCCGCGTAGCCGCCAGATGAGGATGGCGACCGCGCCCAGCGCCCAGAAGCCAGCCAGCATGATGAGGGCAGCGGGCATACTATGCGCGCCGACATAGCCGACCAGGAAGGGCGAAAGTGCTGCCCCCACGCGCCCGGCCGCGACCGAGGCGCCAATGCCGGTGGCGCGCAGGGCGGTGGGGAAAAGCTCCGAGAAGGTGGGGTAGGCGGCGATCCAGCTTCCCGTGGCCAGCATGTTAACCAGCGCGAAACCCAGCATGAGGGCGCCTGCGCCCATGCCGGTGACGGCGGCGAAAGCGACCAGTCCGAGAGCGGTGGCGAGGTAGAAGCCGCCGACGGTCCAGCTCCGGCCCAGGCGGTCGAGCAATGAGGCCGCCGTTAGCCCGCCCACCAGCGCGCCAAGGCTTCCGGCGAGATAAAATACCGGCAGTTGCGCTGCTGGCAGGTGCAAGGCGGGCAGCACGACGATCGGCAGGAAGGCAAACAGGCCGTAATAGCCAGAGGCTTCGGCGAAATCGAGCGCGGCGCCCAGCGCCAGCCGCCCAGGGTAGCGGCGCAGCAGCACCAGAAAGCCGCTGGCCTCGCGCTGGATGCGGTGGATGGCCGGGGGGGGTGCGGGCTG
>NZ_JABEVC010000168.1 GCF_013044125.1 Acidocella sp. | reverse complement strand
GACCCAGATCATCGCGCAGGCGGCGTCCGACAGCAAAACCCAGGCCACCACGACGATTGACGTGAACGGCTACACCGACACCTCCGGCACCCCGGTTTATAACCAGGGCCTCTCCGTGCGCCGTGCGAAGGCCGTTGCGGCCCAGCTGGTGGCGGACGGCGTTCCCGCCTCCGAGATCACCGCCCAGGGCTTTGGCGACACCAATCTGCTGGTGCCAACCGGCCCGGGCGTACGCGAGCCGCAGAACCGCCGCGTGGAAATCATCCTCAAATAATCGGGATTTTTTCCAAAACATCGAGCCCCGGCGGGAAACTGCCGGGGTTTTTTGTTGGCTGGAAAATCGCTGAAAAATCCACGTCGTAGAAAAACCAAGGCCCAAACGGGAGACGCAATCGCCCAACCAAACGGCCAGATGAAATCAAGTCACCTCGACTTCGCCGTCGCGATGGAAGCACACCGCGCAGGCAAGCGCTGAGTAGATAAGCGCGAAGCCCTCTGGTAGGCTGCGTGCCGAATGCCTCTGCATCAGAAACCCTCAACCGCCAGTCTGCCGCGCCGGCGGTTCATCGTCTGGCTTGTTGCTGGCTCGGCATTCATGGAAATGCTAGATGGCACGGTGCTCGTGACAGCATTGCCGCAGATGGGCCGGGCTTTCGATGTCTCCGCCGTGGCAATGAATATCGGGGTAACCGCCTATCTTCTGGCACTGGCGGTTTTCATGCCGGTCACCGGCTGGGCCGCGGAACGATTTGGCGTGCGCCGATTATTCGCAGGCGCTGTGCTGGTTTTCACCGTCGCGTCGTTGCTCTGCGGGCTTAGCTCAAGCCTGCCGATGTTCACGGCCGCGCGCGTGTTGCAGGGCGTTGGCGGCGCGGCAATGTTGCCGGTGGGCCGGCTTGCCGTGCTTCGCGTCACCGCGAAGGAAGATCTGGTGAGGGCGATTGCCACCCTCGTCTGGCCGGGGCTGGTCGCGCCGGTTCTGGGCCCCCTGGCCGGTGGGTTTCTGGCTACATATGCGTCATGGCGCTGGATATTTTTTCTCAATCTGCCGCTGGGGCTGGTAGCTTTCGCGCTGGCGCTCTGGTTGTTCTCCGATGCCCCGGCAGAGCAGCGCAAGCCATTGGACCTCACCGGCTTTCTTCTTGTCGGCGTCAGCCTGGCCACGCTGGTGTTTGCGTTCAACGCTCTGGGCAAGGCTCTGGGCAAGGGCGGCGCGGACTTGCTTTTTCTCCTGGTCTGCTTGGCCGCCGGGCTGGTGCTGGGGGGGGTGGCCATCAGGCACTGCCAACGCAAAAAATTTCCACTTCTGGATTTCGCGGCGTTACGGATACGCACCTACGCCATCAGCATCCTGGGCGGCGCGCTGTTCCGGGTGTCGATCTCCAGCCTCCCGTTCCTGCTCCCATTGTTGTTTCAGACGGTATTCGGCCTCAATGCTTTCATCTCAGGCGCGTTGCTCCTCAGCCTTTTCGCGGGCAATTTGTTGATGAAAACACTCACGACGCGGATTTTGCGCCGCTTCGGCTTCCGTCAGGTGCTGATCGTCAACGGCTTGCTCACCGCGGCATCAATGGCCGGCTGTGCGTGGTTCACACCACATACGCCGCAATGGCTCATCGTTACCGTGCTTTTTATCAGCGGCGCGTTCCGCTCCATGCAGTTCACCAGCCTCTCGGCACTGCAATTTGCCGATGTGCCGTCTGAATACATGACTGGCGCAAGTACCCTCGCCAGTATGGTGTCGCAGCTGATGATGGGGATGAGCGCGGCATTCGCCGCCTTCGCGCTCAACACCAGCGCGCTGCTGCGCGGCGGCGTGGCGGGCAGGCCGGACCTGCATGATTTTCAGATCGCCTTCTACCTGGCCGGCGCCGCCACCTGCCTGGGGGTGCTGGTTTGCCTGCGCCTGGATGCCTCCGCGGCGCAGATTGTCAGCGGCCACCAGGCGCGCAAATAGCCGCGCCGTTCAGCTGCATTTTGACCAGCCGCACTGGTGGCAGTTCAGGCAGCCGCCATCCTTCGTAACCCCGGGCTGGTTGCATTGCGGGCAGATCATGCCCAGCGCGCCGGAAGGCGCTGCCAGATTGGCGGCATGGGGCTGGTGCGCGCTATCTCCGCCGGGCACCAGAAAACCGGTCTCGATCATATGCTGCTCGATGATCCCGCCGATCGCGGCGATCAACGAGGGTATATAGCGCCCGCCGCTCCACTGCCCGCCGCGCGGGTCGAAAATATTCTTCAACTCCTCGGCCACGAACGCCACTTCACCGCCCCGGCGGAACACCGCCGAGATCATGCGGGTCAGCGCCACCACCCAGCTGAAATGTTCCATGTTCGCCGATGAGATGAACACCTCGAACGGCCGCCGCCGCCCATCTTCCTCGATGTCATTAACGGTGATGTACATCGCATGCTCATTGTCGAGCCAGCGAAGCTTGTAGGTGCTGCCGGTAAGCTTGCCCGGCCGCGGAATCGGCGAGTGGTTCGGCACAACCGGAATTGCCGCCGCCGCCGCCACCGCCTGCGCCTCGCTGGCGGGCTCTGGCGTAACCGAGAGGATGGAGCCGGTAATGGCGTTGGGCCGGTAGGTGGTGCATCCCTTGCAGCCCTGGCGGTAGGCCTCGCGATACACCTCCTGGAACGCCTCGAAGGTGATATCTGCGGGAACGTTCACGGTTTTTGAAATCGCGCTGTCAACATGGCGCTGTAGCGCGGCCTGCATGCGGATATGCTCAATCGGCGTCAGCGTCTGCGCGGTCACGAAGTAATCGGGCAGTTTCGCATCGGCGCCGAACTGGGCGCGATACAGCCGCACCGCATAATCCTCAACCAGCTCCTCGCGTTTTGAGCCATCTGGCTCGGTTACCTTGCGCACGAAACTATGCGCGAACACCGGCTCCACGCCGGAGGAGACATTATCGGCCAGCAACGAGATCGTGCCGGTCGGCGCGATGGAGGTGAGCAACGCATTGCGGATGCCGTGCTCGTCAATCAGTGCACGCACCTCGGCATCGAGTTCGCGCACGGTCTCGCCCGCCAGATACGCCGCCCGCTCGTACAGCGGGAACGGCGCTTTCTCGTCCGCGAGCCGGGCGGAGGCAATATAGGCGGCGCGGTTCACCTCATGCGCCCAACGCGCGGCCGCCGCGGCCGCCTCGGGCGTTCCATAGCGCAAGCCCACCATCATCAGCGCGTCGGCCAGCCCGGTCAGCCCCAGGCCGATGCGCCGCTTCGCCATGGCTTCCTGGTGCTGCGCCTCCAGCGGGAAGCCCGAGGCGTCGATGGTGTTGTCCATCATCCGCACCGCCACGGCGACGAGCCCGGCCAGTTCCTCCGTATCGAGATGCGCCGCCGGCGTGAACGGTTCGCGCACCAGCGCGGCCAGGTTGATCGAGCCCAGCAGGCAGGCGCCATAAGGCGGCAGCGGCTGCTCGGCGCAGGGGTTGGTGGAGTGGATCGTCTCGCAATAATAAAGGTTGTTGCGCTGGTTTATGCGGTCGATGAACAGCACGCCCGGCTCGGCGTAGTCATAGGTCGCGCGCATCACGCTCTCCCACAGGGCGCGCGCGCGCAGGGTGCGGTAGGTGGTGCCGCCAAACACCAGCGGCCAGTCTGCATCGGCCTCCACAGCGGCCATGAAGGCATCGGTGATCAGCACCGAGAGGTTGAAGTTGCGCAACCGCCCCGGCTCGCGCTTGGCGGCGATGAACGCCTCGATATCAGGATGGTCGCAGCGCAACGTCGCCATCATCGCGCCGCGCCGCGCCCCGGCTGACATAATGGTGCGGCACATAGCATCCCACACATCCATGAACGAGAGCGGGCCCGACGCATCGGCGCTGACACCCTTCACCACCGCGCCCTTGGGCCGCAGCGTCGAGAAATCATAGCCGATTCCCCCGCCCTGCTGCATGGTCAGCGCGGCCTCGCGCAGATGCGTGAAAATAGCGCCGAGATCGTCCTCGATGTCGCCCATCACAAAGCAGTTGAACAATGTCACCCGCCGGTCGGTGCCCGCCCCTGCGATGATGCGCCCCGCGGGCAGAAACTTGAAATCCTCCAGCGCGTTATAAAACGGTTCTTCCCAGAGCGTCGGCTCCGCCTCCACCGCGGCAAGCGCCCGGGCGATGCGGCGCCAGCTATCCTCAATGCTGAGGTCAACCGGCGTTCCATCGGCGCGCTTCAGCCGGTACTTATCGGCCCAGATCTGGCGCGAAATTGAGGAGATGCGCTCAAGCGCGGGGGGCTGCATATGCGAGTGTCCGGCAACCATGTCCATCACATTGTCCTGTCTTT
>NZ_JABEVC010000167.1 GCF_013044125.1 Acidocella sp. | reverse complement strand
GCTGGGCGAGCGGGTGGGTGTGCCATGGCTTGGGCATACCTGCGGCGTTTGCCCTTATTGCACCGGCGGGCGCGAGAATTTGTGCGATGCCCCGCTGTTCACCGGCTACACCCGCGACGGCGGCTACGCCACCGCCTGCATCGCCGACGCGCAATACGCCTTTCCTCTGGGCGAGGAGGGCAGCGATGCCTCGCTGGCGCCGCTGCTCTGCGCGGGGCTGATCGGCTGGCGCGCGCTTGGCATCGCGGGAAAGGGCAAAACCCTGGGCCTGTACGGGTTTGGCGCCGCCGCGCATATCGTGGCGCAGATCGCCCGCTGGCAGGGGCGCGCGGTGTATGCCTTCACCCGGCCGGGAGATGACGCCTCGCAGGCATTCGCCCGGCACCTGGGCGCGGTCTGGGCCGGCGGCTCGGACGCGCCGCCGCCCGAACCACTGGACGCGGCGATCATTTTCGCCCCCGCCGGTGAGCTTGTGCCGCTGGCGCTGCGGGCCGTGCGCAAGGGCGGGCGCGTGGTGTGCGCGGGCATACACATGAGCGGCATTCCAGGCTTCCCCTACCGGCTGCTCTGGGAAGAGCGGAAGCTTGTCTCGGTGGCCAATCTCACCCGCCAGGATGGGGTCGAGTTTCTGCGTCTGGCGCCGGAAATCGGCATCATCACGCACACCACCCTCTACCCGCTGCGCCAGGCCAACCAGGCGCTGGATGATCTGCGCGCTGGCCGGCTGGAGGGGGCTGCCGTGCTCATCCCCGCGCCGCGCACCGGATCGTCTGGCGCATAAAACGCGCGCATAAAAAAAACGGCGCCCGTTGCGGGGCGCCGTTCGCGGCCAGCCAACCGGCGGCCAGTTGCCGATTACTCGGCGGTTTCGCGCTTGGAGATATCCTCGCCCGTCGCCTGGTCAACCTGCTTCATCGAGAGCTTGACCTTGCCGCGGTCATCGAAGCCGATGACTTTCACCTTCACGCTATCGCCCTGCTTGACGATATCGGTGGTCTTGGCAACGCGGGTGGCGGCGAGTTCAGAGATGTGCACCAGCCCATCCTTCGCCCCCAGGAAGTTCACGAAGGCGCCGAAATCGGCGGTCTTCACAACCTTGCCGTTATAGATCACGCCGACTTCCGGCTCGGCGATGATGCCGCGGATCTTGTCGATCGCCGCCTGCGCCTTCTTGTCGTCGCTGGCCGCGATCTTCACCGTGCCGTCGTCATCGATGTCGATCTTCGCGCCGGTCTGCTCGACGATCTCGCGGATCACCTTGCCGCCGGTGCCGATGATGTCGCGGATCTTGTCCTTGGGCACCTGGATCACGGTGATCTTCGGCGCGTTGGAGGACACGCCCTCACGGCCGGAGGTCAACGCCTTGGCCATTTCGCCCAGGATGTGCAAACGCCCGCCCTTGGCCTGCTCCAGCGCGATTTTCATGATCTCGGGCGTGATGGAGGTGATCTTGATGTCCATCTGTAGCGAGGTCACACCCGCTTCGGTTCCGGCCACCTTGAAATCCATGTCGCCGAGGTGGTCCTCATCGCCCAGAATGTCAGACAGTACGGCAAAGCCGTGGTCTTCCTTGATCAGCCCCATGGCGATACCCGCCACCGGACGGGCCAGCGGCACGCCGGCATCCATCAGCGCCAGCGAAGTGCCGCAGACGGTTGCCATCGAGGAGGAGCCGTTGGACTCGGTGATCTCGGAGACCACGCGCAGCGTGTAGGGGAACTTGTCCTTGCCGGGCAGCAGCGGATGCACCGCGCGCCAGGCCAGCTTGCCGTGGCCGATTTCGCGGCGGCCGGGCGAGCCCATGCGCCCAGTCTCACCGACCGAGAACGGAGGAAAGTTGTAATGCAGCATGAAATGCTCGCGGAACTCGCCTTCCACGGCGTCGATCACCTGTTCATCCTGCGCGGTGCCCAGCGTGGCGATCACCAGCGCCTGGGTTTCGCCGCGGGTGAACAACGCCGAACCATGGGTGCGCGGCAGCACGCCCACTTCAGCCATGATCGGGCGAACGGTCTTGGTGTCGCGGCCGTCAATGCGCAGGCCGGTGTTCAGGATGTTGTTGCGCACGATGTCGGCTTCCAGCTCCTTGAACAGGCTCTTGGCCTTCTCGGCGTCCAGGCCTTCCTCGGTCAGCAGCACGGCGGCGGCCTTTTTGGCAGCCGAAATCTTCTCCTGGCGGATCTGCTTCACCGTCTCGGTATAAGCGGCGCGCAGGGGCTCGCGGGTCAGCGCGTCAACGCGCGCGGCCAGCACCTTGGTCTCGTCTGAGACTTCCGGCAGCGCCCACGGGTCCTTGGCGGAATGTTCGGCCAGTTCGATGATCGCCTGGATCACCGGCTGGAACGCGGCATGGCCAAAGGTCACGGCGCCGAGCATGATCTCCTCGGAAAGCTCGGAGGCCTCCGATTCCACCATCAGCACGCCCTCGACCGTACCGGCCAGCACGAGGTCGAGCTTGCTCTCTTCCTTCTCGGGGGTGGTGGGGTTGAGCACATACTGGCCATCAATATAGCCGACGCGCGCCGCCCCAACCGGGCCAAAGAAGGGAATGCCCGAAATGGTGAGCGCCGCGGAGGCGGCGACCAGCGCCACGATGTCCGGGTCGTTCTCAAGGTCGTGGCTCAGCACGGTGACGATAACCTGAACCTCGTTCTTGAACCCCTGCGGGAACAACGGACGGATCGGGCGGTCGATCAGGCGCGAGACCAGCGTCTCCTTCTCGGTTGGGCGGCCCTCACGCTTGAAGAACCCGCCCGGGATGCGCCCGGCGGCAAAGAATTTTTCCTGGTAGTTCACGGTCAGCGGGAAAAAATCGATCCCCGGCTTGGGCGATTTCGCACCAACAACGGTGGCCAGCACCACTGTGTCGCCATAGGTGGCAACCACGGCGCCATCAGCCTGGCGGGCGACCTTGCCGGTCTCCAGGGTCAGCGTCTTGCCGGCCCAGTCCAGCTCTTTACGAAAATATTTATCAAACATCTCAACAACTCCACAAACACGGCAAGCCGGGGGAGGAAGCATCGAATGACTGCGCGTTCAACCGGTGGTTAAGCGGCGCCTCGGGCGGCATGGGTCTGGCTGTGAGGGGAGCATAAACTCGTCACAGCCACGGACCATGTGGCCGGAAACGCCGCGGGCAAAAAACCGGCGGCGGCGCGGATCATCCGGTT
>NZ_JABEVC010000166.1 GCF_013044125.1 Acidocella sp. | reverse complement strand
CGGTTCATCCCCGCGTGTGCGGGGAACGCCGATGCTGCGCCTAATGGTAAATGCGTAATCCCGGTTCATCCCCGCGTGTGCGGGGAACGCCGTGCGGTACTTCATGGGATTAACCGGAACGCCGGTTCATCCCCGCGTGTGCGGGGAACGCGCCCGTCATATCAAACGCGACGGCAAGTATATCGGTTCATCCCCGCGTGTGCGGGGAACGCTCCGCCAGCCATGTTATCCATTATGTTTTTGACGGTTCATCCCCGCGTGTGCGGGGAACGCGGAAGCTCTGAGTGTGATCGTTAAAGATGCGACGGTTCATCCCCGCGTGTGCGGGGAACGCTGGTTAAATTACTAGCCTGCGCCTGATAGCACCGGTTCATCCCCGCGTGTGCGGGGAACGCTAAACCCGGTCACAACGGGGATTTACCCGGAACGGTTCATCCCCGCGTGTGCGGGGAACGCTCGAATCAGACACAGCAGCACTGGATCGCGCCCGGTTCATCCCCGCGTGTGCGGGGAACGCTGGCGCTGGTGCCGTCATCCAGCTAAGTGAGCCGGTTCATCCCCGCGTGTGCGGGGAACGCTCCGGCTGAACCGCCGAAGATCGCAATGTCGGCGGTTCATCCCCGCGTGTGCGGGGAACGCTGCGTCTTTTACGGCATCTTCACCTTCGTAAGCGGTTCATCCCCGCGTGTGCGGGGAACGCCCATTGGTCCGCCGTCACCGCGTGCCGCCGGTCGGTTCATCCCCGCGTGTGCGGGGAACGCCGAGGCACCGGCAACACTGCTCAGAACCGCCCCGGTTCATCCCCGCGTGTGCGGGGAACGCATGACGGCATTGACCCAGATGTGGCACGTGAACGGTTCATCCCCGCGTGTGCGGGGAACGCGGTAGGGGAGGGCCAGAAAACCGCCACACAGGCGGTTCATCCCCGCGTGTGCGGGGAACGCACGTTCGGCGCGGTGCAAAACCGCAAGTACGACGGTTCATCCCCGCGTGTGCGGGGAACGCGCAATACCCGCCCCCGTTCCGGCGGCGGTTGTCGGTTCATCCCCGCGTGTGCGGGGAACGCTGTTTCCGGTTTATCTTGTATACACTGGAAAACGGTTCATCCCCGCGTGTGCGGGGAACGCTGCGCCGTATCAACCAGCCCCTGGCCAGTGCCCGGTTCATCCCCGCGTGTGCGGGGAACGCGGTTGGGGCAGTGCGCTTTATGGTATCACCCACGGTTCATCCCCGCGTGTGCGGGGAACGCCGCTTATGATGGCCCGCAGATATTGGTGGCTGCGGTTCATCCCCGCGTGTGCGGGGAACGCCACACCGCATGATACTACGTGCCCTATTGAGCCGGTTCATCCCCGCGTGTGCGGGGAACGCTAGTAGTTTATGATGAGGATGGAGTACGCGGGCGGTTCATCCCCGCGTGTGCGGGGAACGCCTATATGCGGGCGCATTCGCCGGAGTTTCACCCGGTTCATCCCCGCGTGTGCGGGGAACGCACGCTAATCGTTTTGCGGCGGCGAGCATGTCTCGGTTCATCCCCGCGTGTGCGGGGAACGCACGGTAGCGCGGCCAATCAGGCGGGCTATGCGCGGTTCATCCCCGCGTGTGCGGGGAACGCTACCTCCGCGCAAATATCGCAGTTCGCAAATACGGTTCATCCCCGCGTGTGCGGGGAACGCTAACAGAGAGGAAAATGTAATAATGTTTGAGCCGGTTCATCCCCGCGTGTGCGGGGAACGCTCTTCCTGCAGGCGATTGTAATCACTCATTTATTTACATGTCAAAGATCCTACCAAACTTTATCCCGATTTCTGGCGCCGTGCAGTACCGGAATTTGGCTACTTACCCGCAGCCCCCAGCTTTGTGTCTGGCCAAAATGCCACGAGCCGGAAGCCATCAAAATCGACTGGCTCCCGACGGTTTTTACCGCATGTGTCAAACTCAAACCCGGCATCATTAGGGGCGGCCCAAGCGATGACGGCATTTCCGTCTTCGATATTCTGGCCAACCTGCTCCCAGATCATCTCTCGCACGCGCCTGCCATAAGCTCCGACGTAAACGCCAGCTCGTACCTCCAGCAGCCATACCGCAAGCCTTCCGCGCAAGCGCGGCGGCGCGTTTTCAAGTACGATGACCAGCATCGCCTATTCCTGGCTCATCGATAATCGCAACAGGCTGCGCCTCTTCAGGTGCCTCGGGCATGCTTAAGCCCCCAGCCGACAATACGTCTTCGATCGTTGGAATGAGCTTCGCCAACAGATTTGTGCGGCGGAACGCATCGCGGCAACGGCGCCGCGTGGAAGCGACGGGATCCAAAATCCGCTCGCCATCCAAAGGCCGATTTTGTTCCACTGCCGCGACAACACGAAATGCCTCTGGAACCACGGTTTCAAATTTAAAAATATCGGCAATGTCGTAAGCGAAGCTCTGCGCCTTGCCGGTATGCAAAAAGCCGATGGCGGGCGCATATCCGGCAGCCAAAATCGCAGCTTCCGCCAAACCATAGAGCGATGCCGTGGCCGAGGAGAGGCAACGGTTGACAATATCGGCAGCGTCCCAATCCTTTGGGTCGTAGTGCCGCGCGGACCATTTCACGCCGTGGCGCTCAGCCAAAAGCTTGTAATACTCCCGTACACGCGCTCCTTCGATCCCGCGCAACTGGTCAACCGAGCGCCTGGCCGGAGGCTCCTCATTGAAGCGGAGTGCATACATCCGGCGCACTACCTTCAGCCGGGCATCTTCGTCCAACGCAAGCCGCGCCTGATAGAGCAAGCGATCCGCCCTCGCTCCCCCCGGTTGGCCCGCGGCATAAAGCCGCACCCCGGCTTCCCCCACCCAGATGAGCAACGTGCCCGCGCGCGCGGCGAGCACCACGGCCATGTGGCTGACCCGCGTTCCAGGCTCAAGCATCAGGCAGACAAACCCACCGACTGGGATGACGGTGCGCACACCATTCACATCAACCAGGACAAACGCCCCGTCGATCACATCAAGCTGGCCGCGCTCCAAAAACAGGATGGATGCACGTTCCTTGATGGGAATCGGCTTCGGGGGTTTCAGGCCATTCATGCGCGGCGGATCAGCATCAATCCGCATCCAAAAGCTTTGGCATGCCCAAATCCATTGGCCAGCGCGGCGGTAAACTTATCAACCGCCGCCACTTCCAAAATGCCGTCGAAATCTAGCGTGGAGATTTCTATTTTTGCAGCATTTCCACGCGGGATTTTCCATTTGTTATAACCATCAACGCACGGTGGCGCCGGGAGCAAGAAACCATGTTTTCCACCCTGCCCAGCCAGCCATGCCGCACCGGCCTCTTGGATAACCGCCTCGCGTTGCGCGGAACGCTCGGGCTTGGTTAGGGGCGAAAGCGCGGCCATGACGACATCCGCCCGCTTACCGCGCGCTGCGCCTGGCTGCTTGTAGGCGCGCGTGGCGTTGGCGCGGAGCGAGAATTGCAACCGGTCGCCGGCGGCCAAGGCGGGGGCGAATTCCTTCACCTCAACATCGAAAATCTCGCTCTCTCCCGGGAGCTGGGAGGTTAGGATGTAGAAAACGCCGCTTTTCTCCTCGCGCCAGAGGAACGGGCGCGGCGCGTCAGGATCACCGGCGAACAGGGACCAGAGCAGCCGGTGTGCGGCCTCGGCCCGGCGCGACGGATCTTCGGGCAGCAAATGCGTGGCGATGGAAGCGATAGAGGCGCTGCGTTTGAGCCGGGCGCGGAGAAGATAGCTCATGACGCGGCTCCCTGAGGATGCAGCACCGCAACCTCACGCAAGGCGAATTGCCAGCGCTGGCGCGAAAGCGGCTGGTCGCGCAAGAACTCGATGGTATGGTTCAGGCCCGGCGGTACCAGGGCGGTGTCCATGACCATCTGCGGCGGCGCTGCCGGGCGGGAGGCAAGGGCTTTGAATAGTTTTGACTTTTCGCTGTTGCTGCCTCGTGCGTCCCAAACGGCTGCCAGGGCCGCCGGGGCGTCAGCGTATTCACCGAGGGCGGGCTCCAAGGGCAGGCCGAAGACGCAGGATTTACGCCCGAGCGAGAGCGTGTAATGCGGGGCACGCAATGCGGCTGCCAACTCCTCTAACGTATAGGGGGCGCCGGGCGCCGCTGCGACGGCAAGACCGGCAAGAAAATCGCTCCGGTAGTCACGGCTTGTCAGTACCGTGTTCAGCTCCGGCGCGGCCAGTTCCTCTCGCCTAGTGGCGTAGCGGGTTTTGCCGCGCGAGGGCATTTGCGCCGTGTGATAATCGGTGAAAGACCGGCCGGCGGCAAAAATGCCGACGGCGAAATGATAGCCCTGCGCCAGCGCCTGCTGGGCGGGGTCATCGGCACGGTCCACGCCCACCGCCGCACCGAGCAGGCCAATGAGCATAGAGCGCGTGGGGTAACGCTCCGATGACCGGCGCTCCCCTACGGCAAGACCGCCGAAAGAGGCGAACGGGGCGTAGAACGTGGCTGTGAGAAACTGTTCTCCCATCAAACCCCGGCCCGGCAGAACGCCTTGATGTCCTCTAACGTGCCCTTGCCGGTGTGGATGTTCATCTCCGCCGTGGGGCCATCGCCGTCGCCGTAGGCTTGCGCCAGCGCGGCGCGGAGTTTTGTCAGTTCTTTGATTGAGGCTGCCATCATGCCGTCTGGTTCTGCTTCGCCCACCGGCTTCAGGAACGCCGCGGTGAGGGCGCGCGGCTGGTCCGTGCCGCGCTCGGCCAAAATATATTCCGCCCGCGCGCGAGAGGCGAAGCTGGCCTGTTTGCCGGCAGGCGAGACGGTCGCCGCGGCTTCCACCAAAGCGGCGCAAGCCAACCCAGCCAGCGCGTCGTCGCCGCCCAAATTCTGGCGCAGCAGATCGCGGTTGATACAGGCGTAGAGGTAGAACACGCCGGCGCCGAACCCGGCCTCGCCCAAGAACCCCGCGCCTGCATCCTCGCTAGGCTTTTTCAAATCGTCGACGGCGGTGTAATAATCATCCTCGATCGTGGTTTTATGGGTGGTGACGGCGTGCGCGACCTGCACAGCGGCCTCGCGGTTATAATCCGGGTTGTCGGCCAGCATCCGGCCGAACATCGCCAGATCCGCCGCCGTGTCGCTCCGGCGCAATATCTCACCCGCCTGTTTTTTGGCGTCGAATTTTGCATCGGCCACCATGCGGTCCGCCAGTTCCAGGGCGGCGGCGCGTTCCTCGGGCGAGATGAAGGCAAGCTGCTTTGTGAAAAGTGGGTTTTTGTCTTTCTCTTCCTCAGGTTTGCCAAACACGGCGATGATCTCGCGCGTGATTTTGAGCGCTTTCTCCGGCGCCACCTGGGCGGCGAGGAGATGCTCGTTGATCACTTCGCCAATCCGTTGCGTGCGGCTGGCGAGATGGCCATCGAGCGTGGTTTTGAACACGTCCGAGGTGCGCCAGGTGCGCTTTAGGGCCTGAGAGGAAATCCGCAACCGCGTGCTGCCGCCGATAATGGCGGATTTCGGCCGTCCGAGATCGTCACGGTTCAAGTTCGAAGGCGGGTAGAAGGTAAGGAAGTGCAATTGCAGAAAATCGGTCACGGTTGGGCCTCCACGGCAATGGATGAGAATTTTTCAGGATCGTTTGTTTGATAATAATCGTAGAGCCAGCGCTGGCGGCGCGCGTCGCGGCGATAGGGATCGTTCCAGTCTAACAGGCTTTGCACGAGATCGTTCAAATTGCCTTTGTGCTTCAGCAGCGCCAGCGCGCGGCGGAAGGCGGTCAACTGCGCGTCCGGCTCGGTGGCTTCCAAAATCCGGCGGAAGCGCGAGGCGGAGCAGAGCGGGGTGCCCTCAGGCTGGCCGAGCGCCCTGGCGATGTTCTCGCCTGACGCGGCCTCACGCAAATCCGCCAGCACCGCAGCGATGAGCGCAACATGGTTCATATCCGCGGGTCCGGCCCGCAGGCCACGGCACAGGCCGAGCACGGCCGGTTCCATGGATGCTTCCATGACCGTACCCGCGTGGCGCAGTTTGGCGATACCGGCTCGGTCCCCTCGATAGCCGGATTGTTTGTCGGGGTGCATATCGCGCCACCAGGACTGGATGATTTTGGCGTTTTCCGGCGTTGGCTTGATCATGCCTTTTTCCTTTTCGGCTTTGCTTCGCGGGCCTCCAGGCCCAAGGCGGCAAACAACGCGCCACCGGCCTTGCCGTAGCCATTGAGAGCCAGACCCAGCCATTTAGCGGCTTGGGCCACGCGGCCAGGATGGTCCGAGGCAGTGATGGGGGCGGCTTCGTCAAACAGGCGCAGGGCGCTTTGACGCAGACTTTGCAGGAAGGTGGCGGACACATCTTCGCGCGGCGTTCCGCCCGCCGCATGGGCGGCTTCCCTGTAAAAGGCTGGTTCAGTGTCCTGCCAGAATTGGGCGCGCAGATTGTTGAAAAGGCCAGCTTTGATATCCGGCTTGGCACCCTCACTGAACAGCGCACCGCGCACGGCGTGGCGCAGCAGGGCCGCAACTTCGTCCGCGCCGTTAATCAGCCCAGCCAGAGTCTCATCATAAAGCTCCATCCGCGCGGGGTCAGCAACATCGGTAACTGGGAGTTCCGTCTCCACGAAGCCGCGGGCCTTCATATTATCCATATCGAACCCGGCGGCGAGGATGCGCCAGCGTGTATTGCCTTCCGCCGCCACTCGTTTGCGGTCTTTGCGCCACGTGATGATATTGGCCGCGGGCTGGAGACTGGCGCTCGCCGCATCCGGCGCAAAGACAAGGCCCAGAAAATGCCGGTAGCCGATGCCATCCGGCTGTGGATGCACTGGCAACCAGAGCTGCTCTTTGGGTTTCGGGTTATAATACGGGCTCAAGGGGTGTTTAAAAACGTCGTAATTCGCGCCGTTGGGCCGCTGCCGCCAGGAGCGGACCATCACGCTATCCGCGGCCCCCGTCATGCCACAGGTGTCACCCGGTTCCGCTGGTAAAAAATCCAGCCGGATACGCCTGGGCACGCCCCAGAAGGCCAACGCCTCCGCTCCAGGGGTGGGGACAACTTTCTTGTCGCTCTCGGAGGTTTTTGTTTTTGTCAGCCAGGGCAGAATCTGCGGCAGTTCGGCCAATGCCGCGGGCTGGCCGGTGGGCACATTGGCCCAGAGCAAGTGCCATAGCGGCAAGGGCGCGGAGCCGGGCGGGATCACCAGCGTGGTGAGCGGACCGCCACCGCGCAGGCCTGTGCGGTTGCCCGCTCCACCCGCCGGGGCGTAGGTTTGCAGCGTGAACAGCGCCATGGCGGCGCTGGCGCGCGACAGTTGCATGACCTGGCCGCGCTTGTTCAGCAGATCGGCATTTTTCTTGGTCGTTTGTTCGCCTGGCGCCTCAATGAGCAGGTTGGCCACATCGTTTTCCCCGGCGGCCAAATCCTCGAAGTCTTGCATGAAGCGGGGGCCGTCACCATCCAGTTCAAACGCGAAAGCCAGCGGCGCGAACGCGGCTTCCAGCGCGGCGGGACTGGGCGGGGTGTGGTATAAGTCCGGCCATGCACGGGGGCTGGCGGGTGGACAGGCGATGGCCAACAGACCGATGAGAAACTCCAAGCTGGCGAGGCGAAAATCCGCACGCGGCCAGTCAATGGCGATCACCGGGTCGGCCTCGATATTTTCCGTGAGCTGGGAGGGCCTGATGATGGCGGCGCCCGAATGCGCGCGCCGGACGGGAAGCCAAGGATCGTTAATGAGGGAAAACGGCATTGCGACTCCTGGTGGCTCTTGCACCACCACAGGTTGGCACGCCCGATTCTTTAAGGCAACAAATGAACCCCGCGCTAATTATCCATAAATCAGCCCGCCCTCCCGGCCATAACGGACCTCCTGCACACCGGTTTTTGCCTTGGACAGAACCCCACGCCACCCTTTACCCTCCGGCTCCAGGAGCAGAATTGGAATTTCCTGCTCCCAGCGACTCCAACCGGCCCGCAACGCCGCCAGCGCCGCGCCGCGCGCGCCGTCTTCTGGCGGGACACCCTGCGTCCGCCGCGCGGGGAGGGAGATTTCCGACATGGCCCAGGATTTATCCACATCCTGATGAGAACAGCAGGGCGAGATGACGCCATTTTCCCACAGTCCAAGCCGGAAGGTGAAGCTTGGGTCGGAGAGGCGGGTGGGGGTTCGCACATCGCTCATCCAGGCGCCACTGCCTTGGGCGTAGCCGTCTTGCCAATTCAGCAGGTTCTGCCCCGCCACAGCGCGGGCAGCGGCCTCGCGGCCCATGGCCTTGCCGCTGGCCGCCGCCAACGCGTCAGGTATCGGCGCATCCGGCGCGTACACGGCTTCTACCAGAGCGCGCACATCCTCGGGCAAGTTCACCACCGGGTGCTGGAAAATCGCCCTGGCAGAACGCCATAAAACCCCATGGTCCTGGTACACCAATCCGGTGCCGCGAAAATCCTTCAGCCAATCGGCCGCAGGGGCTGCGAGCGGCTCGGGAGCGACAATATAGAGACATGGTGCGATTTCCGGCCTGTTCGGACGCCCATGACGCCACAAGCGGCCGGCGCGCTGAAGCAATAGGTCGACAGGGGCGAGGTCAGAGATCATAACGTCGAAATCGAGGTCGAGGCTTTGCTCCATCACCTGCGTACCGACCACCACATGCGCGCGCTCATACGGCTGGCTGGTCTTGCCAAAGCGCGCCTGTACCGCCTCCTCAATCGCCAGCCGGTCCCCCATGGCGAAGCGGGCGTGGAACAGCGTCGCGGCGACGCCCTGGGCCACCAGCGCCTCATAAGCCGCTACGGCATCGTCCACGGTGTTGCGTATCCACCCCACGGCCGCATTGCGCTGCGCTGCCGCCTTTACCGTGGCAATGGCAGCAGCGGCATCCGCCAGCCGGTGCACTTGGACCTGCCGCGCCAGCCCCGGGCGCGGATCCACCGCATATTCACCGGCACCCGCCGCCGTGACTGACGTAACCAGCGGATAGTCGTTACCGTTGCACGGGACCTGAGCGTTGCCACACGCTTTGTTAAACACATTCACGAGGTTCTGCCGGTCCGTATGCGCCAGAGTGGCGGAGAGGATGATTGTGCTGCCCCCTTGCCGGGCCTGGAATTCAACGAGGCGGAGAAGCTCCTGCTGCATATAAGCGTCGTAGGCATGCGCCTCGTCGATGATCAGCACACGCTGGCTGAGACCAAACAGACGCAAAGGCGCGTGCCGGGTGGGCAAAACACCGTGCAGTGCTTGGTCTATGGTGCCAACGCCGCAATCGGCCAGAAAACTGCGCCGCCTGTCCGCGCCGATCCAGGCCACGCATTGGGCCGAGGCGGTTTCATCAGCGTCAGCCACAGCATGGTCGGGTCCGGCGCGGCCGCGCAGAAGCGCCTCGGCAAAGCGCTCGTTCAACTGGCGCTTTCCGTGCGCCAGGACAAGAGAGGGGGCTTCGCCCGGCGCGAAGAGCGCAGTGTAATACCGGCCGAGCCTCTCATGCAGGGCATTTGCCGTGGCCATTGTCGGTAGCGCGACGAACAGCCCCTGCGCGCCCTTTTCCTGCATCAGCCGATGCGCCAGGAGCAGCGCAGCCTCGGTTTTGCCGCTGCCGGTCTGGTCCTCGATGATCACCAGGGCGGGCGTACCGGAAACGCCTAGGTCCACTTTGGCGACGAATTCCTGCACCGGCGTGGGGTCGTAAGAGCCGAGCAATGCAGCCATGGGAGACGTAGCGCTGGCTGACAGCCCTGTTATGCCCGCCTCGGCGACTGCTCGCTCTGCCCGTTTGCACGCCGCCGGCCAGTAATCGGCAAGGATTTGGGCTGTCGTCTGATAGGGAAACCACTCCTCAGCGGAGCCGATCCAATCGGCCAGCACCGTGAGGCCCGCCAGCCACCACGATAAAGCGGTGGCGTCATCCTCGGATAACGGCGGCAATGGCTCCGGGTTCAACAGGGCGAGGAGGTCAACGATGAACTCCGCCGCCGCCGCGCGCGAAATGGGGCAGTAGCTATGCGACGGCATATCTTCCTGCGGCGGGCTGCCATGATGGCCGCATACGGCGCGCAGCAGCCTTTCCCTGTCCAGTATGTGCAGCCTACCTAGAACCGGGGCCAGAAACTGATCGAACTTTTCCTCTGTCATCAGGACAAAGCCGGCCGTATCGTGGCGCGGTGCGTCATGCTTTTTGTACAGTCCCAACGCAACCGGCCAGAGGTCTTCCCGTTTTGCTTGAAAGGGCCGGGAAAATTTTCCGATGTCATGCAACGCGATCAATACCACAAGCGCCGGCCAAGCGGCCTCACCGATATCCCTCAGCCCTGGAATTTGCGGCTTATTCGCGGTGAGCCATGCCTGGGCGACCGCTGCCACGTCAAGCATATGGAACACCGCTGGGTGCCAGGAGGGCGAGGCCGAGCATTCGTCTTCGTTACGGGCAGCTTTGCCCCAAAAAGATAGATACGCATTTGTTTCGGACATGATCATCAGGTTAGCCTAACACCTCCGATTTTCAATCCGAGTTTTTAATTATTTAGACTGCCCAAAGATTAAAGAAATCACCAAAAATCCTCATCAACGGTTAGGTTTCAGGAAACGCGCACAACTCTCCCCTCCGCTTCCCTGCCTGCCGGAAAATGCAGGCGGCGGCGCCTCGGGGGTGCCTGTTCACGTTGCCTATCGTCGACATACCCATTTCTCCGGTGGGCCAATCCGTCTGCCCCGCAGTCCCCCATCTCTCGATGCTGGCGAGGGTTGCGCCCTCGTGCTGCGGCCCACTTACGCAGGCGTATAAAGTGTCGACTATCCCCTGGGCGGGCAACCGCCGTCGGAGGGGCCGGAGGAGTCCGCTTCAGCAGCCGTAAGCCGCCCTGGCGGGGAAGAACCCGGCAACGTCTCGCGCAATAGCGGCGGCGCGCGCGTTCCTTGTTTCGGCCAGATCGCCCGCCGCCTGCCGGAGTGACCGGAGCCAGGTGCGCCACGCAGGCCGCGTGCCCCGAAGGTCCGGGGTGGGGACTTCGCGTTCGCTCCAATTTCCAGATGCGCCCGGGCCAGTCCGTCCGCCGGGGCGGCACGTTGGGCACCGCCGTTAGGGTGAACGAAGCGCTGGTCGCCTGGTCAAGAAAAAATTGGAGAGCGGGCAGAAAATTATTTTTGCGCGATGGAAAGTGGCGCCGGAATCTGACGTCTCCATAACTGGCTGATTTTTAACTATAAAATATTTGTGTCGCCGGTCGTTCTTGGACCGTTGGCGCAGGCGACCAAGGATTGCGAGCGATCGGGTTCCTCAAACCAGGAGCCGGACATGAAAAAGCCTACTGACGATCATCACACGCAGAACACATCAACGGGCGCCGTTGAGCCATATGATGCGTTCGACCTGGAGCATCTGTGCCCTGGTTCCAACCCAGGTCCCGATCTCGACGCGCCGGAACTGGCCCCGGCGACAGACCCCCTGGCGCAGCGTTTTTTCACTTTATCCCAAGCCGGAAAAATCTTCGGCAAAACCCCGCGCACGATGCGCTGGTGGGCTGATACGGGGCGAGTTCGCACGGTCAAAATCGGCGCCGCACGCTTCATCACCGAGGCCGAGATTGAGCGCCTCCAACGTGGCGGGGAGGGCTGAGGCGATGGCAAAAAAACACAGCAATATCAGTTCAGTACCGAGTCAAATGCAAAGGTGCAACAGCCAACTTGATAAATTGAACGTGCTATCTTCGCCTGAATGCCGCTTCCTGCCGCACCTTGCCATCTTGAAGAAGGAACCGACTGATATGCTTGACTTTACCTCCGCACCACCCATCCCTCAGGGTGAAGGTCATCCCCATCAACCGGGGCCGTCAGTGCCTGCGATGCCGACTCCGTCCCGAATTATCCCGGCGGCACCGCCAGGCGACCAGCCCGAACTGCCGCTTTTTGCGGTCAACACGTCGGATCCGGGAGAGTTTGCGGTGCTCCCCGGTTCACATTTTGGTGAATTCGTGGGCGAACCATCGGACGCCACGCCCGTTGACTTCCCGCCAGCTGCGCCGAAACAGCGGCGCAAGCGGGATTTGTCGCTGCGTGCTGAACCGGTGCTCTTGGCCTCGCTCACGCCGCCAGACCCGGCATCGTTGACGGCCGCAAGCATCCGCGAAACCATCGAGACCTGGACCGACCTCAAGCCCAGCCAGCGCCGCCCGTTGCTGACCGCGGTGAACCACGCGGCGGGTTTGCTGGCGGCGAGTCGCCATCTCCTGGGCGATTGCGCTCCGTGGAGTTGCGCCGGGTTGAATCGGGTGTTGTGGCGCAGCGGCGAGCCGGCGCTTGGCCTGAAAGCGGACCCGTTTCGCAACATGGTCTCCGGCCTGCGCACGGTACTG
This sequence comes from Acidocella sp., assembly GCF_013044125.1. Classification (GTDB taxonomy): domain Bacteria; phylum Pseudomonadota; class Alphaproteobacteria; order Acetobacterales; family Acetobacteraceae; genus Acidocella. Next base: position 4,380 of record NZ_JABEVC010000166.1, on the reverse strand, counting down.
ATCCGTCTCGGCACCCACGCCGACAGCCGTTATGGCGAAAACCGTCTCAGCCCAGCCTGGGGGGCGCTGTATGACGCACTGCCGACGAGTGACCGCCGCAAGGGGCTGATCCGCTTCTTCCGGTATCTCACCCTGGAGGGCGTTACCCCGGAGATGATCACGGCGGAGAGCATCAACGAATTCAACGCATGGTGCCACGCGAAAATTCTTCACAAAGACCCCATCGGGCTGAGCCGCCGTTCCGCGAGTAATTGGGAGGATATGCGCAAGACGGTTCCTGGCTGGCCGCAGGTTGAACTGCGCCGCCAGGGGGTGCGCGACCAATACGCCCTGCCGTTCGACATCTTCCCCGCCAATTTCAACGCCGATGTCGAGCGCTTTCTGCGCAATCCGGCACCAATGTCCGAGACGCCGGTGAAGGCGGGCAACCCCTATACCAGTCTCGCCTTGGCCAAAAAGCAGGCCTCCGAAGACGAGGCGGCAGCCGAGTCCGCGACCGGGCGCAAGACCCCGCGCAGCGGCCGGCGTGCGCGCACGAAGCGCACCATCGAAACTCGCCGCTGGCAAATTCAGGTTTCGATGACCGCGCTGGTGGCTTCAGGCATCCCCATCGAGAAGGTCAGCTCGCTCAGCATGCTGGCCACACCACTGGAGCATCCCATCGCGATTTTGGATTTCCACCGGGAACGCCTGCTCAAGCGCAAGTTGGAGAATGGCGAGGAATTCACCGAGAGTGAACTGCGTTCGTCCACGCTCAAAGGCATCGGCGAGTTGCTGCGTCAGATCGGCAAATTCGAGGCCGGTCTCTCGGAAGGCGAGCTCGACGACCTGCGCGAATACATCGCAATGGTCACGCCAAATGAGGAGTTCGGAATGTCCGAAAAAAATCGCATCCGGCTTACCGCCCTGTTCGAGGACCCGGCCTATTCGATGTTGCTGGGCTTGCCCGCGCATTGGATGAAACTGGCGCAGGAGCCGGGGCGTGATCCGTATGAGGCGGCGCGCTTGGCGATGTATGGAGCGGCGGTGGAAATTCTGCTGTTTTTGCCGCTGCGCCGGATGAATCTGCTGCAATTAAAACTTGACAGTAATCTGCGGCGACCGAGCCCAAACGCGTTTATCAGCGAAATTTATATCCCGGCCCATATGGTGAAAAACCGCGCCACGATCCGCTGGCCGGTGGAGGTGGCCTCTGCCCGCGTGCTGGAGACCTATATCAGCAAGTACCGCCCGCTGCTGGCCAAGGCGGGGAATGACTTTTTGTTCCCCGGCATTGGCGACAGCCACCGCGACGATGCGGAATTCGGCGACCAGTTGTCGAAACGCGTGGCCCACGAGATTGGTGTTGAATTCAACTGTCATCTGGTACGGCATTTCGCCGTGGTGCGCTATCTGCGTAAGAACCCCGGCGCCTATGAAATCGCGGCCAACATTCTCGGCCACAAATCCCCACAGACCACGCAAAAATTTTATTGTGGATTAGAAATCGACGCCGCCGCTCGGCATTCCAACGCGCTACTCTTCGAGGAACGCCGGGCCACGAAACAGATCGCGGTCGGAGCCTATCACCAGCGCCACCGCGTCCGCCGCAAGGGAGGCAAGTAATGGCCCGTTCTAATCTGGAGACAGATCACGGTCAGGCTGGCCACGCCGGCACACTGGCGGCGCGCCAGCCCGGTCATAACGTTGAAGTTGCGGTCAAAGCCAAACTGAAGGCCAAAACCGACGTGACGACCGCAGCCAAAGCCACAACCAAGGTCAAAACCAAGGTCCAGGCCCAGGTCCAGAAATCCAGCATCGTCACGCCGGTCGCGCTCTGGCCACAAAAGGACCAGCAGTGCTGGCGCGAAGGCACGGACCCGATCGCGGGTCTGCGCCGCCCGCGTTATGCCGACACGCTGACGCCCCGCTCGATCAAGGCGGCGTGGCAGAGCCATGGCCGTCTTCTCCATATCCTGGCCGAGCACGGACTACTCGACCCCGACATCGGTCCCGCGGCACGCGTGACCTTTGAGAGCGTGGCGCTCTACTTCGATGAGCTGCGCGCCGCCGGGAACAGCGACAACACGATCAAGGGCCGGATGTTCCATCTGCGTACCGGCCTGCACATCATGGCGCCGAAAGTGAGTTTCGACTGGATCACCCGGCCCGACGATGTTCCGCTGGATGCCATCCTCAAGCAGGAATTGCGGGATGATCTGTTCGTCCCCGACGCTAAACTGCTGTTTGAGTGGGGCTTGTCGATGATGACGGATCAGCCGTTGCCGGAGGATTCCACGGAGCGGCTGGAAACCTGCCGGAAATTCCGCAACGGCTTGATCATTGCGTTGCTCGCCTGCCGGGCGCCGCGGCTAGGCTCACTGTCGCAGATGCGTCTCGGCAAAAATCTGTACAAGCGCAACGGCGAATACTGGGCGCGGCTGCAGAGCATGATCGTCAAGAACAAGCGCGAACTGCACTACAGCCTGCCCGAAATTCTGACACCCTATCTCGACCGCTATGTGAGCGAGATCCGTTCGAAATTGCTCGATCCGGTGGCGACTGACGCCGTGTGGGGCAATGGGGACGGCGGCGCATTCACCTATCGCTCCATTCAAACGATGCTGTTTCGTCGGACGCAGGCGAAGGTTGGTCAAAAATTCGACGCGGCATTTGGTCCGCACCGTTTCCGCCATGCTTTTGCCACCGCTTTGGCCGAGGCCGATCCCACCAACCCCGGCCTCGCCGCGGTCATTCTCGGCATCACCGAGGGCGTTGTCGCTGCGCATTACCGCCAGGCGCGCCAAGCCGATGCCGCGCGCAAGCTACAGGCAAATCTGGCCGAGGAGCGCGAGCGCACGCGCCACATTGCGGAGCGCGCCTTCGGCAGGCGCTCTGGCTGAAAACACAATGTTATGTGCTTTCAGCCGACGATGTTTTAATCTGCTTCATTTTATTGAGATCAGCGACCCGAAGCTTAAATTGGTTTCCGCATCGAGCGTTGCAGCAATGTAGATGACGAGTCGGTCAGTTTAATCATGTACAAACGCGATCTGCACATCGCCCAAGGTAACCCCGAGTTTGCTGATGGTGGTGTGATTGATCACCACGCCGGGGCCTTCACGGAACATCCAATCGCTGACTGAAACCCTGTGAGTGCTGGCACCCGTATGAAGCTCGGTCACGTAGGTCATATGAAACGCATTGCCGTCCTGCTCGCCTGTGGCAACACCGATCACATCGCCTGCGGTTCCTTCCCAGCTTTGCGGTCCGGTTTTATGGAAATGCCAGGTGCGGCTGGTTGGTTGGCCGTTGGCACCACCGATATAAGTGAAATGTTCCTGCAGGGTCATGGTCGTGCCGTCCCAACTGCCATGGCAATCGACGTTGAATTGGTTCCGCACATTGCCAAAACGATCGATGAAGATGCCATAGGCGGTGGAATGGCCAGGGAAAAATCATTGAGCGCCATGGTGGGAGAGCCGCCGGCAAAATCCTGCGGCTGCATGGTGGTGCAGGCGCTTAAGCCACAGGCGGCGAGGGCCGGGAGAACAAAGTTTAACCAACGCATTTTAAAAGTCCTTATCCGGTATTTCCAAAACGAGCGGTCAACCCGTTCCTATTGGGGGAAGCCTACTCCATTTTGAGTTCGGTGGAATGGGGACCAAATCAACTTGAACCGATGCCGGGGTTATTGTGCTGCTTCAGAGTCTCTCAAAAATCCGCCGCGCTGCTAAAATAATCTTTTATTATCAGCATATTATTCTTGAAAAACCCGTTACGATATCATATTTATATGGGGCAGATCATCATCCATTCCGGCTAAGCCGAGGTGCTAGCGACTTTGGTCGCCAACGCAAGCGCGTCCGATCTGCCGCCCGAAAAATCATCGCTCGGCCAAATTCGGAATATTTTTTACAGGACATTTTATATGACTAAAGACAGCCAACCGGGCGCGAACCGTGAGGTTCGGCCTGCTGCGCCAACGCGCACCCGCAAAATGCGAACTGTCAATAATGCCGCCGAGACAAAGCGCCTTAAAACCGCGCTCTTCGCCGCACTTGACAGAACAGGCCTCAATCTGAAGGAGATCGCCGAAAAATGCGAACTCGAGAGTGCCAACCGGCTCTATAATTTGAAGAATGGACACAGCGAAATGTTGTCCGTTCAGACTTACCTGGCTCTTGCCCGGCATTTGAACCTGCCGATCAGCGAGTTGCTCGGCATGCCTGATCGTACACCGTCTACGCCGGCTTCCGTGCGCGGAAGTGCTGCGATTCAGGTCGCGGCTGAACGCTTTGCCCGGTCATTCACTTTCGTCAGGACAGCGACTCAGGAATTCTATGAGCGGCATGTCGAGCCTAACGATCCAGCACGCAATCAAGCGGCGAAGATCAACCT
>NZ_JABEVC010000165.1 GCF_013044125.1 Acidocella sp. | reverse complement strand
CTCCACCGCGGTGGAGCCGGAGGGGACGCAGATGATGATGATGGGCGAGGAGAAGCCGCGGCGGTTATGCACCTTGCGGATGAAGTGCTTGATCATCTCCTCCGCGACCTCGAAATCGGCAATCACGCCATCGCGCAGGGGGCGGATGGCGGAGATGTTGCCCGGCGTGCGGCCGAGCATATGCTTGGCTTCCTCGCCGACGGCCAGCACATGTTTGCGGCCCTTTACATCAGCGATGGCCACGACGGAGGGCTCCGCCAGCACGATGCCGCGCCCCTTCACATAAACCAGCGTGTTCGCCGTGCCGAGGTCGATTGCCATATCAGCCGACATGAGGCCGAGAAGTTTAGAGAACATCAAAAACCTTTCTTGTGCTGTTTTGAATCTGGCCGCTCCAGAGACAAAGCAGAAATCCGAGCCAGGGATTACAGCCAGGGGTGACGGGCGGCAAGGCCCGCGCCAGGTGGGAGGCATTGTTGCGCGACTTTAATTCAGTGGTCAGCGGGGCGTTGTGGCACGCCGCGCACCGCCGGGCCTATAAGGAGTGTTCAACAGCAAGAGGTTTATGAGAATGAGTGTTAATTTGCGCGTGCTTCCCGTGTTGCTGCTGGCAACGCTGGCTTTGGCTGGCTGCGGTTATTCGCCGGGGTCGCGTGCGCTCTCCGGCGGCGCGATCGGCGCGGGCACGGGTGCCATTTTGGGTGCGGTTACGGGCATCGGCCCGGCGGCGGGCGCGGCCATCGGCGGTGGCGTGGGCGCTGTCGCGGGGGCGGCTATTAGCCCGCGTGACCTCAACCTCGGCAAGCCGCTGGTTGGGAACTGAGCGGAGCGACATGGTCGTTGTTGTTTCGTTCTGTCTTGAATTTCCGGTGTAGCGGACCATATGAAATTGAATAATTACAGTGGAGATTTGCCATGTTGCGGAAATTGACGTTGCGGAATTTGACGGTTGGCTTGATGTTGACCGGTTCGCTGACGGCGCTTGCCGGTTGTGGAAATACAACAGGCCAGCGTGCGCTTTCCGGCGGTGCGATCGGTGCTGGCGGTGGTGCGATTCTTGGTGCGGTGACAGGCATGGGCGCCGGGACGGGGGCGCTTATCGGCGGCGCCGCGGGCGCCGTGACGGGAGCGGCCACCAATAAAAACCAGATCAACCTCGGGAATTAGTCTGGGGGAATTAGTCTGGGGGAATTAGTCTGGCAGGCTGTCAGGGTGAATAAAATGCCGGGGAATATTATTCCCCGGCTTTTTTTGTGTGGCTACGCCCCGGCGATGGCGTTGGCGATGTGGCGCACGAAGGCGGCGGGGTCTTCGGGGAGGTCGCCTTCCTGGAGTTTGGCCAGGTCCAGCAGCAGATTGGCCTCGGTTTCCAGCTCCGCGCGGGTTGCCAGGGCCTGGATGAGCTTGTGGCCGGGGTTGATCTCCAGCGCGGGCGGCAGGCCGAACACGGGCCGCCCAGCGCGGCGCAGCAGGCGCTGCATGGCCAGATCCGGCCCGGCCTCGTTGGCCACCAGCATCGCGGGGCTGTCCTTCAGCCGGGTTGAGGCGGTGACGCCCGAGACCTTACCCTCCAGCGCCTTGGCCAGTTTTTCGCACAGCGCGGTGATGTCCGCGCTGCTTTCCGCCGGGGCGAAGAGGCCCGCGGCCTGGGAGGCGCTTTTCAATTTTTTGTCCTTGTAGGTCTCCATCCGGGTTGGCCAGAAGGCGTCGATCGGGTCGGAGAGGAGCAGGACCTCATAGCCTTTTTCGGCGAAGCCCTCGAGCTGAGCGGAGGTTTTGAGATTGGCGGCATCGCCCGCGAGGTAGTAGATCTCGTTCTGGCCCTCGGGCATGCGGGCGATGTAGTCATCGAGCGTGGTGGCCTCCTCACGGGTGGAGGCGAAGCGGAGCAGGCCCGCGATGTCTGCCGCGTGGCCGGAGTCCTCGTAGAGACCTTCCTTCAAGACCGCGCCGAAATTTTCCTGAAAGGTTTTGAAGCTGCTGGCGTCCTTGGCCTTGGATTTCAGCTCGGAGAGCACGCGGTTAACCAGGGCCTTGCGGATTTTATCCAGCACCGGGGTGGCTTGCAGGATTTCGCGGCTGACGTTGAGGGGGAGATCCTCGGTGTCCACCACGCCGGTGACGAAGGAGAGCCAGTTGGGCAGGAGCCTGGCTTCATCGGTGATGAACATGCGCTTCACATGCAGGCGGACTTTGGATTCGCGGGTTTCCTCCACCGGCATGAAGGGCTTGCTGGAGGGGATGAAGAGCAGGGCCGAGAATTCCAGCGTGCCCTCGGCGCGCCAGTGGATGGTGGCCCAGGGTTCGTCCCACGCGTGGCCGGTGTGGCGGTAGAAGGCGGCGTAATCCTCTGGGGAGATTTCAGATTTGTTGCGCCGCCACAGGGCGTTGCCCTCGGTGACGGAGGCGAACTTGCCGTCTTCCTCAAGCTCGATGGGCAGGGCGATATGGTCCGCCCATTTGCGGATGATGGTTTTGATGCGCAGCGGCTCCAGGAACTCCTCCGCCTCCGGCTTGATGTGCAGGATGATGGTGGTGCCCGATTCGTCGCGCGCGGCGGGTTTGAGAGTATATTTCCCCTTGCCTGCGGAGACCCAGGCCCAGGCCTCCTGGTGCCCGGCCTTGCGGGAGATGACCTCGACCTCATCGGCCACCATGAAGGCGGAATAGAAGCCGACGCCGAACTGGCCGATTAGGCTGGGGCGTTCCTCCGGCTTTTTTTCGGCCAGGGAGGAGGTGAAGGCGGCGGTGCCGGAGCGGGCGATGGTGCCCAGATGGCTGGCCAGCTCCTCCTTGCTCATGCCGGTGCCGTGGTCGGAGATGGTGATGGTCTGAGTTAGTTTATCGGTGGAGATTTTGATGGCGGGGTTTTCGGGCAGGGCGAACGCGCCGTCGGAGAGGGCGAGGAAACGGCGTTTATCGGTCGCGTCAGCGGCGTTGGCCACCAGCTCGCGCAGGAAAATTTCGCGGTCGGAATAGAGGGAGTGGACGACGAGATCGAGCAGGCGGCCGACCTCGGTGCCAAAATCATGGGTTTCTTCGGTGACGGTTTCGGTCATGCGATCCTCTGGTTCAGGCTGGGATTTGTGGACCGATCAGTTAGGTGAGAGCGGCGGCGGGATCAAGGGCTGAGGGCTCCACGTGGAGCATTGACTGGGATTTACGAGTAAGGTGTTGATAGTGTTTGGTTATTTTTTTCTTGCTCCCCAATTTGTGCGGGTTTGGTGCGAAAAAGCAACGAGATAGCGGCGGGGCGCTATGCCAGGGCTTGCAGCGCCGCCGCGTGGAGCGCTGGGTTGGCGGCCGCCAGAACACTGCCGTCGCAGCCCAGGCGGAGTTTTTCACCCGACCAGCCGGTGATGGTGCCGCCGGCGGCTTCGATGACTGGGGCGAGGGCCACCCAGTCCCATGGTTTCAGGCCGGATTCGGCGACGATGTCGATCTGGCCGAGGGCGAGCAGGCCGTAGGCGTAGGCATCGCCCCCCCAGTAGATGCGCCGCGAGGCCGATTGCAGGCGTTTGAAGCGGGCGGCGGCGGCGGTTGAGAACATCTCCGGCGCGGTGGAGGAGAGTTCGGCTTCGGCCAGGGTGGTGAGGGGGCGCGGGCCGATGGTGCCGCCGAAGGGGCCGGTGAAGCGCGCGGGAACACCGCGCCCGCCGCGCCAGCGCTCGTTGGTGATGGGCTGGTCGATGAAGCCCAGGATGGGGACGCCATCTTCCAGCAGGCCCAGGAGCGTGCAGAAGGTGAGCCGCCCGGTGATGAAGGCGCGGGTGCCGTCGATCGGGTCGATCACCCAGACGTATTTCGCGCCCGCGTTATGGTCGGCGAATTCCTCGCCCAGAATACCGAAATCAGGGAATTTTTCGCGCAGGATGGTGCGCAGGGTCTCTTCGGCCAGCTTGTCGGCCACGGTGACCGGGCTTTCGTCGGATTTATCGTCCGAGAGGACCCCGGCGCGGAAATAGGGGCGGATGGCCGCCCCGGCGGCGTCAAGCGCCGCCTCCGCCGTGGCGAGCAGGGCCGCAAGGTTCAAGGCAGCTTCTCGGGTTTGTCAGAGTTGCTGTTGAGATAGGCGATTACGTCCGCGCGGGTTTGCGCGTTTTTGATGCCGGGATAGGCCATCATGGTTCCGGGCGCGTAGCCCATGGGGTTCTCGAGCCAGGCGCTCAAGGTGTCATCCGTCCAGGTGGCGCCAGCCTTGCCCTTGACCGCGGCGGAATAGTTGAAGCCTGGGGCGCTGAACGATTTGGCGCCGACGATGCCGTACAGATTGGGGCCGACGCCGGGGGCGCCGCCCTTGGCCAGGGTGTGGCAGGCGGCGCATTGCTGCATCACCAGGGCTTTGCCCTTGGCGAGGTCAGCCGTGGCGAAGAGTGTGTCAATGCTGGGCGCCGCTTCCGCCGTTGCTGCCGGGGCGGTGGCAGCTGCGGTGGCCGGGGCGCCGGTTGCGGCCGGAGCGGCGGTGGCGGCCTTGATTTCATCGGCGGTTGGCAGCGGCAGGGGGTTGGCGGACAGGGTGCGCAGATAGGCCACGACATCGGCGCGGGTCTGTACGTTTTTGATGCCCGCGTAGGACATGCCGGTGCCGGGGGCGAAGGTCATCGGCGCGGCGAGCCAGGCGTTTATGTTGTCATAGTTCCAGTTGCCCTTGGCCTTGTCCTTCACGGCATCCGAGTAGGCGAAGCTGCCGGAGAACATAGGCGAACCCATGACGCCATAAAGATTCGGGCCGACGCCTGCGGCGCCGCCGGAGGTGAGGGTGTGGCACGCCGCGCATTGCTGCTGCACGAAGGCGGCACCCTTGGCGACATCGCCGGTGGCGATGAGCGGGATGATCGACTCCAGCCCGGCCGCCGCAGCCACCACGGGGGCGGCCGCGGTTTGCAGGCCGGGAACGTTGATCGCCGGGGTTTTTGGCGCCTCGCTGGGCACCACGATGCTGGCGATGCGGTTGGCACCCCAGAAAATCAGCCCGGCGGTCAGCAGACCGGCTGCGATTTTGTTGCCCAGCAGACTGTCCTTGCCTTTACCGCTCATGCCTAACCCTGACCCTCTCGTTATTTGCCGCAATTGCGCTTACCCCTATAGCGATTTAGGCAGGCACGACAAGCATCAGCGAGACGAGAACAACGTGACACCCATCATCCTCATTCCCGCCCGCATGGGCTCCACCCGCCTGCCGGACAAGGTTATGGCCGATATCGCCGGGCTGCCGATGATTGTGCATGTGCTGGAACGCGCGCGCGAGGCCGGTTTGGGGCCGGTGGCGGTGG
>NZ_JABEVC010000164.1 GCF_013044125.1 Acidocella sp. | reverse complement strand
GCCGTGCTGGTCGGCCACCACGCGCAGGGTGGGCAAGCGCCGGGCGGCGGCCAGCATGGTGCGGGCGAAATTTTTGCCGTGCGCGGCATAGACCCAGGCGGTGCGCAGGATGATGGCTTTAGCGGTTGTGTTGTTCAGGATGGCGGCTTCGCCGTCGCGTTTGGTGGTGCCGTAGACGCCGGTGGGGTTGGTTGGGTCGCTCTCAAGGTAGGGCGCGCCCTTGGCGCCGTCGAACACATAGTCAGTTGAGATGTGGATGAAGGGGATGTTGGCGGCTTCGCACAATTGCGCGAGGTGCAGCGGGCCCGTGTGGTTGCCGGCGCGCGCGGCGGCCTGGCTGGTCTCGGCTTTGTCCACCGCGGTGTAGGCGGCGGCGTTGATGACGAGGGTGGGGTTGGTGGTGGCAAAGCAGCTTGCCACGCTTCCCGGCTGCGCGAAGTCGAATTCGGGCCGGGAGACGGCGCGGAAGGCAAGGCCGCGTTCAGTGCAGAGTTTGACCAATTCCTGGCCAAGCTGCCCGGTGCTGCCGGTGATGAGGATCATTTGCAGGAGAACCAGGGGGCGCAATCGGCCAGGCGCGGGGCGACCATGTCTTTGTCCGAGAGCAGGGCTTGAGCGGCTTCGACGGGCCAGGGCAGGGCGAGGGTGGGGTCGTTCCAGATGACGGCGCGTTCGGCGGCGCGGTCGTAATCGGCGGTGACTTTGTAGATGACCTCGGTGTTCGGCTCGATGGTGCAGAAGCCGTGCAGGAAGCCGCCGGGAATCCACAGCTGCGCCCAGTTGGCCTCGCTTAAGATTGCGGCGGCGTATTTTCCGTAGGTGGGCGAGCCGTGGCGGATGTCCACCGCGACATCCCAGATGGCGCCTTTGACGACGCGGACCAGCTTGCCCTGGATGCTGGGGGCGAGTTGGCAATGCAGGCCGCGGATGGTGCCGGGCTGTGCGGAAAAACTGTGGTTGTCCTGTACGAAATGCTCGTTGAAGCCCTGGGCGGAGAGTTTGGCCGCACTCCAGGTTTCGGAGAAGAAGCCACGGGAGTCACCGAATTTGGGCGGGGTGATGAGCAGGACTTCGGGGATGTTGAGCGGTTCGATCTTCATCAGTGGTGTATTCCGTTGGCGATTTCGATCAATGTGCGGCCCAGGTCGGTCTTGCTGATGAGCTGAGCCTGCGCCTTGAGCTGGGCGGTGTCGATGAAGCCCATGCGGAAGGCGACTTCCTCCGGGCAGCCGACCAGATTGCCTTGGCGGGTCTGGATGGTCTGCACGAAAGTGGCGGCCTGGATCAGCGAATCCGGTGTGCCGGCGTCCAGCCAGGCGGTGCCGCGGCCCAGGCGCTCCACATGCAGCGTGCCCTCGACTAGATAAATCTGGTTGAGATCGGTGATCTCCAGCTCGCCGCGGGCGGAGGGTTTGATGCGGTGGGCGAACTCGGTGACACGGTGATCATAGAAATACAGCCCGGTGACCGCCCAGGGCGAGGTGGGGTTTTGGGGTTTCTCGGTGATGTCGAGCGCCTTGCCGCCGGCATCGAAGGTGATGACCCCGTAGCGTTCGGGGTCGCGCACCTGATAGGCGAAGACGGTCGCCCCCTCGGGCCGGGAGCCGGCGGCGCGCAGCAGGGTGGAGAGATGGTCGCCGTGAATGAGGTTGTCGCCCAGGGCCAGGGCGCAGGGTTGGCCGGCGAGCCATTGCTCACCGATGAGGAATGCCTGGGCCAAGCCGTCCGGTCTGGGCTGTTCGGCATAGGTGATGCGGATGCCCAGGTGCGAGCCGTCGTGGAACAGTCGCTGGAACTGCGGCAGGTCGGAGGGGGTGGAGATGATCAGCACGTCGCGGATGCCGGCCAGCAGCAGGGTGGAGAGCGGATAGTAGATCATCGGCTTGTCGTAGACCGGGAGCAACTGCTTGGAGGTTGCCTGGGTCATGGGGTGCAGGCGCGAGCCGGAGCCGCCGGCGAGGATAATTCCCTTGGTGATCATGCTTTTTCTCCGCCCAGGCGCTGCCCGGAATATTTTTGCGCCGCAATCGCGCGCCACCAATCCTCATGGGCCAGATACCAGTCAATGGTGGCGGCGAGGCCGGCTTCGAAATCATGCGCGGCCTTCCAGCCGAGCGCCGCTTCAGCGGTGGCTGGGTCGATCTCGTAGCGATGATCGTGGCCGGGGCGGTCGCGCACATAGGTGATCAGGCGCTCGCGCGGGCCGTTGGGGCTGGGGCGCCGCTCGTCCAGGATGGCGCAGATGGCTTTCACCACGTCGATGTTTTTGCGCGGCTGGCGCGGGCCGATGCAATAGGTTTCCCCAGGCGTGCCGGATTCCACGGCTATGAGCAGGGCCTGGGCGTGATCCTCGACAAACAGCCAGTCACGGGTGTTCTGGCCGTCGCCGTAAACGGGCAGGGGTTTCTCATCGATGGCGTTGATGAGGATGAGCGGGATCAGCTTTTCGGGGAACTGCCAGGGGCCGTAGTTGTTGGTGGTGTTGGAGACGATGACGGGAAGACCATAAGTGTGGCCCCAGGCGCGGACCAGATGGTCCGACGCGGCCTTGCTGGCCGAGTAGGGGCTGCGCGGGTCGTAGGGGGTGTGTTCGTTGAACGGCGGGTCCTCATCGGCCAGGGCGCCGAAGACCTCGTCGGTGGAAATATGGTGGAAGCGGAAGGTTTCGCGCCGCGCGGGGGGGAGGGTTGCGTAATATTCGCGGGCGGCTTCCAGCAGGGTGAATGTGCCGGTGACATTTGTGTGAATAAAGGCGGCGGGGCCGTCGATTGAACGGTCGACATGGCTTTCGGCGGCCAGATGCATCACCGCGTCCGGCTGATGGGCGGCGAAGGCGGCGCGCATAGCGGCGGAGTCGGTGATGTCGGCCTTGATGAGCGTGTGGCGGGGGTGGGTCAGCGCGGTTTCCAGCGCATCCTCGCAGGCCGCGTAGGTCATTTTGTCGATATTGATGATTTCGTGCTGGCTGGCGGCGATGGCGTGCCGGATGACGGCCGAGCCGATGAAGCCGCAGCCTCCGGTGAGAAGAATTTTCATGCAACATCCTGGTTAGGCGCGATTTTGATGGGGTGGTTCAATCAGACATTGCGCTTGCGCGCAACCGGCTTGGCGGGCTTCGCCTTGGCGGCGTCTGGTCTGGCTGGGTTGAGCTGGGCGTGGATGCGGGCGAGGTAGGCGGCCTGTTCCGCCTGGGTGTGTTTTCCGGGCTTTAGGGTTTTCACGATGATTTTATGCATGGCCGCGATTTCGGCGGTATGCGCCTTGGGTGAGAGGCGCTGCGTGACGCCGCCGGCGTGGCGGCGGTGGGTGTTCAACGGCTCCGCGAGGTAGACCACGCTGCCGGGTTGCCCGGTGAGCAGGGCGAGGTAGAGCCGCCAGTCGCCGGCGAGGCGCCAGATTTCAATATCCGGGACGGCATCAAGCGCTGCCAGCAGGGCCTCGCGCCGCCAGAGCACGGCGCTGACATTGGGGATGAGGTTGCGTACGGCGAGGATGCGCTGCGCGAAGGTCTGCGCCTCCCAGATGCCCGAGGCGGCCAGTTCTTTTACGCCGGAGTCGAAATAATAGGATTGGTAGCTGGGCATGACCTGTTTGCCGGTCTCGTCAACGGCGCGGCTGTCAGTGAAGGCGAGCAGGGGGGTCTCGGCGCTGGTCAGCGCTTCCATCAGACGGGAGAGAAACATGGGGGTGGCGCTGTCGTCGGCCTCGCAGAGCCAGATGAATTCGCCTTTGGCCTCGCGCGCGGCGCGGCGCCATTGGGCGAAGACGGAGCCGGTGTTTTTTTTGTTGGCGATGATGCGGATTTCGCGCCGCGCGGCATCAGCCGTGGCTTGCGCGACGGTGAGGGAGGTGTCTGTCGAGGCATCGTCAAGAAAGAGGATTTCGGCCAGCGGGTAGGTTTGCGCGAAGATCGATTCCAGGCGCGCGGGCAGGTGCTGGGCATAATTGTAGTTGATGACGGCGGCGCTGACGCTGCGCAGGCCGGGCTGGGCCAGGTGCAGCAGTTTTTCCACATAGGCGGGAAAGTCAAACTTTTGCGCGGCCATGGCGGCGAGGCGCGGGCGGAGCTGGCGCAGCTTTTCATGGTCGAGCAGGCTGGTCATCTGCGCCAGGAAGTCGTCCATATCGGCCAGCCGGGCGACGCGGCCGGCTTTTTCACGGTGCAGCAGCTCAGGGATGCCGCCTGATTCGTCGAAGGCGACGCAAGGGATGCCGCAGGCCAGTGCCTCGATCACCACGGTGGGGTAGGGGTCCTCACGCGAGGTGAGGGCGAAGATGTCAGCGGCGGTGAAATAGCCGGCGGCGTGCTGGGTGAAGGGGATGTGGTGGAAGCGGCCGGCGGCGATGAGCTTGTTCATTTCCGGGGCGAGATAGGTGTGCAGTGTTGGCTGGATGTCCCCCACCCAGATGAAATGCACGCCGCCGCGAAGGGTTGAGAATTTTTGCGCCAGTTGCAGGAAGAGATCAAACCCCTTGCGGATGTAGCCGAACCCGGCGCCGAGCACGAGGAAGTCCTCGTCCTCGATGTTCAACTCGCGGCGGATGCGCTCCCGCGCGGCTGCGTTGAAGGCCATGTTCTGGTAGTTGCCTTGCGGCAGGATGATGCGGCTGGCGTGTTGCAGGTTGAGCGCGGCGGTGAATTTTTCAGCAACGCAGCTGGCGGCGAATACCAGATGGCTGGCGGCGGCGGCGCCGAGCCGGGCCTGGATTTCAAGGTTATATTCTTGCAGCAGCTGCGGCATCTCGTGCACCAGCAACGTGGTTTTGATGCCGCGTTGCTCTGCCCACGGCACCACATGCGCGCTGGCCGCGGAGTTGACGATGGCGCTGCGGATGCCGGCGGCGCGGTATTTGTCCAGCAGGTTCGTGATGATGGTTTTGTCATAGGCGATGGCGACATCGGCGGTCTCGTAATACGGGCCGAGCAGCGGGCCGACGCCGAGCAGCAGCAGATGCACCTTGATGCCCCATTGG
>NZ_JABEVC010000163.1 GCF_013044125.1 Acidocella sp. | reverse complement strand
TCTTCCGGCGAGAGCTGGGCGGTGAAGCGGCCCTGGTCGCGCAACACGCTGAAGACGGCGCGCGACTGGTAGAAATAATCCGCTGTTTCCTGCGTTTCCCTTCACCGATGAGCAGCGGGCCAGAGCCGCCCGGCGCAAGGAGCGGGCCTTCACCGGCACGGCGCGGGATGTGGCGGCGCGGCTGCGCGCGCTGGCGGGGGAGACCGGCATCGCCGAGCTGGTCATCACCACCACCGCCTACGACCCGGCGGCCCGGCAGCGTTCCTATGAGTTGCTGGCGCGCGAGATGAACGCCTGAACCACTTCAATGCCGCGCGAGATACGCGGCCCCCGCCAGCAGCGCCACCGGCAGAACCGCGCCGGCCAACGCCGGCGCCGGGCCGTGCAGGGCCAGCACCGCCAGCCCCGCCGCCGCCGCCGCCGCGCCGATGGTGCGCGCGCTGCCAAACAACGTCTTGAACAGCGCCCTCATGCCGCCGCTCCCGCCCGGCGCCGCAGCAGCGCGACCAGCCCCAGCCCGCCCAGCAGGTAAAACGCCACCAGCGCGGGCAGCGCGCCGTCACCCAACGGCCACGCATAACCCAGCGCCTGCAACAGCCAGAAACTGCCAAAACCCAGCAGCGCGCCGCCGACGATGAACTTCAGCGCATTTTCCGGCACCCGCGCCAGCGGCCTGTGCAGCAGCGCCCCCACGGCAATGACCGTGAGCAAAGCCGCAATGGCCGCGCCCGCCACCGGCAGCGTATGGTGCGACTGCACGCCAAGCGCCACCACGATCAACCAGACCTCCAAGCCTTCCAGCAATGTGCCGTTGAAGGCGATCAGCCAGGCGGCGTGGTGGTCGCTCAGCCCCTTGCTGGCGCGCACGGCGTTGAATTGCGCCACCTCATCATGCAGCGGCCTCAGCCCCGCCCCGCGCGCGATGGCCTTGGCCAGCCAGCGCAGGCCAAACAGGATAAGGAACGCAGCGATAATCCCCTGCACCCAGGCAAAATCCGGTATATAGGCGAGCAGCGCCGTGCCGGTGAGCGTCATGCCCGCCAGCACCAGCAGTGCCGCCCCGGCGGCTGTGGCGGCGCTGGCCCAGCCGATGGAGAGCGCCACCGCCAGAACAATAGTGAACGCCTCCACCCATTCCACGCAGGCGCCCAGGTAGGTGGCCAGAATAATCCCGAAATGCGGCATGCTACCCCCCCATCGCGTCCAGCGCCGCCTGCAAGATGGCGGCGGCGGCGGCCTTGTCGATAATCTCGCCCCGGCGCGCGCGGCTCAACCCCGCCTCTATCATGCGCTCATGCGCGTCCGCGGTGGTGAAACTCTCATCCACCAGCGCAACCGGCAATCCGGTGGCGGCGCTCATCGCATGCGCCCAGTCGCGCGCCGCCTGCGCCCGCGGCCCCAGCTTCTGTTCGCCATCCAGCGGCAGGCCGACGATCAAGCCCCCCACCCCCTCGCGCGCCGCAATCGCCGCCACCTCCGCCGCGTTCTGCTTCAGCTTGGCGCGCTGCAACGTGCCGTAAGGGCTGGCGATCCGCCGCCCTACATCCGAGAGCGCCACGCCGATGCGCGCGGCCCCGGGGTCCAGCCCCAGCAGCCTTGCGCCGGGGGGGAGTTGAGCGAAAAATTCCGTGAGGTTGAAGAGCGCCATGCGCGCGGTTATGGTCCGGCCAGAGTTTAAACCCAAGGGATTATTGATGTCGCTCGATAGCGCAACGGTACGCCGGATTGCGAAACTGGCCAGAATCCGCGTCGATGACGCCGAAGTTGGCGTGTTGCAGACCGAATTGAACGCGATTCTGGGCTATGTGGACCAGTTGAACGAGGTCAACGTCGAGGGCGTGGCCCCGCTCTCCGGCGGCGCGCAAATGGCCATGCGCCTGCGCGAAGACCTCGTGACCGACGGCGAAATCGCCGAACAAATCCTGGCCAATGCGCCCGACCGAGTCGGGCAGTTCTTCGCCGTACCGAAAGTTGTGGAATGAGCCTCCTTGATTTAACGATCGCCCAGGCCGCGCAGGCGCTGAGCGCGAAAAAATTCTCCGCCGTGGAGCTGGCATCCGCGCATAACGCCGCCATCGCGGCGCTCAACCCGCGCCTGAACGCCTATATAACGGTAACGCCGGAGCTGGCCCTTGCCCAGGCGCAGGCGGCTGACGCACGCATTGCCGCTGGCACCGCGGGGCCGCTCACCGGCATCCCGCTGGCGATTAAAGACCTGTTTTGCACCGCGGGCGTGCGCACCACGGCGGCCAGCAAAATCCTGGAACCCTTCGTGCCACCCTATGAAAGCACGGTGACGCGCCAGCTCCTGGAAGCCGGGACGGTATGCCTGGGCAAAGCCAACCTCGATGAATTCGCCATGGGTTCGTCCAACATCACCTCCGGCTACGGCCCGGTGGAAAACCCGTGGAAACGCAACGGCTCGGACGCCAAACTCGTCCCCGGCGGCTCCTCCGGCGGCTCGGCCGCGGCGGTTGCCGCGCGGCTCGCCCTGGGCGCGACCGGCACCGACACCGGCGGCTCCATCCGCCAGCCAGCTTCGTTCACCGGCCTCGCCGGCATCAAACCCACCTACGGCCGCTGCTCGCGCTATGGCATCGTCGCCTTCGCCTCCTCGCTCGACCAGGCGGGGCCGATGGCGCGCACCGTGGAAGACTGCGCCATTCTGCTCGGCGCCATGTCCGGCTTCGATGAGCGCGATTCCACCAGCGCCGTGCGTGCGGTGCCCGATTTCCGCGCCGCACTGCGCCGGGGCGTGAAAGGCCTGCGCATCGGTATCCCCGCCGAATACCGCATGGACGGCATGAGCGCCGAAATTAGCGCCCTGTGGGAAAAAGGCGTTGCCTGGCTGCGCGAACAGGGCGCCGAGATCGTCGACATCTCCCTGCCCCACACCAAATACGGCCTCGCGGTGTACTACATCGTCGCCCCGGCCGAAGCCTCCTCCAACCTTGCGCGCTATGATGGCGTGCGTTTTGGCGCGCGGGTGGACGGCGAAGACCTGATCGACATGTACGAGCGCACCCGCGCCGCCGGTTTCGGGCCCGAGGTGAAGCGCCGTATCATGATCGGCACCTATGTGCTCTCGCACGGCTATTACGACGCATATTACCTGAAGGCGCAAAAAGTGCGGAACCTGATCCTGCGCGACTTCAACAACGCCTTTGAGAGCGTGGACGCCATCCTCACCCCCACAGCACCCTCGGCCGCCTTTGGCCTGGGCGAGAAAATGGACGACCCGGTAACGATGTATCTCAACGACGTGTTCACCGTCCCCGCCTCGCTCGCGGGTGTCCCCGCCATGAGCATCCCCGCCGGCTTGAGCGCCGAAGGGCTGCCTTTGGGTTTGCAGGTGATCGGCAAACATTTCGATGAAGAGACGGTTTTCGCGGTCTCGGCGGCGCTGGAGCGCGCGGCCGGATTCACCGCGTTGCCAAGCGTGAGGGCAGAATAATGGCTTACAGCCTCGAAGGAAAAACCGGAACCTGGGAAGTCGTGTGCGGGCTGGAAATCCACGCGCAGGTCATCTCCGAGTCCAAACTCTTCTCCGGCGCCTCCGCCACTTACGGCGGTGCGCCCAACGCGCATGTCAGCTTCGTGGACGCGGGGTTTCCCGGCATGCTGCCGGTCATCAACCGCGAATGCGTGGCCCAGGCGGTGCGCACCGGGCTGGGGCTGAAGGCGCGGATCAACCTGGTCTCGCGCTTTGACCGTAAAAATTATTTCTACGCTGATCTGCCCAACGGCTATCAGATCAGCCAGTTCGAGCACCCGATCGTGGGCACCGGCGATGTCGAAATCGAATTGCAGGACGGCACCATCAAGCACATCGGCATCACGCGGCTGCATCTGGAGCAGGATGCCGGCAAGTCGATGCACGACCAGCACGCCTCTAAATCCGTGATTGATTTGAACCGCGCCGGCGTCGCGCTGATGGAAATCGTCTCCGAACCCGACATCCGCTCACCGGAGGAAGCCGGAGCTTACCTGCGCAAAATTCGCCAGATATTGCGTTACCTCGGCACCTGCGACGGCAACATGGAAGAAGGCTCCATGCGCGCGGATGTGAATGTGTCCGTGCGCAAGGCGGGCGAGGAATTCCGCACCCGCTGCGAGATCAAGAACGTCAACTCCGTGCGCTTCGTCATGCACGCGGTGGAGGCCGAGGCGCTGCGCCAGATCGAGGTCTGGGAGTCCGGCGGCGAGGTCCGCCAGGAAACCCGGCTCTACGACCCCGCGCGCGGCGAGACGCGCTCCATGCGCTCCAAGGAAGATGCGCATGACTACAGGTATTTTCCGGAACCAGACCTGCTGCCGCTGGTGCTGGAGGAAGAGTTCGTCGCGGGCCTGAAAGCCAAACTCCCCGAGCTGCCCGACGAAAAACGCCGCCGCTTCTGCGATGAATATGGCATCCCGTTTTATGATGCGGGCGTGCTGGTCGCCGACCAGGCCATGGCGGGTTTCTACGAAAGCGTTGCCAAGGGCCGCGATGCCCGCCTCGCCGCCAACTGGATTTCCGGCGACTTCTTCGCCGCCATGAACCGCACCGGCCGCTCGATTGAAAACCCACCGGTTTCCGGCGCCGCCCTGGGCGAACTGCTCGACCTCATCTCGGACAAGACCATCAACGGGCGCATCGCCAAGGATGTGTTCGAGGAGATGGTGGAAACCGGCGCCATGCCAGCCGCCATCGTCGAGGCAAAAGGTCTGCGCCAGGTGACAGACACCAGCGCGATCGACGCGGCGGTGGCGCAGGTGCTGGCCGCGAACCCGGACAAGGTGGCGGAATATAAATCCGGCAAGGATAAATTATTCGGCTTCTTCGTCGGCCAGGTGATGAAGGCCATGCAGGGCAAGGGCAACCCGGCACTGGTCAACGAGGCGGTGAAAGCCCAGCTGGGCTGAGCCGCCGCCGCAGGTTGAAGTATTTCAACAGGTCGGTTAGGTACGCATCATCCGGGACGGGTGGCCGAGCGGTTTAAGGCAGCGGTCTTGAAAACCGCCGTGCGTGAAAGCGTACCGTGGGTTCGAATCCCACCCCGTCCGGATCTGATCGCAACGATCACGAAAATACCCGAGGGCATCAGGTTATTTTCGCCGCCTAGAGTCTGATCGTTTGAGGCTGCCGCGCGCCAGCGTGGCAACCGAAAGCGTGAATCAGCCTCTTATACCAGCAGCCCTAAAGATTGACGCATGCCCAGTCTCTGGTTCCGATTGAGGTAATTCGAGCCGCGTCATTGGCGATGAAATTCCAGGCTTCTTTGCTGGCGTCG
>NZ_JABEVC010000018.1 GCF_013044125.1 Acidocella sp. | reverse complement strand
GCGCGCGCCCGCGTCGAGCGCCGCGGCCATGGTGGCGGCGTTGCGGGTGTCCACTGAGATGACAGCGCCCTGGGCGGCCAGCGCGCTGATGGCGGGGAGGATGCGCGCCATCTCCTGCGCGGGGGAAATGGGGGCGGCGCCGGGGCGGATATCATCGACATCGGCGGCGAAAGCACCCGCCCCGGCTTCGAGCATGGCGGCGCCTGCGGCGATCGCGGCCTCGGGCGTGGCGTGCTGGCCGCCGTCAGAGAAAGAATCGGGCGTGACGTTGAGGATGCCCATGACGAGCGGGCGGGCCAAAAGGAGTCCGGCCCAGGCGAGGGGGGGTGCGCGGTTCATGCGGGCTGGTTATCATAGGCTGATGCGGTGGCCAAAACATGCTATCGCGGGGCCGGCAGCTGGGGAGGCGGAGTGATGGCGGGGAGACTTTATCTGGGCACGCGGCGTTATTCGTCGTGGTCGCTGCGCGGCTGGCTCATGGTCAGGCTGGCGGGGATCGAGGCTGAGGAGATTGTGATTCCGCTGGCCGGGGGCAGCACGCCGGCGGTGAAGGCGGCGTCTCCCAGCGGGATGGTGCCGTATCTGGAGCATGAGGGCGCGCGGGTGTGGGATAGCCTCGCCATCGCGGAATATTGCGCGGAAATTAACCCGGCGCTGTGGCCGGGCGAACGCATTGCGCGCGCGCATGCCCGGGCCATTGCGGCGGAGATGCATAGCGGGTTCCGCGCGCTGCGGCTGGCGATGCCGATGAGCCTGGGGCGCAGCTGCCCCGGCCTGGGGCAGAACCCGGAGAGTCTGGCGGATGTTGCGCGCATTGACGCCATCTGGTCGCAAACGCGGGCAGCTTACGGCGCGGGTGGCCCGTATTTGTTCGGCGCGGCGTTTACCGCCGCCGATGCGATGTTCGCGCCGGTGGCGGCGCGGTTTTTGATCTATCAGCCGCCGCTCAGCGCCGCCGCCGCCGCGTATGGCGCGGCTGTGCGGGCGCATCCGTTGATGGCGCAATGGTATGATCTGGCGGCCAGGGAACCCGCCGCCTGGCGAATCGAAAAACTTGAAATCCTCGCATGAAAGCGTCTGACATGAAGAATTATCTGGGTGGCGCCGTGCTGGCGGCGCTGTTTTTAGCCGCGCCGGCGGACGCTCTGGCCGGGCAGGACATGATCGCGGATCATGGCGCGGTCTGGTGGACGAAAGATATCGGCGCCGCGACGCAGGGGTTTATACAAATCCATAACACCAGCGCGGCCGGGGATGTTCTCACCGGTTGGAGCTGCCCGATCGCCGATACCACGACTCTGGTGGATGCGGCGGGCAAGCCGTTGCGGAGTCTGGATATTCCGGCGGGGCAGCGTGTTACCCTGTCGCCCGATGGCCCGCATCTGTTGTTGCAGGGTACGCATTTCGCGGTTGCCAGGGGCAGTGTGCTGCCCTGCGCGCTCACCTTTCAGGACGCGGGGGATATTGCCGTGTATTTGAACAGCATTCCGGCGCCGAAGGGGCGGTAAGCCGCCATGGCGCCCCGGCGGTGGCGTGCTTGCGGGGGGGAGGATGCGGCATGAAGGTGTTGCTGGTTTGCATGCATCATCCCGAGCTGGTGCGCGGCGGCAGCCAGCAGGTGGCGCATGAGCTGTTCGCGGGGCTGCGCGCGGCGCCGGGTGTCGAGCCGGTGCTGCTGGCCTCGATTGATCATTCATCGCTGGCGCTGTTCAAGAGCGGCGCGCAGATTACCGGGTTTGACGGCCGGGCGGACGAGTTCGTGTTTCTCAGCCAGGATTATGACTACGCCTGGCAGAAGAGCGGCAGCGCGCCGCTGGCTGAGGCGTTCGCGGCGTTTTTGCGCCTCGTTGCGCCGGATGTGGTGCATTTCCACCATTTCATGACGCTGGGGATCGATTTTCTGACGCTGACCCGCCGGGTGCTGCCGCAGGCGCGGATTGTTTTCACCGCGCATGAGTTTGTTACCATCTGCGCGGCCAGCGGCCAGATGCGCCGGTTGACCGACCAGTCGCTGTGCGCCCGCGCCTCGGCCGTGCGTTGCCACCAATGCCTGCCAGAACAGCCGCCTGAGCATTATTTCATGCGCGAGATGTGGATGAAGCGGCATCTGGAGGCGGTGGACGTGTTCATCACCCCCAGCCGTTTCATGGCCGATATGTTCGTGGACTGGGGGCTGGCGCGCGAGAAATTCATGCATGTGCCCAACGGGCAGGACCTGCCCGGCGCCCCGGCGTTGCAAAGCCCGGCATTGCCAGCTTTGCCGCGCGCGCGGCGCAACCGCTTTGGCTTTTTCGGCCAGATGGTGGACGCCAAGGGCGTGCAGGTGATCCTGGAAGCCGTGGCGCTGCTGCGCGCCGGGGGGTTCAGTGATTTTACGGTTGAGATCAACGGCGGCAACATCAACTTCGCCACGCCGGCGTGCCGCGCCGGGATTGAGGGGTTTTTTGCCACCGAGGCGCAGCGCCCGGCGGGGGAGCGCAATGTCATCTTCAATGGCGGCTACCATCCTGGCCAGTTGCAGGGGTTGATGGCGCGGGTGGACTGGTGCCTGGTGCCCTCGCTCTGGTGGGAGGCTTTTGGCCTGGTGATCTCGGAGGCCTGGGCGTTTGGCCGGCCGGTGATCGCCTCCAATGCTGGCGGGCCGGCCGAGCGCATTACCGATGAGGTGGACGGGTTGCTGTGCGCGCTGGGCGATGCGCGGGCGCTGGCCGGGACCATGCGCCGCGCCGCCACCGAGGAGGGGCTGTGGGAGCGGCTGGCCGCGGGGATTAAGCTGCCGCCCTCACGCGCGGAGATGACGCGGGGGTATCTGGAGGTTTACGCGCGGTCCCGGGCGGATGAGAGCGCGATCGTTTGAGGCTCGCTCGCCTGAGCGAACCGAAAGCGTGAATCGCCCTCGGAAAAATGGCGCGAGCGCGATCGTTTGAGGCTCGCTCGCCTGAGCGAACCGAAAGCGTGAATCGCCCTCGGAAAAATGGCGCGAGCCTGATCGCACTTAAACCAATCAGGCTCTAAGCGGCCAGCCGGCGCGAGCGGCGGAACAGAACCACGCCCAGGGCCGCCGAGGCCGCGAACATGACGCCGCCGATCAGCAGCATGTGCTCATGGCTGGGCGCGCTACCCTGGCCGAACACGGCGAAGATGAGGGTTTGCGGGATAAAGCCGAGCGCGGAGCCGGCAAGGAAGGGCAGCGCGGGGATGGAGGAGAGCCCGGCGGCGAGGTTGAGCAGGATGTTGCTGCCCACCGGCATCAGCCGCAGGGTGAGGGTGGCGATGAAGGGCTGGGCGGAGAGCGTGGTGTCAATCCTGGTCAGCGCCTTGCCGAAATAGCGGTGGATGAAATTCTGCCCGATGGCGCGCGCCCAGATGAAATCGAGGCTGCAGGCGAGCACCTGCGCGACCAAAGCGATGGCGGTGCCGTACCACGGGCCGAAGGCGTAGCCCGCGACGAAGGCGGGCACCTGGCGCGGTAGGCCGATGGCGATGAGGAAGGTGGCGGCGAGCAGGAACATCGCGGGGCCCTGCACCCCGCCCCTGGCGACCAGATGCACCAGCTCCGCCTGCGCCGAGGCGGCGCCGAGCAGCGGCAGCGCGGCGGCGATCGCGATCATGCCGCCGGCCATCAAGGCGGGTTTTAGGGCGCGGGTGGCGGCGATGGCGGTGGGGCTGCGGTTGATGCGCTCGCTCATCTGTTCGCTCATGGGGTTGGGTCAATCTGCGGTTGTTTCCAGCGCCGTTGCAGCCAGGCGACGCCGAACAGGTCGACGATGCCGACTTTCAGGCGGTCCCACGTGCCGTAATGCGAGGCGCCGTGGGTGCGCTGGTGGTGGCGCACCGGCACGGAGACGACGCGGCCGCCGGCGCGGATAAAAAGTGCCGGCAGGAAACGGTGGATATGGTCGAAATGCGGGAGTTCCAGAAACGCCGCGCGGCGGAAGAGTTTTAAGCCGCAGCCGGTGTCGGGCGTACCGTCGCGCAGCAGATAGCCGCGCACGGCGTTGGCGATGCGCGAGCCCCAGCGCTTGGCTTCGGAGTCCTTGCGGGTGACGCGGTGGCCCGCGATCAGCACTGGTTTGGCGCCCTGCGCCTCGGCGGTGAGGGCGGCGTCCAGCATCGCGGGGATGTCCGCCGGGTCGTTCTGGCCGTCGCCGTCCAGCGTGGCGATGAAGCTGCCGCGCGCGGTTTTAACTCCGGTGATGACCGCGGCGCTCTGGCCGCAGCTGCTGCGGTGGCGCACGCGCACCAGGGTAGGCAGGCGGGCGGCGATTTCAGCCAGGATTTTCGGGCTGGCATCGGTGCTGCCGTCGTCAACATAGACGATCTCATGCTCGATTCCGGCCAGCGCCGCGCTAATGGAGGCGATCAGCGGCGGGATGTTCGCGGCCTCGTTATGCACGGGCACCACGACCGAGATGAGCGGTGTGCCGGGGGTGGTTTCGGGCAAAGTGAGGAATTTTGGTTCGATGTTCATGGGGCTCATTCAGCCGTGGCATTAAGGCGTATCTGTGGCTCAAATCCGTCGAGAAACAGATCGCGCGCGCCAAAGCCGCCTGGTTTGAGTAAAAAATGGTGGTTTCCGCCGCTTAACCAGCGCAGCCCGGCCATGGCGGCGCCGGTTTCGAGGGTGTGCACATGCAGACGATCAAGGATTGCGCTGGCGGTGTCGTTGCCGGTGAGCACGAAGCGGCGCACCCCGGCATCGGCCAGCCCGGCGGCGATGTCCGCGAGAATCGCGGCGACCGGGAGGCCGTGGTGTAATTTGTCCGGCGTGGTGGAAGCGGTGATGATGAGGGGCTGCCCGCCCTGGGCTTGCGCCCAGGCGAGGGCGTGGGCCGCCGGGTTGGGGGCGGCGGGATCAACCTGCAGGAAGGGCAGGGCATGCCGCGCGGCGCCGAGCTGGTAGAGGGTTTGGCGGTCCAGCGCGCCGGAGAGGATGGCCAGCGCGCCGCCGGGCGCCTCTGCGGCATGGCCGGTTTCAGCCGGGCAAAGCCAGGCGGGGCCGCCGCTGAGCGGCTGCGCCTCCACGGCGGCGGCAATGGCGGCGCATTGGGCGATGTCCACGGCATCAAGCAGCGCCAGCGCGGCGCCTTGTTCCTTGAACGCGGCGAGCTTGCGCCGGATTGCGGGAACCCCGGCGGCCACCACCTCATGTTGCACCACCGCCACCCGGCCGGAGAGCGCCGTGCGCAACGCATGGTGCAGATTGACGGCCAGCCGCCCATCCTGGAACAGATGCCCCTGATACACGGTGCGCCCCAGCGCCGGGGCCGCGAAGCTCGCCGCCATGAAGCCGGTGCCGGATTGTTCGATCAGGCAATCCAGCAGCGGGGCCAGGGCGTTGGCATCGGGCGCGGCCTCCTGGTTGCCGAAGCTGAAAAACAGGCGGGCCGGGCTGGCTTGCAGCGCGGCGGTGACTTCGTGCCCGCTCAGCGCCAATCCGGCGGGGGCGAGAATTGCGTTGCCGGCATCAGTGCCGCGCGCCAAGCGGGTGCCGGCACCCCAGGCGGTGGCCAGGGCAACGGCGTCCTGCAAGGTCCAGGCGAGGGCGGAAGGGGTCAGCTGTGGCATATTGTCATGATTTTTTAATCAGCATGCCGCGATAAATGGCACGGAGCAAGGCGGGCTTCCAGACCGGCCGCTGAAAAAAAACGGGAAACATGCGCGGCGGGCATTGCCGGAGCCCCGCTGGGTTTAATGCTTTTGCGGCCTTGGCTTGGCCGGGGGGCATCGCTATAAGCCCGCTCAACCACGGGGGCCAGTTGCGGCCTACCTGAATTGAATTGAAGGATACGGACGGCATGCTCATCTCGTTGCCACCGGACTACCGGCCCTCGGATACCGAGGAGTTCATGAATCCCATGCAAACCGAATATTTCCGCCAGAAGCTGCTGCGCTGGCGGGCGGATCTGGTGAAGGAAGCCAACGGCACTCTGGCTTCGCTGGGGGAAGGCGGCATCCTTGAGGCCGATATTACCGACCGCGCCAGCGTGGAGACCGACCGGGCGCTGGAACTGCGCACCCGCGACCGCGCGCGCAAGCTGATCGGCAAGATCGACCAGGCGTTGCAGCGCATCGAGAACGGCACTTACGGCTATTGCGAGGAAACCGGCGAGCCGATTGGCCTGCGCCGGTTGGAGGCGCGCCCGATTGCGACGCTCTCCATCGAAGCCCAGGAACGCCATGAGCGCATGGAGCGCGTCCACCGCGACGATTGATGCCGGACGATTGATGCCGGCGGCGGATTGGGCGTTACGTCGCGTCCCGGGCGACGCGCACGCGCTCGGCGCGGCGGCCGTCCATGGCCAGCACGTCAAACTTCCAGCCGCCGAAGACGATAGCGTCGCCCTTGCGCGGCGGGCGTTGCAGCAAAGCGAGGATGAGGCCGCCCAGCGTGTGGTAGGTGCCCTCGGCGGGCAGAGCCGGCAGGTGCAGGCGGGCTTTTATTTCGTCAACGGGGGTGAGGCCGTCTAGCTCGTAAAAATCGGCCTCGGGCGAGTCGGCGCCTTCCTTGGGGCCGGTGTCGTCGGCGTCGCCGACGATGGCTTCCAGCACGTCCGCCGCGGTGACCATGCCTTCGAAACTGCCGTATTCATCGAGCACGATGGCGATGCCGAGCTGGTCGGACTTGAGGCGCTCCAGGGCTTCCAGGGCGGAGACCGAGTCCGGGATGGCCATGGGTTGACGCATGGCGGCGGCCAGGGAGAAATCCTTGCCGTCGAGCACGCGGTCCAGGATATCCTTGGCCTGGACGATGCCGGCGACGTTGTCGATCGCGCCGTCGCAGACGACGAAGCGCGAATGGGGGGCGGCGCGCAGCGTGGCGATGATGGCGGCGCGCGGCGCTGTGCGGTCGATCCAGGTGATTTCGGTGCGCGGTGTCATGATCGCGCGCACGGGTTTATCAGCCAGGCGGAGCACGCGCTCGATGATGTCGCGCTCCTCGGTCTCCAGCACGCCGGTTTCCGCGCCTTCCGCCAGCATGGCCTTGAGTTCTTCCTCGCTCATGGCGCGGCGGTCCTCGCCGGCGGGGCCGAAGGCGCGCAGCACCAGAGTGGTGGTGGCGCCGAGCAGCCAGACCACGGGTGTTGCCGCCATGCCCAGAAGTGCGAGCGGCTGCGCGATGGCCGCGGCCACGCGCTCTGGGTGGCGCAGGGCCAGTTGTTTGGGCACCAGCTCGCCGAACACCAGGGTGAAGAAGGTGATGCCCAGCACGGTGAGCAAGAGCGCCAGCGGTTTGGCGTAAGGCGCGAGGAGCGGGGCATGGGCCAGGGCCGGGGCCAGATGGCTGGCCAGCTGGTCGCCGCCGAACACGCCGATGAGGATGCCGATGAGCGTGATGCCAAATTGCGAGGCGGGCAGAAAGCTCTGCGGATTGTCAGCCAGCAGGCGCGCGCGCGCCGCGCCGCGCAGGCCCTGGCGCTCCATGAGCGTGAGCATGGCCCGCCGGGCGGAGACCAGCGCCAGCTCGCTCAAGGCAAAAGCGCCGTTCAGGAGGATGAGGATGGCCAGGATCAGCAGTTGCAGGGCGAGAGTCATAAGCGCTTTCTAGTCCCAATCCACGAAAAATGCAGCTTCGCGACCTTGCGAAAATTTCATAATGCCACAATCGGGACACAATCACGCCCAGACCCCGCCGCTTTGGGTAACCATACATTGCGGCGTGCGAGGCTTGTCTCGCACAAATCTGGACCTGCACCATGACGTTTCAGTCACAAATCCGCCGCCAGTCTCCGCAAGTTTCCACCCGCAAGGCGCGCCGCGGCTGGGCCAGCCCCAGCTCCTGGGCGGCATCGCTTGGCGTTGGCGTGCTCGCCTTTGGGCTTTGGGCCGGGTTCAACCGGCCGGTTACGGATATCCCACCCTACAGCGGGGAGATTGGCGGCCTTGCCTTCTCGCCCTTCCATGCGGGGGAAAACCCGCAGACCAACCGCTACCCCAGCGTTGCGCAGATCAAATCCGATCTCGCGCTGGCCGCGGCGCACACCCATAACATCCGCACCTATACGGTTCAGGGCATTCTGGGGCAGATCCCGGCTCTGGCCGAGGGGATGAACCTGAACGTCACCCTCGGCGCCTGGCTGGACCGCCATCCGGCGGCCAACGCCGCGGAGCTGGCGAAGGTGGTGCAGGTCGCCAATGCCAACCCGGATGTGAAGCAGATCATGGTCGGCAACGAGACCATTTTGCGCGGCGATTTGCCGGTGCCCGAGCTGATGGCCGACATCGCGCTGGTGAAATCGCAGACGCATGTGCCGGTTTCCACCGCCGAGCCTTGGCATGTGTGGCTGAAGCACCCCGAACTCGCCAACTCCGTTGACTTCATCACCGTGCATTTGCTGCCCTACTGGGAAGGCGTGCCGGAGAGCATCGCCGTGCAGGACGCCATGCACCGCCTGGCCGAGGTGCATGACAAATTCCCCAACAAGCGCATCGTGATCGGCGAGATCGGCTGGCCCTCCGATGGCATCGACATTGGCGCGGCGCGCGCCAGCACGGTGAACCAGGCCCGCTTCATGCGCGACTTCTTCAACCTCGCGGCCAAGGATCATCTCCAGTATTTCGTGATGGAGGCGTTCGACCAGCCCTGGAAGACGAGCTTTGAGGGCCGCGCCGCCGGGTACTGGGGCATGTATACGCTGGGCCGCCAGCCTAAATGGTCGCTCACCGGGCCGGTTGAGAACAACCCGCAGTGGATTTTCTACGCCCTGGGCGCGGCGCTGCTGAGCCTGGCCGCCACCATGGCGCTGCTCTCGCGCCGGCCGGACATCCGCTTCTCAGGCAAGTTCATCTTCGCTGCGCTGGTGGAGGGCTTCACCGCCACGCTGGCGATGCTGTTCATGACCATGAGCGAGACTTATCTCTCGCTCAGCGCCGCCGCCGTGTGGGGCGCGCTGGCCGCGGGCCAGGGGCTGCTGCTCTTCCTGCTCATCGCCGACAGCTTCGACCTGGTGGAAACCATCTACGGCCGGGTCGCCAAGCGGCATTTCGAGCCGATCCCGGCTCCGGCCGGCGCCAAGCTGCCGAAGGTCTCCATCCACCTGCCCATCTGCAACGAGCCGCCGCACATGGTGTGCCAGACGCTCGATGCCCTGGCGGCGCTGGATTATGACCGCTTCGAGGTGCTGGTGGTCGACAATAACACCAAGGACCCCAAGGTGTGGGAGCCGGTGGCCGAGCATTGCGCGCGCCTGGGGCCCAAATTCCGCTTCTTCACGCTGGGCAAGTACAAGGGCTTCAAGGCCGGTGCGCTCAACTTCGCGCTGCGCGAGACCGCGCCGGATGCCGAGGTGATCGGCGTGATCGACAGCGACTACATCGTGGACCCCGACTGGCTGCGCTCCATGGCGCCCGCGTTCGATAATCCGAAGGTCGGGTTCACGCAGTCGCCGCAGGATTACCGCGATAACGACGGCAGCCTGTTCAAGCGCATGATGTTCTGGGAATATGCGGGCTTCTTCCACGCCGGCATGGTGGCCCGCAACGAGCGTAACGCCATCATCCAGCACGGCACCATGACCCTGGTGCGCAAGGCCGCGCTCATCAACGAGAACGGCTGGGCGGAATGGTGCATCACCGAGGACAGCCAGCTTGGCCTGCGCCTGTTCCGCGCCGGGTATGAGGCGGTGTATTCCAAGAAGAGCTTCGGCAAGGGCGTGATGCCTGATGACTACAACGCCTTCCGCAAGCAGCGCTACCGCTGGGCTTATGGCGCCATGCGCATCGTGCGGGCCAACTGGCGCGCGCTGTTCTCGCCCTTCAACCATGAGCTGACACTGGGCCAGCGCTGGCACTTCATCACCGGCTGGGTGCCCTGGTTCGGCGATGCGCTGGGTCTGGTGTTCCTCGGGCTGGGGCTTGCGTGGTCGGCCGGGCTGATCCTGGACCCCGTGCGCTTTGAATTCCCGATCGCGCTGTTCATGCTGCCTTCCATCGGCCTGTTCTTCTTCAAGATCGTGCAGATACTGGCGCTGTACAAAAACCGCGTGCCCTGCGGCTTCGCGGACCGCGTGGGCGCGGCGGTTGCCGGGCTGGCGCTCTCGCACAGCATCGGCAAGGCGGTGTGGAAGGGGTTGTTCTCGAACAGCCTGCCCTTCCTGCGCACGCCGAAGATGAAGAACGCCCCCGCGCTGGTGCAGGGGCTGGTGATGTCCCGCGAGGAGCTGGTGCTGCTGGTGCTCACCTGGGGCGCGCTGCTGGGGGTTGGCTTTGGCCACCACTGGGCGACGCTGGAAACCAGGCTCTGGTGCGCGGTGCTGTTCACCCAGTCGCTGCCCTATCTGGCCTCGGTCTCGGTCGCCATCCTTGCCGCCATGCCCGCCCCGGCACCCAAGCCGGTGCAGGCCCCGGCGAAACAGGCCGCCCCGGCGCGCATCGGCAACATGCACCCCGCCGCGGGGGACTGAACCGGCGGCCAGCGCCGCTTGAGCCAAAACCCAGGAAGCCCCCGCTTCCTGGGTTTTTTGTTGCCGCACGCCTGCCCTGCAAATGTTTTCTTGCGTTTTGCGCTGCACCATGCGCATAAGCCGTCGTCGACCGCGAATGCGCGACCGGATCCTTGATTCGGCCTTGGCGGTTGATTTGTCTATTGGGGCGGGAACGCCCTTCCCGGGCATTGTTTTACCCGTCCAATCCAAAATCGCGCGTGGAAACCGGACATTATCGCTGCAAGCCATATGGTTGCGGCGCCGGAGACGTTTATTTTTATGACTGAAGTTACCTTTGAATCCTTTGGCTTTGCCACGCCGATTCTCCAAGCCCTGAAAAACAGCGGCTTTAACCATCCCACCCCCATTCAGGCCGGCGCCTTGCCGGCTGGTCTCGCCGGGCGTGACGTTCTGGGCACCGCCCAGACCGGCACCGGCAAAACCGCCGCCTTCGCGCTGCCCATTTTGCAGCAGATGGCCGCCAGCCCGCTGCGCCCGCGCCGTTTTGGCACGCGCGCGCTCATCCTCTCGCCCACGCGCGAACTCGCCGTGCAGATCGAGCAGGAGTTCAAGAAATTCGGCACCGGCCTGGCGCTGAACACCGTGCTCGTGGTCGGCGGCGTGGGCCGCACCGGCCAGGTTAACCGGATGTCGCGCGGGGCGGATATTGTTGTGGGCACGCCGGGGCGCATCTGCGACCTGATGAGCACGCGCAACCTGATCATCGACCAATGCCAGTTCTTCGTGCTCGACGAGGCTGACCGCATGCTCGATCTCGGCTTCATGCCGGATATCCGCAAGGTGGTAGCCCAGCTTCCGGCGCGCCGCCAGTCCGCGCTGTTCTCGGCCACCATGCCGAAGGAAATTCTCTCCCTGGCCGAAGGCCTGCTGCGCGAGCCGGTGCGCGTTTCCATCGAGCCGGTGGCCTCCACCCCGGTGCTGGTGGAGCAGCATGTGCATTTCGTCGAAGGCTCGGGCAAGCGCCATCTGCTCAGCACCTTGCTGCGCGACGGCGCGATGACCCGCGCCATCGTCTTCACCCGCACCAAGCGCGGCGCGGACCGTGTGGCCTTGCAGCTCACGCAGGAGAAAATCTCCGCCACCGCCATGCATGGCAATCTGGGCCAGAATGCCCGCCAGCGCGCGCTGGAGGATTTCCGCGCGGGCAACGTGCGGGTGCTGGTCGCGACCGATCTGGCCGCGCGCGGTATCGACGTGGCGGGCGTTTCCCACGTCATCAATTACGAACTGCCCAACGAGCCGGAGAGCTATGTTCACCGCATCGGCCGGACCGCGCGCAACGGCGCCACCGGCATTGCCGTGGCCCTTTGCGACGCGACGGAGCTCGGGTTCCTCAACTCGATCGAGAAGCTGACCGGCGTGAAGATGAATGTCGCCAGCGGCACCCGCCCGGCCCACGCCGCCGCGACGAAAAAACCCGCGCGCCATCCGGACCTGGTGGTGCGTAAGCCCAAGCGCCCGCAGTATGGCGAGAAGCGGAATTTCTCACGGGCGGCGTAAACAAGACGCATAAGCCTGAAGACCAGAAACGGCGCCTCAAAAGGGCGCCGTTTTTTTGTGGCCGTTCGTTGCTGGATTCAGGCGGGCTGAAACCGGCGGAGGGAAATTTCCGTGGCGATGGCGTGGATTTTTAGATCATTTCCACCGGTTGGCACGGTCTCGACCTCCTGCGCCGCGAAGGCGCAGCCCAACCTGAATGCTGCGGGCAGCGCCGCCAGCGTACGGTCATAATACCCGCCGCCGTAGCCCAACCGGTTTCCCTTCGCATCAAACGCCAGCAGCGGCATCAGCACGAAATCCGGCCGCGCAATCTCGCCCGCCGGATGCGACGTGCCGAACCGGCCCGGCAAAAGCGCAGCGCCCGGCTGCCATTTTTTGAACACCAGCGGATGGCCGCGCGGCGGGGTTTCCGGCAGGCAGAGCGCAACCCCCCGCGCCGCC
This sequence comes from Acidocella sp., assembly GCF_013044125.1. GTDB lineage: Bacteria > Pseudomonadota > Alphaproteobacteria > Acetobacterales > Acetobacteraceae > Acidocella. The sequence continues at coordinate 2,172 of NZ_JABEVC010000018.1, read as the reverse complement.
AGCGCATACAGCAGCGGGCGGATGTCGATCTCATCGCCCATCGGCCAATACCCGGCGACCACGGCGCCGGGCGGCGGCGGACAATTTTCCAGCACATGCCGGGCAAGGTCTTGCCCCAGCGCGGGGTCGCACGCATTGCGGGCGGCCATGGCCCGTTTGCGCAGTTCGGCCTTTGCCTCGGCCAGGGCGGTGCCGTTCATCATGGCGTGGTCAATCTGAATTCAATCCGGCGGTTTTGTGCGTAGTCCGCCGGGGTGTTGCCTGGCGCGATCGGGTTGTTGGCGCCCATGCCGGAGGTGACCAGCCGGTTCTGCGGCACGCCGTCGGCGATCAGCAGGTCCAGCACCGCCAGTGCGCGGGCCGAGGAGAGATCAAAGTTCGATTTGAACGGCCCGCCGGTGATCGGCTGCGCATCCGCATAGCCATCCACCGAAAGCACCCAGTTCACATCAGGCGGAATCTTGACCGCGATTTCCTTGATGGCCGCGGCCACCTGGGCGATTTCCGCGGCGCCCGCCGGGGTGATGGTTGCCTCATCCACCGGGAACAGCACGTCGCTCTCGAACACGAAACGATCTCCGACGACCTTGATGTTTTTCTCGCCCTTCAGGCTCTCGCTCAAGGTGCGGAAAAATACGCTCTGGTACTGCTGCAATTCTTCCACCTTGCGGGCCAGCGCCTCGTTGAGCCGTTTGCCGAGATCGGTGATCTGCACGTTATCCTTGGCATCGGCGGCCTGGGCTGCGTCCAGCGCCTGGGCCAGCGCCGCGAGCTGCGCGCGCATCGCCGCGATCTGCTGGTTGAGCAGGGCAACCTGGGCCAGCGCGTCATGCGAAATTTTGGTCTGCGCGGCAAGTTGATCCTGCAATCCCGGCCCGGCATTGGCCTGCGCCTGGGCCTGGGCATCCATTTGTGCCTGCAACGCGCTGATGCGCCCGGCGCTGGCCGCCGCCTGGGCCTGCGCGTCAGACAGTTGCGCCTGCAAATCCTTGCCCTGGCTCTGCAAACTCGAGATCGTCGCGGCATCGGCGCTCACCTGCTGGTTCAGCCCAGCATTGGCCGCCTGCGCGCCCGCCAGCTGCGCGTTGAGCGCGGAAAGCTCCTGAGTCAGTGTCGTGTCCTTCGAGGTTTCCATCGAGAGGCTCTGCGTGAGTTGGGCGATCTGGTCGCGCAGTTGCGCGATTGTGTTGTCGCTGCCGCTGAGCGCGGAGGATAAAAACGCCTCGGCCAGCACGAACACCAACAGCACGAAGATGGTGACCATGAGCAGGGTGGAAAGCGCGTCGACATAGCCCGGCCATGCCTCCAGCCCGTTACTGCCGCTGCGTTTGCGGCTCATGCCCGGGCGTCGTCCGCCAGGGCGGCGATGGTGCGGGTCAGGATTTTCAGATCGCTGCGCAGTTCGTTGGTGGTCTGCATGCGGCCCTGTTCGGTCTCGGTCAGCAGCCGGCTCAGCAGCAGTTCGATATTACGCAGATGCGAGCGCTGGACATCATCGCCGCCCTGTTTGTCGGCCAGCCGGACCATGAGCTGCTGGTTCAGCTGCAAAGTGTCGGCCAGGTTGGCCATGCGCTCGTTCAGGCCCAGCAGCGCGGCGTTGCCCTGGGCGCGGCTATCCTCGCCGCGGGAGAGCACGCGCTGCAGCGAGTCCATGTTTTCCGCCGTCTGTTCCAGCAGCGCCTGCACATAAACCGGCACGCTGCCTTCGCCATCGCCGCCCAGCGTGCCGCTGGAGAGCCGGGTGAGCCCGGCCAGCCATTCCTCCAGCTCGTTGAAGAAGCGGTTCTGCGCCTGGCCGGCGGTGAGGTCCAGAAAGCCGAGGATGAGCGCGCCGGAGAGACCGAACATCGAGGAGGAGAACGCCGTGCCCATGCCCGCGAGCGGTCCGGCCAGCCCGCCTTTCAGCTGCGCGAACATCGCGTTCACATCGCCGCCGGCCAGGTTCATGCCGTTGATGACGGCGGCGACCGAGGAGACCGTGTGCAGCAGGCCCCAGAAGGTGCCGAGCAGGCCAAGAAAGATCATCACGCCGGTGACGTAGCGTGAAAGCTCGCGGCTCTCATCGAGCCGGCTTGAAATACCATCAAGGATGGTGCGCATCGCCGTGCCGGAGAGCGTGATGCGGCGTTCGCCGTCGGCCCGGCCGTGCAGCATGCGCGCCATGGGGGCGAG
>NZ_JABEVC010000162.1 GCF_013044125.1 Acidocella sp. | reverse complement strand
CGGTGGTGCTCATGCACACCCGCGGCACCCCCGCCACCATGAACGCCGAGGCGCATTACACCGATATCGCAACCGAGGTTCTGGCCGAGTTGACGCAGTTGCGCGACGCCGCCCTGGCCGCCGGGATCGCACCAGAGGCCATCGCGCTGGACCCCGGCCTCGGCTTCGCCAAGCTCGGCGCGCAAAACCTCACCCTCCTGCAAGCCACCGCCCGCTTCGCGGCGCTTGGCCACCCGCTGCTCATCGGCCTGTCGCGCAAAAAATTCATCGGCGAATGCGGCGGCGAACCCAACCCGGCCAAACGCGGACCAGGGTCCATCGCCGCCGGGCTTTATGCCGTGGCCCAAGGGGCGCATATATTGCGCGTGCATGACGTGCCGGAGACGGTACAAGCCCTGCGCATCTGGCAAAGACTTAACCGCGAGTAACAATGGACCAAACTTCCAAACGCCGCCTTTTCGGCACGGACGGCATTCGCGGCACCGCGAACACCGCCCCCATGACCGCCGAAATGGCCCTCAAGCTCGGCCAGGCCGCCGGGCTGCTGTTCACGCGCGGCAACCACCGCCACCGCGTCATCATCGGCAAGGACACACGGCTTTCCGGCTACATGCTAGAGCCCGCCCTCACGGCCGGCTTCATCAGCGCCGGCATGAACGTGACCCTGGCCGGCCCCCTGCCCACCCCCGCCATCGCCATGCTCACCCGCTCGCTGCGGCTCGACCTCGGCGTGGTCATCTCCGCCTCGCACAACCCTTATGAGGACAACGGCATCAAGCTCTTCGGCCCGGACGGCGCCAAGCTCTCGGATGAAACCGAGATGGAGATCGAGGCCCTGATGGAGACCGATCTCTCAGCCCGCCTCGCCGCCTCCAACAAGCTCGGCCGCGCCTCGCGCCTGGTGGACGCCGCCGGGCGCTACATCGAGGCCGCCAAATCCTCCCTGGAGCGCGGCCTGCGGCTGGACGGCCTGCGCATCGTGCTCGATTGCGCGCATGGCGCGGCCTACAAAGTGGCCCCCGCCGCGCTGTGGGAGCTGGGCGCCACCGTCATCTCCATCGGCGTCGAGCCGGACGGCTTCAACATCAACCGCGAGGCCGGCTCCACCGTGCCCCAACACCTCTGCGCCGCCGTGCTGGAGCATGGCGCCGACATCGGCATCGCCCTGGACGGCGACGCCGACCGCGTCATCCTTGCCGACGAACACGGCGAGATCATCGACGGTGACCAGATCCTCGGCCTCATCGCGCGCGACATGCACGAGGCCGGGCGCCTCACCGGCGGCGGCATCGTCGCCACCGTCATGTCCAACCTCGGGCTGGAACGCTTCCTCGGCGCGCAGGGGCTTGCCCTGCACCGCACCAAGGTGGGAGACCGCTACGTAGCCGAGGCCATGCGCGAGCGCGGCATCAACCTCGGCGGCGAACAATCCGGCCATGTCATCCTTTCCGATTTCGCAACCACGGGCGACGGGCTGGTCGCGGCGTTGCAGGTGCTCGCCGTGCTGGTCCGCTCCGGCAAACCCGCCTCGGCAGCCTGCCGGGTGTTCACCCCCCTGCCGCAGCTTTTGCGCAACGTGCGCTTCTCCGGCGCCTCGCCGCTGCGCCTGGCGCATATCCAAACCGCCATCGCCCAGGCGGGCGAGCGGCTCGGCAACACCGGGCGCGTACTCATCCGCCCCTCCGGCACCGAACCGCTGATCCGCGTGATGGCCGAGGGCGAGGACAACGCGCTGATCCAGACCATCGTCGGCGAATTATGCGACACCATCGCCCTGGCCACGGTCTGAATGTTTCGCGTTTTAACCATAGCCGGGTCTGATTCCGGCGGCGGCGCCGGCATCGAGGCCGACATCAAAACCATCTCCGCGCTCGGCGGCTACGCCTGCACCAGCATCACCGCGGTCACCGCGCAGAACACCCTGGGCGTGGCCGGCGTGCATGCCTTACCGGCTGCTTTCGTGCGCCTCTCCATCGAGACCGTGCTGGCTGACATCGGCGCCGACGCCATCAAACTCGGCATGCTCACCAATGAGGAGATCATCCGCGCCGTCGCCGCCTGCCTGCCCGCCGGCGTGCCCCTGGTGCTGGACCCGGTCATGGTCGCCACCTCCGGCGCCGTGTTGCTGCCCGATGCCGCCATCGCCGCCCTGCGCGAACAACTGCTCGCGCGCGCTGCCGTGGTCACCCCCAACCTGCCCGAAGCCGCCAAACTCACCGGCCTGCCCGTGGGCACGCAGGGCGAACAAATCGCCGCCGGGCGCGCACTGCTGGCGATGGGCGCCAAGGCCGCCCTCATCAAAGGCGGCCACGCCAGCGGTGACATGTTAACCGACTATCTCATCACCCCGGAGGCGGTGGAGGCCATCTCGCTGCCGCGCCTGCACACCAGAAACACCCACGGCACCGGCTGCACCCTGGCCTCCGCCATCGCCACCGGCCTGGCCCAGGGCATGGACCTCCCCGCCGCCGTGCACCGGGCGCGCAATTATTTACAACAAGCCATCGCCACCGCCCCAGGTTTTGGCGCCGGACACGGCCCGGTGAATCATTTTTTTGGCATGTAGGGCAAGTGCTCGCAACACCATTTGCCCGTATTGCATAACCGTATCTAACGAAACGAAGCCAAAACTTTTCTTGACCTTCAACAAGGGCAGGGATTAGCTTCTCGCGACCTTTGATATAATTCAATTTTTAATTATTTATACACAACAAAATGGAGGATGAGGTGGGAAAAACTGTCCTTGTAGGTGCAGCCTCGCTATTGATTTGGTCAATAATTTTGAGTCATCCAGCACAAGCACAATGGGCTTCAAAGGTGATCGGTCCTGATGTCTTTGGCAATACAACCGTCATTGCAACCGTTAGCAGCGGGACTGGAAATGCACTCGTAATTCAATGCGATCAGAATAATACACTTGATCTGGCATTTATTTCGCCCGCAACACCGTCTGACATCGATGAGCTATCAAAGACCGACGTTACCATACCTGCTCAATTACTTATCAAGGTCGATCAGGGGCATGTCGTGACCTTCAACGCCCAACTCCAGCAATGGAATAACAACTACGTCGGTGTTGTTGCGAGCGGCCGAACAACCGATATTGTCGCTATTGTCAATGCAATAGGTAAAGCAACAAGTCAAATAAGCGTCGGAACAGAAATTATGGGCAATCAGACAAGCGATACATTCGGAACGGACGGCTCAACCGATGCAATGAACACTGCCACAACGAGTTGTAAGCTTGGTGCCATCACAGCGAGCCCCAGCACAGACAATTCTTCTCCGTAACAGCAATCGTAGGATGGGTGGAGCGTAGCGTAACCCATCGCTTTGCGCTACATCCGCCGGTTGATGGGTTGCGCTGCGTTCCACCCATCCTACGGATACCCGCTTTCGAGACTGTTCTTACTGTGGCCAAACAACCGGAACGGCACGCCCAACCCCATATCATTCTATACACAAAACAAACCCGCACAAATTGGGGTGCAAGCAAAAAATTAATCCATAACAACAACGCGTTATACCAGCTGCCGAATTTTCTGACTCTCCGGGGATTCCCCCGACGCGGTGAGTTGTGATTCGGTGTTTCCCGTTGATTTGATTGATGGGAGGCGGTG
>NZ_JABEVC010000161.1 GCF_013044125.1 Acidocella sp. | reverse complement strand
CTATTGCCCCCCACACAAGCCCGGGGTGCAAATACATGATGAAATTTCTGATGGCGGTTCTGGCCTGCGGCGCGCTCGCCGCCTGCGCGCCGGTCCAGCCGGAAAGCCAGGCCCAGCAGGCCGACGACGCGGCCTGCACAGCCCAGGCCGATGCCGCCTATGACGCCAGCACGCTCGACGAGCAGGCCCGCCCGTCGCAAAACGGGTTGATGTACGGCGCGATGCCGACGCATGCGTTCGACGGTGAAAAACTTGGCGCCGAGCATGAACGCGAAAGCCAGATCAGCGATTGCGAACAGAACGGCGGCGGCAGCGGCCCGGATGATTTGAACGGCGCGCCAGCCGTTATCCCGCATATCGTCAACCCTTGAATTTTTGAAAGAGGATTATTCTCATGAGCCGTATTATCCGCACCGATGCCAACGCCGTCCTGTCCAAGGCGGTTGAGTACCATGGCTTTGTCTACACCCAGGGCGTGGTCGCTTCCGATCCGGCTCAGGACATCACAGCCCAGACCAAGGATGTTCTGGCGCAGATCGATTCTCTGCTGGAAATTCACGGCACGGATAAAACCCGCCTGCTTCAGGCGCATATCTGGCTCAAGGATATGGGGGACCGCGAAGCCATGAATAATGTCTGGACGGCATGGTTGCCTGAGGGCGCCGCCCCCGTGCGCGCCTGCGTGCAGGCGGTTCTGGCGGACCCGGGTTATCTTGTTGAGATTATGATCACCGCCTGCCGTTAAGCAGAAAAAGGTTTTTTTGTTTTAATATTGAGGTGGTTAGGCTTCAATTTTGCGAGTCGTGGCCGCCCTGGAAAGGGCGGCTGAATTTCCTGAGAGTAAAAAGCACAACAAAAACTCAAATAGGAATGTTGTCTTAACTTGTTTGTGCGCATGACCTGTAAATGGCGATTTTGTCACTATGTTGTATTTTTGTCGCAAATGCGTATTGCGTTGAACGCATTCCACCCGTAGCCCATCGGCATGCCAAATTGGCGCAACGGTAGTCTGGGGCGGAGCATTTGATGGCTGGTGGAAGCAAAGCTGGAGGGTTTGGAGCAAAGGCCCGGCAGGCATTGTTGGGCGCCGGATTGGCGGGGGCTGCATTCTTCAACGCCGCCGCGGCACAGGCATCCACCCATCATTATGTTGCTCACGCCCCCCTGCGCAGCCATGTCCGTCTTGCCAGCACACACCATGTCTACACCCCGCATGTGCAAGCCGCCGGTTACCGGAAAACCTCGGAATATCACGCGCACTACGCGCACGAGGCGCATTACATCCACCCAGTGGCGCACTACACCCACGAGGCGCACTACACCCACGAGGCGCACTACACCCACGAGGCGCACTACACCCACGAGGCGCACTACACCCACGAGGCGCATTACATCCACCCGGTGGCGCACTATACCCATCCGGTCCATTACACCCACGAGGCGCATTACCGCATGGCGCGGTATCGCCATTCCGGCCTGCAATGCGTTCCCTATGCGCGGGAAGTGTCGCATATCGAGCTGACCGGCAATGCCTTCCTCTGGTGGGCGGAGGCGGCCGGCCGTTACGAGCGCGGCAATACCCCGGTTGAGGGCGCCGTCCTTAATTTCCGTGCCATTGGCCGTATGCCGCTTGGCCATGTCGCCGTCGTTACCGGTGTGATCAACAACCGCACCATCCTCGTGACTCAGGCCAATTGGGTCCCTGGCACGATTACCAATGACGTGACCGTGCAGGATGTTTCTCCCGATAACAACTGGTCCGAGGTTGAGGTTGAGCTTGGCGACAGCAGCACTTGGGGCGCCGCCTACCCGACCTATGGCTTTATTTACGACAAGCCCGCCAGCGCCACCGTCATCGCCGCCAATGGCCAGGGGAACGAAGTCGCGGAAGCGCCCAGCGTTCGGCCGGTCAACACCGAAGGTCCGAACCGCAACCTGCAATAGCGGCGGTTTTCGGCAGCCCCCCAAGGACATGCAAGGTCAGGGAGTTTCCCTGGCCTTATTTGCGTATGAGAACCAGCATCAACTGCTCGAATTCCGGCACGCTGAGTGTTTCGGCGCGCCGGGCGGGGTCTATCCCCGCGGCTTGCAGGAGATCACTGCCGCCAAGGCCCTTCAGCGCGCCGCGCAGCATCTTGCGCCGCTGGCCAAAGGCGGCGGCGGTTAATTTCTCCATGGCCTGAATTTGCTCCCGCGGCGGCTGGCTTGGTTTGGGCACCAGCCGGATGAGGGCGGAGTCCACCTTTGGCGGCGGCGCGAAGGCGCTGGCCGGGATGTGCATGACGATATCCACATCGCACAGCCATTGCGCCAACACGGAGATCCGCCCGTAGGCCGGGGTGCTGGGCGCTGCGCAGAGGCGTTGCGCCACCTCAAGCTGGAACATCAGCGTGAACGACTGATATTGCGCCGCCTGCATCAGCCATGAGATCAGCAGCGGTGTGCCGATGTTGTAAGGCAGATTGGCGGCGATGGCGCGCGGTGCGGGCACCAGCGCGGGCAGGTCTGCCTTCATTGCATCGGCGTGAAGAATCGTGAGCCGGCCCTGTGCGGTTTCCGCCAGGGCTTTGATCGCCGCCACCGCGCGCGGGTCGTATTCAATGGCGGTGACGTGGCGCGCCTTGGTGGCCAGCAGCGCGCGGGTCAGCCCGCCCGGCCCCGGCCCGATCTCGATGACATTGACCCCCTCCAGCGGCTCCGCCCTGGCGGCGATGCTGGTCAGCAGGTCCGTGTCAAGCAGAAAATGCTGCCCCAGCGATTTGTCCGCCCGCAGATCGTAGGTTTTTATGACCTCGCGGAGCGGGGGTGGTAAAATTTCATCCGGCATGGCGCTTGTTAGCCGAGGCTGGACCGTGGCAACAGGGGGATGTGAGCCAGCAAGCAACGAAACCATCGTCCCTCCGGCCACTTGGTGACTGGGTACTGCACGCGCCGCAGATGCTGCGGGCGCTGGTGCGCGCCGATGAGATATGGCTGGCGATTCTCTCTGCGGCCGTGGGGGTACTCAGTGGCGTGGGCGTCGTCATCATCAACGGGATCACGCAGATCATGCATGAGCGGCTGTTTGCGCTGCCATCGGGGCAGGGGCTCTCGGAATCCCTGCATGTCGCGCCGCTGCGGGCCTTTCTGGTGCCGGTGCTGGGCGGCACGGTGCTGGGTGTCAGCATGTGGGCGCTGGCCCGGCTGCGCCCACGCAACCTGGTGGACCCGGTGGAGGCTAACGCGCTCTACGGCGGGCGGGTTTCGCTGAATGACAGCCTGATCGTCGCGGCGCAGACCGCCTGGTCCAACGGCGTGGGCGCCTCGGTCGGCATGGAGGCTGGCTATGCCCAGCTGGGTGCGGGCATCGCCTCCCGGCTGGGGCGCAGTTTCCGGCTGCGGCGTAATGATTTGCGGGTGCTGGTCGGCTGCGGCACGGCCGCGGCCATCGGCGGCGCCTTCAACGCGCCTTTGTGCGGCGCTTTTTACGGCATCGAGCTCATCATCGGCATATATTCCATCGCGACCCTGCCTTTCGTGGTGATCGCCGCCCTGGCGGGCACGCTCACGGTGCAGATTATCTCGGGCGGCACCCCGCCCTTGCTGGTAACCCTGCCGGCGGATGTGCCGAATGCCGCTTATGCCGCGGTGCTGGTGGAGGGGATTGCTTGTGGCCTGGCCGGCATTGCGGTCATGCGCGGTGTTACCGCCATTGAGGGCTTGTTCCGCCGTTCGGGCATTCCGCTATGGGCGCGCCCCGTTCTCGGCGGTGCGGTGGTCGGTCTGCTTGGTTGCATTTCGCCTAAAGCCATGTCCTCGGGCCATTCCGCCCTGCATGCCGACCTCAACATCGCCTATCCGTTCCTCGTCGTGCTTGGGATTTTGCTGATAAAATCGGTTGCCTCGGCATTCTCCATCGGCTCAGGCTTCCGCGGTGGCCTGTTTTTCGCCTCGCTGTTTTTAGGCGCCCTGTTTGGTAAGGTATTCGCAGGCGTGCTCACTGTGTTGCCTTTTGTCACCCCCATGCCAAGCGGCTTCTATGCCGTGGTGGGCATGAGCGCTCTGGCTGTGGCGGTTGTCGGCGGGCCGATGACCATGACCTTTCTGGCGCTGGAGAGCACGCAGAACTTTGGTGTCACCATGGCGGTGCTGGCCGCTTCCATCGTCTCGGCCATCACCGTGCGCCGGCTGTTTGGCTATTCTTTCGCCACCTGGCGCTTCCATCTGCGCGGCGAGCAGATCCGCAGCGCGGTCGATGTTGGCTGGATTCAGTCCCTTACTGTCGGGCGCATGATGCGCCGCGCCACGGCGATGGTGCATGATGGCATGACCCTGATGGTGTTTCGCGCCGAGGTGCCTCTCGGGTCAACCCAGCGCGTGATCGTGACGGATGCAGATTCGGCCTATGCCGGTATTGCCTACCCGGCGGAGGCGTTTGCCATAACCGGCGAGGGACGCTCGGTGCGCGATATTCTGCACCATCAGGAGCATTTTCTGCTGCCCGCCATGACGGTGAAGGAAGCGCTGGCAACTTTCGAGGCAGCCGAGGCCGATGCGCTGGCCGTGCTGGACGGGCCGGATACCCGCAACGTGCTGGGGCTGTTGACCGAGCAATACGCCTTGCGCCGCTATAACGAGGAATTGGACCGCAGGCGGCGGGAAATGTCTGGCGAGTAGGGGCGATCCGGCGGGACCCGAGGGTTTCTGCCAGATGGATGGGGTTGGCGTAAAATCTGGATGGACCGGACTGTGTTTTAAATAATTCTCTACAGCATCCGGCGGGACAGGCGCTGCAACGGCCGGTCGTATAAAAATGTGACCAGCGCGCTCGCGGCAAGAGATACGGCCATGAAACCGGTGAATATGCCAAGCGGGCTGAACATCTGCTTGTCGCCGGGGTGATAGTACAAGAAGTCGCTGCCCAGAAACAGAACGGATGGGTGGATTATATAGAACGGGTAGGACATGGCGCCGAGCCGCGCCAGACGATGGTTCAGGCGCAGGTGCCCGCCACGCTCGAGCGCGGCCAGGCTAAAAATGATGACGGCAAAGCTGCCGGCCACCAGCGGCGTGCGGTCCAGGCTTGGGTAGAGAAATCCCCAGTCGTCCAGCCTTGCGAGCAACACGAGGGCGACGCTCGCGCCCGCCAGGAGCAACCATAGCCAGCGGTGGTGCAACCGAAGCTGGAAAAAGGTGAAGCCCGCCCCCAGCCCGGCAAAAAACATGATCTCGTGCAGGCCAAAAAAATGCCATGCCACCGCGTGGGGCAGCCGCAGGAGGAAGCCCATGGGCTTCATCGGCTGGTACACATGCCAGGCGGTGATACATATCCATGCGCCGAGAATATAGCGCCCCACGCGCGGGAGCAGGGCCAGCGCGAACATCAGGTAGAATGCGATTTCAAAACGCAGACTCCAGGCTGGCGGAATAAGTTCACGGAAACTGTTGTTGTAGGTGAACGGGGCGAGGGTGAAGATTTGCGCCAGGTATCCGGGGCTGCAGGTGGGCCATAAAAAATACAGCGGAATGGCCAGTGACAACCAGTAAACCGGGTAGATGCGCCAGAACCGCCGCCAGATGAACCGCTGCAGCCGGTTGGGCTGCCCGAAGTCCTGGCGGTGCGCGGTGTAGATGACGAAGCCGCTGAGTACGAAGAAGAACAATACCGAAGTGATCGGTGGCAGGTCGAACCCGCCTAGAACCGGCTTTGGGCTGAGCGAGGCGGCGAAACTGACGATATGGTCGGTCCCGACACACAGAGCCGCAGCAAAGCGCGCGACTTCCAGGCTGACAAGTTTGCCCGGCCGCTCGGGCGAAGGATCGTTCATCGCAGACCCGATTCGGTTGGCCGGCAGTTCATTTCAGGGTGATGCTGGCTTGGTGCCGGTACTGTCAAGCATGGCGGCGGTTGCGGCGGCTGTGTTTGATACGATACCGGTCATTTTTTGGGACCGTTGGAGCAAAAGCGGAACGATTCGGAGGGACAATGCTCATAAAGCCGGGTTTTGTTTTGAAAAGGGGTGAGGCATCTAAAAATAAAATTCTTTAGGTTGTATTTTTTTAAGACGCGCGGCGGCGCGGTTTCGCGAATTTGTGATGTATGTAGCGGACGTGTCATGAAAATTAAGTTCATTTTTGCTTGCCATCGCTGCACTGCAACGGTAATGGAAACGAGAGGCGATTAAATCAGGGGTAGTGTGATGTCAGCAGTAGTTTCCACGGTAGGCTTAACGGTTGGTGGCTCCCCGAATTTGGCGACTGGTATCGTTACTATTCCTTCGGCATTCGCCTCTGTTGGGAGTGGGTCTGCCATTAATGGTCTGTTGCAGGCCTATCTGGATGGTATTAGTAGCTCGATTTCCAGTTCCGTTTCTGGCGGTACGCCTTCTGTTGGCCTGATCAACAACGATCTCGCGACGGGTTTAGTGTATACTGTCGCCGGCTCGACCGGCAAATTTTTTGAAGAGTTCACCAATACCGATTCTGTTGGCACAGTATCGAGTCTGAGCGCGGCTCCTTATACGGGGCTCACGGTTGCCGCTAACGCGACGAACCTGGTTGTTGAGGTTCCCGGCAGGTCAGTCATTACCGGTAACGGAAACACGTCCCTGGCTCTGTTCGGCGCCACCAGCAACGTTGTGTACACTGACACGAACGGTGGCACGACCGGTGCCGCGGACTCGATCTATGCAGCCGGTGGCAGAGACGTCATCAGCGCTTACGGCACCCCCAGCAATCCGAACTCGTCCTACGACATCGTGCTTTCGGGCGCGGGCAGTTCACTGACAGGCGCGGGTAAGGATACCGTTAACGTCGGTGCGTCTTTTGATACCGTGAGCGCTAATGGTAACTCGACGGCATCCATTTTTGTGTATGGCGGCGCCACGACTGTTAATGCGAACGATTCCTCCTCTGTCGCGGTGCAGTTTGCCCAGAAAGCCGGCGGCACGCTGGACTTCATTAACAACAGCAGCAATGCGGCGACCATTTTCTCCGCCAACTATGGCGGTAGCAATGGTGCGCCTAATTCCGTGACGGCTTATGGCGGTGCAGGCGGCGGTTACTACGTCGGCGGTCTCGCAGGCAGCAATTCGCTGGTTGGCGGTTCCGGTGCGGTCACCCTGCAGGGCGCCGGCGCGGGGGATTTCCTTCAGGGCAATTCGTCCGTGAGCAACTTCCTGTTCGCAGGAACGGGTAACGAGACATTGGTCGGCTCTTCCTCTTCCGGAGCCAATACGTTCCAGCTTGGCTTGGCGTATACCGGAAACACGGGCGCGATCATCGCTAACGCGGTTGTCTCCTCAGCGGGCAGCGGGCAGCAGGCGTTTATCCTGGGTAGCTCGTCGAGCAGCACGCTGACCGGCTACACCGTGTCCGGCGCAAGCAACCTGTACATCTTTGTGAGCAACGCAGCGACGGCCGCTAATGGTCAGAGTAACTACCTGATCACTGACTTCAGCTCGGTCAACAGCTCGATCTACCTGAACGATACCGTTTTCGGATCGACCAAAAATCTGACCATTTTCTCGGAAGGGAATTCATCAGTGCCTGGCTTCAGCGGTGCCATCATCACCCTGTCCGATGGCTCGACCATCAAGCTGGCCGGCGTGAATGCCAGCTCCCTCACCTCAGTGCCCGGTGCAGCCGGTAGTATCGTGATCAGCTGATAAAAGCATACAAGCCAAAGAAAAGCCTGCGTGGCGCAAGCCTCGCAGGTTTTTTATTGTCTTCCGGAAGGTGCAACCGTTCATCCTTCTGGCGTGAAATTCATCGCAACCCCGTTAATGCAGTAGCGCAACCCGGTCGGCGCGGGGCCATCCTCGAATACATGGCCAAGATGCCCGCCGCAACGGCTGCAATGCGCCTCAATCCGTATCATACCATGGCTGCGGTCCACCGATGTTCCCACCGCGCCCGCAACAGGGTCGTTGAAGCTGGGCCAGCCGGTGCGGCTCTCAAACTTCGTGCCAGCAATAAACAGATCCTGCCCACACCCCGCGCAAGAAAACCGCCCCGCCCGCTTTTCATGGTTCAGGGCGCAACTGCCGGGCCGTTCCGTGCCATGTCCGCGCAAAACCTCATATTGTTCAGGGGTCAGAATTTTGTGCCACTCGGCTTCGGTATGATTGACGGGAAAACTGGGCTCAGCTGGCAGGCTCATGCATGTCTCCTTTTTTATCGCCCGGGCAGTACGGAATTATCCGTATTTTGAGAGCGCCTGACACTATATAAGAGCCAAGCGCCCAGACCCAAGACAAAGCAGGTTTCCATGCCAGGATCACGAACACGCCGCAATCCTTGGCTGTTCCTCACAGCCGTCATTATCGCCAGCCTCGGCTCGCCGCTGGCGGGTACAGCGTTCGCCGGCTCTGTTGTGGTTCCTCCGCCCGCCTACGCGCCACCCGATTCCGCCACGCTTGAAACAGCGGTGCTCTCAGGCGGTTGCTTCTGGGGCATGCAGGGTGTGTATGAACATGTGAAGGGCGTGGTCCATGCCTATGCCGGATACACCGGGGGCAGCGCTGCCACCGCGGCGTATGAGGCGGTAAGTACTGGCCTGACCGGCCAGGCGGAATCCGTGCGGATTGTTTTCAATCCGCAGATCCTCTCCTACGGCGAAATTCTGCACATCTATTTTGCGGTGGCGACTGACCCGACAGAGCTGAACTACCAGGGGCCCGATAGCGGCACGCAATATCGCTCGGAAATCTGGTACGGCTCAGCCGCGCAGGAAGAAACCGCCCGCCGCTATATTGCCCAACTCACAGCAGCGCATGTATTCCCGGCACCCATTGTCGTTCGCTTGGCCCCTGCGGGCGCCTTTTATCAGGCCGAAATCTACCATCAGGATTTTCTGGTTCGCCACCCGGATTCCCCCTATATCGTGATCAACGACCTTCCGAAGGTACGAGCGCTCAAAACTTTGTTCCCAGCGCTTTATCGCGCCACGCCGGTCACGGTGCTGCCGTTGAATTAGGGCGGTGGGCTCAGGAGGCCTTGGTCTCGGTTTTCGCCGCGTCGATTGCCGGAATGCTCATCCGGCGCCAGCGCTCCAGCGTTGCTTCCATCGCCGGTTTGCCGTTGCTCAACGAAGCGGCGATCAACCGGTCAATCACGGCATGGCGAAGATCGGCTTCGGTCTTCAGCATATTCACGGGCATTTTCACTCTCCGTCGTCAGAATCGTGGATCAATCATCCATGTGCGTAATCTCGCCTGGGACCAAGGCGCGAATAAGGCAGCGGGCTGATTTGATTGTGGCGGGAAAAATCGGCTGGGTGAAAAAAACTAAGCCGAAATGCCCGGAAACGTCCTGTTAAAGTATGGGGGTTTTGTTATAGGTGTTCAGGCTTCAGCTTCCGGGACATGCATGGCGCAGCGGATCAGACTTCGACTATTTGGCGCGCTGTGCGGCGCTGTACTGCTGACTGGTTGCGCGGGCATGCCGGCGCAAACCGCCCAGACCGCGGGAGCTGTTCCCATGCTCGGCGCCGGTAATCTCGTAGGCGCTACCCCCGCCACTCTGGATGCCGCCTTCGGCCATCCGGCGCTGCTGCGAGTCGATGGCTCAGCCCAGGTCTGGCTCTACCATTCGCCGGTCTGCGGCCTTAACCTCATCCTCTACCCTGATGCGTCAGGGGTTCCACATGTGGCCACCGCCGTGCCGGACAACGGCGATGCCGCGCGCTGTACCCTCAGCCTGGAACACCCCACCACAGCCGCGGCACTGGAGCAGCCCGCCGCCTCCTGATACGCTGTCCTCAACAGAGAATTGAGGATCACATGGCCGGCTTGAAAATTGCAGTGCAGATGGACCCGATGCACAGCATCGACATCACGGGCGACTCCACTTTTGCCCTGATGCTGGAAGCGCAAAGCCGCGGCCATGCGCTCTGGCACTATGAGGTCCACCACATGTGGCTCAACGGCGCCACCCTTCAGGCCCGCGTGCGGCCCGTCACGGTCCAAAACGTCCCCGGCGAACACTATGAATTCGGTCCAGAAAAAACCGTTAATCTGGCGGAGATGGACGTGGTGCTGATGCGCCAGGACCCGCCGTTTGACATGGCCTATATCACCGCCACGCATCTTCTGGAGCATATCCACCCAAAAACCCTGGTGGTGAACAACCCCGCCGCCGTGCGCAACGCGCCCGAGAAGCTGCTGGTGACCCATTTTCCCGAGCTGATGCCCCCCACCCTCATCGCCTGGGACCGTGGGGCGATCAAGGATTTCCGCAAGCTGCATGGAGACATCATCGTCAAGCCGCTGTTCGGCAATGGTGGCATCGGCGTCTTCCGCCTCAAGCCGGGCGATGAAAACCTCGGCTCCCTGCTGGACATGTTTTTTGCAGCCTCCCGTGAGCCGTTGATGGTCCAGCGCTATGAGCCGTCCGTGCGCCAGGGCGATAAGCGCATCATCCTCATCGACGGTGAACCCCTGGGCGCGCTCAACCGGGTTCCCGCCGAGGGGGACAGCCGCTCCAACATGCATGCCGGCGGCCGCCCCGAGCGGACCAGCCTGACCGCCCGCGAACTTGAAATCTGCGCCCGCATCGGGCCGACGCTGATGCGCGAGGGGCTGCTCTTCACGGGCATCGATGTCATTGGCGGCTATCTCACCGAGATCAATGTCACCTCGCCCACCGGGCTGCAACAGATTGCCCGCTTTGACGGTGTTAATCTCGCAGCCGCCATCTGGGACAAAATTGAGGCGATGCGGGCCTGAGGCTGTCACGCAATTGTAGCAGACGGGGCGTTCGCTGGTTTGCTAGACGGGGCGGAGATTCTGAGAGGTTGCCCGATGTTGCTTTCCCGCCGGCGGTTTATTTCCACGTCTCTCGCCCTGGGCGCGGGGGGGGCGTTTGGCGCGTTTCCGGCGCTGGCGGACCCTGGCGCGCTCAACTGCGTGTTGATCGGCGACTGGGGCCGCAACGGCCATGACGATCAGCGCGCCGTCGCGGTGCAGATGGGTAAAACCGCGGCTGCCATGGGCGCGCGCTTCACCGTCTCGGTCGGCGATAATTTCTATGAGGATGGCGTCACCGCTGTCGATGACCCGCAGTGGGAGAGCTCTTTCGAGAAGATCTACACCGCTCAATCCCTCCAGAGCCCCTGGAAGGTGATTCTTGGCAACCATGACTACCGCGGCAATGTGCAGGCGCAGCTTGAATACAGCGCCAGGAGCCACCGCTGGCAGCTGCCCGCGCGTTACTATACCGAGGCGCAGACGTTGCCCGATGGCGCCCGCGCGGATTTCTTCTACCTGGATACCTCGCCCTTCATTAAAAAATATCTCGGCTCCAAAGTGAGAATTGAAGGCCAGGATTCGCAGGCTCAGCTTGACTGGCTGGACAAGGCCCTGGCCGCTTCCACCGCGCAGTGGAAAATCGTCATCGGCCACCACCCCATCTACACGGCGCTGGACGATGCCGACGGCGAAGACCACGACCAGCCGGACCTCATTGCGCGGCTCAACCCCGTGCTGGCGAAGCATGATGTGCCGCTCTATATTTGCGGGCACGACCATTGCCTGCAATCGGTGGCGATGAACGGCATCACCTATGTGGTCACCGGCGCCGGTTCGCAGACCTACACCCCGCGCCCGGCAATCCGCGGCGGCTTCGCCTCGGGCGCGCATGGGTTCATGACGCTGCATATAACTGGCGGCAAGCTGCAGTATGGGCTTATGGATATGAGGGGCAAAACCATCTATGCCGGGTCCATAGTCCCGGCCTGAGCGCACAGCCTGCGCAAAAAAGGGGAGCGTGCCAGAAGTGGCGCGGCTCCCCTTTTTGTTGGGTGGCGCGCCCGGCGCCCCGCCCCGGTAAAGCTAGAGTCTCTTTCTGACGATCTGAATCGTTTTGGGATTCCGGCGCGACTGAAAATCTGATTCAAGCTTATTGCTGGATCGGAGGTCAGCATGGG
>NZ_JABEVC010000160.1 GCF_013044125.1 Acidocella sp. | reverse complement strand
GCTGATGCCCATACAAACCTCCCGAGCAAATCAGCAGTCAGTGAATCAGCTCTTCGGCGTTAATTCAAGACGCTCAGAGATGTGTGCATCGGATAGCCGGCTTTCCCGGAGGCTGTTTGGTTTGAGTCACGCTGCGATGGGCTGCTCCTGCAGCGCGGCATAGTAGCGTTCCTCGGCTTCGGCCGGGTGCTTGGCGCGATGGGCCACCGGGTTAAGTTAATCCGGCCACAATACGTGAACACCTTCGTCAAACGCAACAAGAATGACCGCAATGATGCAGAAGCGCTCTCTGAGGCGGCATCCCGGCCAAGCATGCGGACGGTCCCGGTGAAGACTGTCAATGAGCAAGCCGCGACAATCGTCGTGAAGCACCGGGAGATGATGGTTGGCCAGCGGACTCAGGCCATCAACTCCTTGCGCGGACACGCTGCGGCGTTCGGCGTGATTGCGGCCAAAGGCTCAGGCAATGCCGACATACTGCTTTCCACCCTTGCGGATCACCCCGCCATTCCAGACATGGCGAACTCACCTACGACTTAAAAAATTGGCACGGGCAGATCGCGTATGTCCATCAGGCCGGTCCGGTAAATCCCGCCGGGCTCTCAACGCATGGCGGACAAATTTGGTTTCTGATCAATTACAGTTTCTGAGGTTTTGAACTGAGACACTACCCACAATGCGCTTTCGTTGACAATGCCAGAATGCCTGGACTACCTTGGGTTTGATGGTCCTTCTTTCGTGAAGGTGAATAGGGAATGCGGTGCGAGCCTTACAGCTTTATGCCGCAGCTGCCCCCGCAACTGTAAGCGGAAAGCACCCGTCTATCAGCCACTGGAGCGGTTCCGGGAAGGCTGGCGGGTGCGTTCGATCCGCGAGCCAGGAGACCTGCCATCAAGAGTAATGCTGGCCAGGCGGGGCGCCCAGGCGAGTTTTCTTGCGCCGGCTTCCGGTGTTGTTGTTTCGGCAGGTCCGCGCCCCGGCCTGGCACGTTGATGCGTGCATCGGGGGAGTTGTGGCGGAGTCGATGTCAGCCGTGCTGCATATTTGCGTAACCTGTAAAGCAGGCACGCAATTAGAACCGCGCCCAGGGCAGCGTTTGTATGAGGCGCTTGACGCATTGTGGGATGATACACTGGGTCCTACGCAATTACGTCCGGTTTCCTGCCTGGCGGCCTGTGAACATGGCTGCACGGCAGCGATTTTCATGCAAGGTAAGCATTTTGGCTATTTGCTTGGCGGGCTGACGGTGGCGCATGCCCCGGATATTCTTGACTACGCGCGTAGTTATCGGGCGTCGGCGACCGGGGCGGTGATGCCCTCGCGCCGGGCCCCCTCGCTTGCGAATGCTATTCTCAGCCGATTTCCAGCTTATGGGCTGGCACCAGGACCTTCAAAGGATGTTCCATGAATTTGCAAGCGGCAAAAATCCCGACCACGATCATCACAGGCTTTCTCGGTGCGGGAAAGACCACGCTGGTGCGGCATATACTGGGCAACGCCGGCGGACGGCGCCTTGCGGTGATCGTCAACGAATTCGGTTCGCGCGGCGTAGACGGGGAGATATTACAGAATTGCGGCCTGGAGAATTGCCCGGAGACGGATATCGTGGAACTGGCCAATGGCTGCCTGTGCTGCACTGTTGCGGATGATTTCGTGCCGACGATCGAAGCGCTGATGGATCGCCCGAATCCGCCGGAGTATATTTTGATCGAGACCTCCGGGCTGGCATTGCCCAAGCCGCTGATCAAGGCATTCGGCTGGCCCAGCATCCGCTCGCGCCTGACGGTGGACGGCGTGATTGCGGTGGTCGACGGTCCCGCGGTGGCGGCGGGCCGGTTTGCTGATGATCCGGAGGAAGTGGCCCGCCAACGCGCGGCGGACCCTTCTCTGGACCATGATAACCCGCTGGCCGAAGTTTATGAGGACCAGATCAGGGCGGCGGATTTGGTCGTGCTGAATAAAACGGATTTGATGGATGCCGAGACGTTGGAACGGGTGACCGGGATGATCCAGGACAGCCTACCCCGCGCCGTAAAGCTGGTGACGGCCACGGATGGCAAGCTCGATCTGGATGTGTTGCTCGGCCTCGCGGTGGCGGCGGAGGATGATCTGGCGGCGCGGCCTTCGCATCACGACGCCGAGGATGGCGAGCATGAGCATGATGATTTCGAAAGTTTTGTCGTGCGGGTGCCCGAATTGGATGCGCCGGAAGGATTACTGACGCGTGTTGCGGCGGCAGTGGCGGCGCATGACGTGCTGCGGGTGAAGGGCTTCCTTGCCGTGCGTGCCAAGCCGTTGCGGTTGGAGATTCAGGGCGTGGGTTCGCGTTTCCGGCAAAATTTTACCCGGGCCTGGGCGTTAGATGAGGCGCGTGACGGGCATCTTGTGGTGATCGGCCGGCGTGGGATGGACCGCGCCGGGATTGAAGCCATGATCGCGGGATAGCAACGCGATGCACATCCTGTTCCGTGAGCAGCGTAATCTGGACGAGGCAGTGGCGGCGGTGGACCTTCGGCAGAGCCCGGCGGATTTTGTGTTTCTGTCTTTTTCCGACGCTGATCTGGAGGCCGCGGCGATGGCCTGGGGCTGTATGACGGACAGACCGGGACTGCGTCTGGCGAATCTTGGCCAGTTGCGCCATCCGCTCTCGGTTGATTTATACGTCGAGCAGGTGTTGAGCCGCGCCAAATGTGTCGTCGTCAGGTTGCTGGGCGGGGTGGATTACTGGCGTTATGGCTGCGAGGAACTGCTCGCGCTGTGCCGGGCGCGGGGCAAGCCGCTTGCCATCATCGCAGGTGATGGCCTGGATGATGGAAGGTTGCAGGAATTCTCAACCGTAACGCCGGCGGCACGGGCTGCGTTCGACCAATATTTCCGGGAAGGCGGGCCAGGAAACTGGGCAAATGGCCTGCGCCTCGCCGCATCGCTCGCGGGGCTGTGCGTGCCGCCCGCAGACGGGCCGGCGCCGGTGCCACGATTCGGCGAATACCGGCAGCTCATGGCGGGCGCGCCGGCTGCGCCGCTGGCGGCAATCGTGTTCTACCGTTCGCATCTGCTCTCGGGCGATATCGCGCCCACGGAGGCGTTGGCTGAAGCGCTGGTGGAGCGCGGCATGCGCTGCCGGGCGGTTTATGTGGACAGCCTTAAGTCCCCTGAGGCAGGGGCGTTTGTTGCCACGGCTTTAAGCGGCTGGCGGCCGGCGGTGGTGCTGAACGCAACGGCATTTTCCGCGCGCGGCGCGGCGGGCGATGGCTCGCCGCTGGATGCCGCCGGTTGCCCCGTGCTGCAGGTGATTTTGGCGGGCTCGGCGGAGGAAGGCTGGCGCAATTCGGCGCGTGGGCTCTCGCCCGCGGATATGGCGATGCAGATTGTGCTCCCGGAATGCGATGGCCGGCTTTCAACCAGTGCGATTTCGTTCAAGACGCCTGGGGCGCGGGTCGAGGGCTTGGAGTTTGTGCAAAAGCTCCACAATCCGGTGGCGGCGCAGATTGCGCTGGTGGCGGACCGGGCGGCGGGGTGGGTGAGCTTGGCGCAGGCGGCGGCCGGGGAGCGGCGCGTTGCGGTGG
>NZ_JABEVC010000159.1 GCF_013044125.1 Acidocella sp. | reverse complement strand
GCGCGGGGGCAACCGGAGCCGAGGCGGGGGCGGGCACGGCCGGGGCGTTTTGCGCCGGCGCATTGAGGATTGCCGCGGTGTTTTCAGCCGTGCCGCCCTTGTAGAGCATGGCCAGCGAGAGCGAGAGCACAAAGAAGGCCGTGCCCAGAACCGCGGTGGTGCGGGTGAGCAAATTGGCGGTGCCGCGCCCGGACATGAAGCTGCCCATGCCCTGGCCGCCGCCGAGGCCAAGCCCGCCGCCTTCGGAACGCTGGATCAGCACCACGCCGATGAGCGCGATGGTGACGAAGACGTGCAGCACGAGGAGAACTTTAATCATGGCAACCTTTAAGGAAACTGTTGCGGGGCTTCTAGCCGCAGGGCGCGCCCGCAGCAATGGCCAGCAGATCTTCGGCCCGCAGGCTGGCGCCGCCGACCAGCGCGCCGCCGACCTCGGGCAGGGCGAGCAGGCTGGCGGCGTTGCCGGGCTTGACCGAGCCGCCGTAGAGAATCTTCACCCCGGCGCCCGCCGCGCCGAGATGGCGCAGCAGCGCGGCGCGGATGGCCGCGTGCATGGCGGCGACATCGTCCTCGGTCGGGGTGCGCCCGGTGCCGATCGCCCAGATCGGCTCATAGGCTACGACGCCGCTGAAATTTTGCGGCAGGCTGTGGACCAGCTGGCTGCGCACCATGGCCTCGGCGTCTCCGGCGTCGCGCTGGGCCTCGGTCTCGCCGGTGCAGACGATCGGGATCAGCCCGGCGGCGGTGGCGGCTGCCACCTTGGCGGCGACGTCGGCATTGGTCTCGCCGTGGTTCTCGCGCCGTTCGGAATGGCCAAGGATGACGTATTGTGCACCGGCTTCATGCAGCATCGCGGCGGAGACATCGCCGGTATGCGCGCCTTGCGGGCAAGGTGCGCAATCCTGCGCGCCGAGCGCCACCGGGCTGCCTTTCAGTGCAGAACCGAAGCGGTCCAGCAGGGTGAAGGGCGGGCAGATCAGCAGGTCGACATGAGCCGGGGCCTGCCGGATGGCCGCGGCGTAGCCCGCCACATCGGCCAGCTTGCCGTGCATTTTCCAGTTTCCTGCAATAAGTTGCCGCATTTTTTTCTCCGGTTTCGCTGCGAAATTTGCCTATGCTGCTATGCAGCAAAAAACTTGATTCGGTATGCCGCAATGCAACATACTGAGGTGGTCGTTGAAGGAGTACAAATCATGTTGACGTTTCTGGTCATATTGGCGGTTTCGGTTGTGGCGCTTTTGGCCGCCCAGGCTCTGGATATAGAATACAACAAACCGCGCGTGCGCCAGGGCAAGGTTGAGAGCCCGGCTCCGGCCGGGATGTTCGCCGATACCCTCGCGGGGCTATACTAGAGTCTGATCGTTTGAGGTTGACGCGCGCCTGTGCGGCAACCGAAAGCGTGAATCAGCCTCTTGTCAGCAAGTTAGAGCGCGTTCGGGCTGGCGCTCTTGCGTCAGTGCGAACCTATCGCGCTCTAAATCTGGCTGCTGCCCGGCGGCGCCCCTGTGTGTGCGTTGAGTCCTCCCTGCAATTGCCCAGTCCTGGCCGTCTAGCTATAGAGGCGGAGGTTTGGGGTAAATAGGGCCGATGATCGTCTGGGTACGGAAATTGCTGGAAAACTGGGTGGCGCGGGGTTTTTTCGCGCTGCTGGTGATAGGTTTCGTGTTTTGGGGCATTTCCAATGTCACCACGCTGATCGGCAGCAATACCGCCGTGGCGCATGTGGGGGGGCAGGAAATTGATGTCTCCGTGGTGCAGGCGGCGTATCAGCGGGCGCTGAACCAGGCCAGCCAGAACGGGGGCGGCACGCCGGACCTTGCCACGCGGCGCCAGCTTGCGCTGGGCGCGCTCTCCGGCGTGTTGCGCCAGCAGCTGTTGCAGAATGAGCAGCGGCGCCTGGGCGTTGTGGTCCCCGACAGCGCGGTGCGCGCGATGATCGACGCGATCCCCAGCTTCCAGACCAACGGCGTGTTCAACGAACAGACATTCAATCAGGTTCTGGAGCAGAACAACACCACGCCGGACCGGTTTATCGGCGAGATCAAGGACGACATCGCCGGGCAGCAGCTGTTGGGCGCCGTGCTCGGCGGCGTGGCGCCGCCCGATGAGCTGCTGCGGCAGTTGTTCAGCTATATCGCCGAGCAGCGCTTTGCCGCGGTGGTGAATATACCCTTTGCCGCGCAGGCCCAGCCCAAGCCGCCCGGTGATGCGGTGTTGCGGCGTTTCTGGCAGAATAATCCCGCGCTGTTCACCGCGCCGGAGCTGCGCACCGCCAAAATCGTTATTCTCTCCCCAGCGCTGCTGGCGCCCAAGGAGACGGTGGCGCCGGCGGATGTGGATGCCGCCTATGCCCGCGCCGAGGCTGCCACGCCGCCGGCCGTGCCGCTGCGTAGCGTGCAGGTGATCTCGGTGGACAATCTCGCCGCCTCCTCGCGCCTGGAAGCCGCCTGGAAGCGCAATGCGAGTTGGGCGGAGATGCAGGCGATGGCAAAGAAATTCGGCGCGAACAGCATAGAGCTGAAACAGGCCAAGCAGGTGGAGATTCCCTCCCCGGCGCTGGGTGCGGCGGTGTTCGCGGCGCAGCCCGGCCAGGTGAATGGTCCGGTGGCCGGGACCAATGGCATGTATGTGTTCAAGGTGACGGATGTGAGCGCCAGCGGCACGGATGCGGCGGCGTTGCGCGCGCAGGTGTTGCAGAGCCTGCAGATGCAGAAGGCGCAGGCGGATGTGGCGCAGGATGTGGATAATTTGCAGGACGCGCTGGCCGGGCAGACGCCGCTGGACCAGCTGCCGGGGAACCTGGGGCTGACCGCGGTGGAAGGCACGATGGATGCCAACGGCAACGCGGCTGATGGCACGCCGGCGCCGATTCCGGGCGGCGCGGCGCTGAAGGCGGCGATTGTGAAGGCGGTGTTTGCGGCCCATGCGGGCGATCCGGCGCAGCTGACCAACGGGCCGGATGGCAGTTATTTCGCGTTGACGGTGAGCGCGGTGACGCCGCCCGCCTTGCAGCCCTATGCGCAGGTGCAGGCGAAGGTGTTGAGCGCCTGGACGCAGCAAGAGATAACCCGCGAGGCCGAGGTGCAGGCGGCGAGCCTGATGCAGGCGGTGAACCAGGGGCAGAGCATCCAGACGGCGGCCAAGGCGATTGGGGCGAGCGTGAGCATGACCGCGGGGTTCACCCGCGCGGTGCCGCCCGCCGGGCTGCCCGGCCAGATGGTGCCAGTGCTCTTTACCCTGAAGCCCGGGCAGGCAACGATGCAGCAGACGGACAGCGGCTTTAGCGTCGCGGCGCTGATAAAGACCGTGCAGCCGGACCCGGCGGCCGATCCCGCAGATTATGCGCGGCTGCAACAGGAGATGGTGAAGGAATTGCAAAACGACGCGGGCGAGAGTTTGCTGAACGGGTTGCAGGCGCGCGATAAGGTGACTGTTAACCAGAAACTGCTCGCGCAGATTTATCAGTGAGTTTACCAGTGATTGAAGGACTATGAACGCAATTTCGCCAGACCGTTTTGAAGAGTTTCGTGCCGCCTATGAGCAGGGGCGCGGCGCGCTGGTCTGGCGGCACGGCATTGCCGATTTGCTGACGCCGGTGGCCGCCTTCATGAAGGCGGCGCATGGGCAGCCGTATTCCTTCCTGCTGGAAAGTGTTGAGGGCGGCACGGCGCGCGGGCGTTATTCGGTGATCGGCATGGCGCCGGACCTGATCTGGCGTTGCGAGAAGGGCGTCGCCACCATCAACCGCGATGCGCGCGGCGAGGCGGGGGTGTTTCTGCCGGTGGGGGATCCGCCGTTGGAGAGCCTGCGCGACCTGATCGAGGAGACGAAGCTGCATGTGCCCGAAGGGCTGCCGCCGATGACGGGCGGGCTCTCAGGGTATTTGGGCTATGACATGGTGCGGCTGATGGAGAGGCTGCCGGAGACCAAGCCGGATGTGCTGGGAATCCCCGACGGGGTGTTGGTGCGCCCGGGTGTGTTCATCATTTTTGATGGTGTGACCGATGAGATGACGCTGGCGGCGCCGGTGTATCCGCGGGCCGGGATTTCGGCCGCCTCGGCCTATGCGGCGGCGGAGCTGCGGCTGAACAATGTGGCCAAGGCGCTGGACCGGCCGGTGCCCAAGCTGGTGGGCAGCCTTGAGGGGCCGCTGGAGCAGTGCAGCAACATGGAGAAGGACGAGTTCCTGACCATGGTGGAGACGGCGAAGAATTACATCCGCGCGGGCGATGTGTTCCAGGTGGTGCCGAGCCAGCGCTTTGAGGCCAAGTTCTCGCTGCCGCCGTTCGCGCTGTACCGCAGCCTGCGGCGGGTGAATCCGGCGCCGTTCCTGTTTTATCTGGATTTTGGTGATTTTGTCGCCGTGGGGTCCAGCCCGGAGATTCTGGTGCGGCTGCGCGATGGCGTGGTGACCATCCGCCCGCTGGCCGGCACGCGCCGGCGGGGGATAACCAAGGCGGATGATCTGGCGCTGGAGGCCGAGCTGCTGGCCGACCCGAAGGAGCGCGCGGAGCATCTGATGTTGCTCGATCTGGGGCGCAACGATGTGGGCCGGGTCTCGGAGATCGGCTCGGTAAAGGTGGTGGAGAGCTTCGCGGTTGAGCGGTTCTCGCATGTGATGCACCTCTCCTCGACGGTTGAGGGCCGGGTGCGCCCGGAATGTGACCAGCTTGATGTGTTGATCGCGGGGTTTCCGGCGGGCACGCTCTCCGGCGCGCCAAAGGTGCGGGCGATGGAGATCATCGAGGAGCTGGAGCCCTCGCGGCGCGGGCTGTATGCCGGGTGTATCGGCTATTTCGCAGCCAACGGCACGATGGACACCTGCATCGGCCTGCGCACGGCGGTGGTGAAGGATGGCGTGATGTATGTGCAGGCGGGGGTGGGCGTGGTCGCGGATTCCGACCCCGAGGCGGAATATGCCGAGAGCGTGCAAAAGGCCCGCGCCTTGTTCCGCGCGGCGGAGGATGCGGCGCGTTATGTGAGCGCCCCGGAGCAACAGCCATGATTCTGCTGATTGATAATTACGACAGTTTTACCTTCAACCTCGTGCATTTCCTGGGTGATCTGGGGGCGGCGTGTGTGGTTAAACGCAACGACGCGCTGAGCGTGGAAGATGCGATGGCGCTGAAGCCGGAGGCGATTGTGCTTTCCCCCGGCCCGTGCACGCCCAATGAGGCGGGGATCTGCGTGGAGCTGGTGCGCGCGGCGGCGGGAAAGATTCCGCTGCTGGGCGTATGCCTGGGGCATCAGGCGATCGGCCAGGCGTTTGGCGGCAAGGTGGTGCGCGCGCCCGAGCCGGTGCATGGCAAGACCTGCCCGGTGTATCATGAGAACACCGATCTGTTCGCCGGGCTGCCCAACCCGTTCACCGCGACGCGCTATCATTCATTGATCGTGAAACGTTCGGATTTGCCGGTGGAGCTGGTGGTGACGGCGTTTACGCAGGATGGGATCATCATGGGACTGCGCCATTCCACCTTGCCGGTGTATGGCGTGCAGTTCCACCCCGAGAGCATCGCGACCAGCCATGGCCACGATATTTTGAAGAATTTCCTGGATTCGGCGCGCCGGTTCAACGAGCCCAAGCAGGCGGCATGAAGGACTCCCTGAAGCCGGTGCTCGCGCGGCTGGGCCGCG
The DNA here is from genome assembly GCF_013044125.1 of Acidocella sp. Taxonomy (GTDB): domain Bacteria; phylum Pseudomonadota; class Alphaproteobacteria; order Acetobacterales; family Acetobacteraceae; genus Acidocella. Next base: position 12,706 of record NZ_JABEVC010000159.1, on the reverse strand, counting down.
GCGAGGTGTTGAACGCGGCCGATTCGCAAGCCGCGTTCGGCGTGGTGATGGACGGGCTGGCGACGCCCGCGCAGATCGGCGGGTTGCTGATGGCGATGCGGGCGCGCGGCGAGAGTGTGGCGGAGCTGACCGGGGCGGTGACGGCGATGCGCGCGCGCATGACGCGGGTGGCGGCGCCGGAGGGCGCGATGGATGTGTGCGGCACCGGCGGCGATGGCGTGGCGAGTTTGAACATTTCCACCGCCGTGACGTTTGTGCTGGCAGCCTGCGGCGTGAAGGTGGCCAAGCATGGCAACCGCGCGCTCTCCTCGCGCGCCGGGGGGGCGGATGTGCTGCTGGCGCTGGGGGTGGACATTGAGCCGCCGATGGAGCGGCTGGCGGAGATTCTGGCGGAGGTTGGCTGCGTGTTTTTGTTCGCGCCGCGCCACCATCCGGCGCTGCGCCATGCCGCGCCCGTGCGGGTGGAGCTTGGCACGCGCACCATTTTCAATCTGACCGGGCCGATGGCCAACCCGGCGGGGGTGAAGCGGCAGTTGATCGGGGTGTTCGACCCGGTGTGGCTGCGCCCGGTGGCCGAGACGCTGCGCGACCTGGGCACCGAGTCGGCCTGGGTGGTGCATAGCCGCGGGCTGGATGAGCTGACGCTGGCGGGTGAGAACCAGGTGGTGGCGCTGAAGGATGGCGTGATCAGCGAATTTTGCGTGAGGGCGTCGGATGCCGGGCTGGCGCCGGTGCCGCTGGAGGCGATAAAGGGCGGTGACGCGGCGGAGAACGCGGCGGCGTTGCTGGCAATGCTGCATGGCGCGCAGAGCGGGTATCGCGATACCATATTGTTCAACACGGCGGCGGCGCTGATTGTGGCCGGTGTGGCGGAGAATTTGAAGGATGGCGTGGCCAGGGCCGTGGCGGCGATTGATTCCGGCGCCGCGCTGCGCGTGCTGGAAAAACTGAAGGCAGCCTCGGAGAGGCAGGATTGCAAATGAGTGCGATGGTGATTGAAGACGATATTCTGGCGAAGATATGCGCCGACAAGCGCGGCGAGATTGCGCGGCGGCAGGCGGTGACGAGCATCGAGGAGCTGAAGCGCCAGATCAAGGATGTGGAAAAGCCGCGCGGGTTTGGCCGGGCGCTGATGGACGCCGCCGCCGCCGGGCGGCCGGGGCTGATCGCCGAGATCAAGAAGGCGTCGCCCTCGGGCGGGTTGATCCGCGAGGATTTTGATCCGGCCGGGCTGGCGCGCGCCTATGCGGAGGGCGGGGCCGTGTGCCTTTCGGTGCTGACCGACCAGCCGTATTTTGACGGCAGCCCCGAACATTTGAAGGCGGCGCGCGCGGCGGTGAAACTGCCGGTGCTGCGCAAGGATTTCATCCTGGACCCCTGGCAGATTTACGAGAGCCGGGCGATGGGGGCTGATTGCATTCTGCTGATCATGGCGGCGCTGAGCGATGAGGAGGCGCGCAACCTGGAAGAGTTGGCCCGCGCGCTGGATATGGATGTGCTGGTTGAGGTGCATGACGAGGCCGAGCTGCAGCGCGCGCTCGGGCTGCAATCGTTGCTGGTGGGCATTAACAACCGCGACCTGAAGACTATGGTCACCACGCTGGAGACGACCGAGAAGCTCTCCTGCACATGCCCGCCGGACCGGTTCGTGATCTCTGAATCGGGGATTAAGACGCACGAGGATGTGGAACGGTTGCGCAAGGTGTGCGTGAGCGGTTTTCTGGTCGGCGAATCGTTGATGCGCCAGGCGGATGTGACCGCGGCCGTGCATGAGCTGCTGGGCACAGGTTGAGCCGGCTCACCCATACCGACGAGGCGGGCGCGGCGCGGATGGTTGATATCTCTGCCAAGGATGAGACCGTGCGCGAGGCGGTGGCGCGCGGGCGGGTGCTGATGCAGGCGCAAACGCTGGCGCTGATCCGCGAGAACAGGGCGGCCAAGGGCGATGTGCTGGCAGTGGCGCGGCTGGCGGGGATTATGGCCGCCAAGCGGACAGGCGAGCTGATTCCGCTTTGCCATCCGTTGCTGTTGTCCTCCGTGGCGGTGGAGCTGGAGCTGACGGCGGAGGCGGTGGAAATTACCGCCGCCGTGCGCACGCAGGGGCAGACTGGCGTGGAGATGGAGGCGCTGACGGCGGTGAGCGTGGCGGCGCTGACGATCTATGACATGGTGAAGGCGGTGGACCGGGGCATGTGCATTGAGGCGGTGCGCGTGGTCCGCAAAACGGGCGGCAAATCGGGCGATTTTACGCAGGACTGAGGCCGCGCGCATAGCGCTTGACGGGCCGGAGAGAACCAAACTAGAACATCTGGGCAGTTTGCGCTTTGTTCATGCCCTGAGCGCGCCACCGGAGGCTTGGATGCTGACCACCAAACAACATGAACTGCTGGTTTTTATCGACCGGCATCTGCGCGAGACCGGGTGCAGCCCGAGTTTTGAGGAGATGAAGGACGCGCTGGATCTGCGCTCCAAATCGGGGATTCACCGGTTGATCACGGCGCTGGAGGAACGCGGGTTTTTGAAGCGGCACAAGCACCGGGCGCGCGCGCTGGAGGTGGTGCGGCTCTCGGAGGACATGGCGCCGCAGATGGCGCCGGGGCGATTTGCGCCGAATGTGATCAGGGGGGATTTTTCGCCACGGCTGCCCGGCGCGCGGGCGGCGAGTGTGGCCGGGGCGGTCTCGCTGCCGCTTTATGGGAAAATCGCTGCCGGGTTGCCGATCGAGGCACTGCGCGACGAGGCGGAAGAGATTGAGGTGCCGGTGGCGCTGATCGGCACGGGGGAGCATTTTGCTTTGCTGGTGGAAGGCGACTCGATGATCGAGGCTGGGATTCTGGATGGCGATACGGTGATTATCCGCAAGGGCGATACGGCGGAGAACGGGCAGATCATCGTGGCGCTGGTGGATGAGAACGAGGTGACGCTGAAGCGGCTGCGCCGGCGGGGGAATTCCATTGCTCTGGAGCCTGCGAACGCGCGATATGAGACGAAGATTCTGCCGGCCGAGCGGGTGAAGGTGCAAGGCCGGCTGGTGGCGCTGCTGCGGCGGTATTGAGGGATTTATGACACAGGACGAATTGAGCGCCTGGGCGCTGCGCAACGGCTGGCAGGTTTTGGCGGGGAGCTTGAGCCTGGTGAAGCCATCAGCGCCGAAGGAGGCGATTGTGCGGATGATTTTCAAGGCCACTGTGGTGAGCCTGGAGGTGAAGAAACCGGCGGGGAAATGGGAGAAGATCGCCTCCGCGCCGTATGCGCAGATTGTGTATGACGAGGAGGGCGAACGCCCGGCCGGGCTGGGGTTTGAGAAGATTCCGAGTTTTGCGATGTTGATGCGTGAAAATAAAGACCGGCTGGCGTTCTCGAAGTTTGGGCAGGCGGGTTAGCCTGATCGCTTTAAGCGCGATCAGGCTCTGGCCATTTTTCTGAGGGCGATTCACGCTTTTGGCTGGCTCGGCTGAGCGAACCTCAAACGATCGCGCTAATTACGGAAGTTTCACGCAGGTTTCGCGCGGCGCCATATTCTAGGCCTTTTCGAGCCGTAAACGGGACAGACAGAGCGCATAACGCTTATGTGAGAATCACGGTTTCTGCTTGTTGAAGGGGTTTGAAATGGAACGAAAAAGAGCGGGTTTGATCGGCGCGCTGGCCGGCCTCGCCACCATGGGGAGCGCAAATGCCCAGGCTGCCAGCCAGATGCCGCCCGAGCCGATGCAAATCTCCTCGTATTCGGATCTGCTCCGGCCTGTTCCAAATGCGGTTGAGCTGTTGAAGGCCCATGATGCGCTGTTGCAGGAACGTGCCCGCAACGCGAAGGTGCTGCCGGTGCAGTATTACGAGGCAGATGACCACCACCATCATCATCACCATCACCATCACCACCACCAGGACTATTATCCACCGCCGCAATATTATCCGCCGCCCCCCCCGCCGGAATATTATGCGCCACCGGAGCATCACCACCACCACCAGGGAGGTGTTACGATTGTGGTGCCGGGCTTGGGCTTGCAGGTTAATTAGCGGAAGAGCGATCTAATCCTCCGCTGCCCGGTCCCTGGCCCGGGCGGCGCCGAGGATGTGGCGGTATGTGCCGTCAAAAATCGTGTTGGTGGAGGATTTCCAGCGGGTCTCCTGGGCCAGGGTTTCGCGGCTGGCGTGGATGCGCCGGCTTTGCAGCTCGCGCTCGGCGGCTTCTTCCATGCCCATTGGCACCAATTCGAAGTCAGTCTCGGCGGGTACGATGCAGATTTGCATGAACGGTTCGCCGGGACGGAAGATATGCACTCCGCCTTCATGCGGGGCTTTGAAGACCATGAACGAAATCATTGGCCACCATTCCGTGCGCAGCAGGGCTGGCACGGCGATTGGCACGTCATTGGTCTCGCTGGTGTAAAACCGGGGATGCGGCTCGGTCCGGACGGCCAGGCCGGGCGGCACCTTCAGGTCCAGCAGGAGCTGGTAGGTGTAATAATTTTCGCCAAAGGCGCGGAAGGGCGGCCATTGCACGCCGGTTTGCGGGTTTGGGCCGAAATCACCGTCAAAGATGAATTTGCCGCCCTGCCGGGAGACGCGCAGCTCATTGTCATAGGGGTAGAAAATTTCGATGCCTGACTGCGCGCCTTCAATGAAGGGCAGGCAGTGCCAGGCCTGCTCATGCGAGCCGTCGCGCCGGGGCTCTTTTGTCCCGGCCCAGCCCGGCACTTCGATTTTTGTGCGGCGGGGGGCGAGGCGCGGTGTGAACAGCCGGTATTTGATGGTTGTCATGGTAATTCCCATTTTTGCAGCCATTGGATATGGGAGCGAAGCGGGGATGGATTTAGGGGGCAGAGCATGATTGCTCAGCGCCCCGGCGGCATCAATATGTTTTTTTCAGCACCTTGTTTTTGCGGCGGCGTTCCTGCTCGTTCGGCTTGGCGCCTTCCGGGCGCGCGGCGCGGGTGAATTTTGCTTTCTCCGGGCGCGGTCCGGGGTCACGCGCCGGGCCAGCGCCGGGGGCGGTGCTGGGTTCGACCAGTAGATCGGTCACGCCGGGGGCGGTGATGGCGGCGGCGAAGGCATCGGCCACGGGGGCCGAGATTTCGAACTTGGTTTCACGGTCAAAAATGCGGATGGCGCCGATTTCCGCCTTGGTGATGCCGCCGAGGCGGCAGATCAGCGGGATCAGCCATTTGGGGTCGGCATTGTGCTTGCGGCCGATGGGCGAGCGGAACCAGGCCATGGGGGCGTTGTCCGTGCGGCGCTCGTAGGGCGCGTTTTCACGCGCGGGGCGCGGGCCGCGCTCGGGCCGGGCGGCGAAGGGTTCGCGCGGGGCATGGGCCTGGATGGTGACGTTCGCGGGTTCGGGCAGATGCGAGCGGTAGAGGCGGATGAGGGCGGCGGCGATGGTCGCGGCGTCCTGGCGTTCCAGCAGTTTGGCGCCCAAAGCGAGTTCGTCCTCGGAAGGGGCGGCGGTGAGGATTTCGTCCTCCAGCAGGCGCTCCTGGTCACGGGCCTTGATCTGGGCTGCGGCCGGCGGGTCTTGCCAGGTGGCCTCGATGTTGGCGGAGCCGAGCAGGAGCTCGGCGCGGCGGCGTTTGGAGGGCGAGACCAGGACCAGGCACATGCCCTTGCGCCCGGCGCGGCCGGTGCGCCCGGAGCGGTGCAGCAAGGTGGCCTTGTTGGTCGGCAGGTCGGCATGGATCACAAGATCGAGGTCTGGCAGGTCCAGCCCGCGGGCGGCGACGTCGGTCGCGATGCAGACCTGGGCGCGGCCTTCACGCAGGGCGTTGAGCGCGGTGTTGCGTTCGTTCTGGGAGAGTTCGCCCGAGAGGGCGACGGCGTTGAAGCCGCGCGCGAGCAGGCTGGCGTGCAGGTGGCGCACGGTGTCCCGCGTGGAGCAGAACACCAGGGCGCGGGAATCGTAGAAGCGCAGCAGGTTGACGAGACCTTGCTCGATCTCGTGGCCGCCGACGCGGATGGCGCGGTATTCAATGTCAGCATGCGGCTGGTTGCGGGCGACGGTATCGATCCGCAGGGCGTTTTGCTGGTATTTGCGGGCGAGGTTGGCGATTTCACGCGCGATGGTGGCGGAGAACAGAAGGGTGCGGCGGGATTCGGGGGCGGCGGAGAGGATGAATTCCAGCTCATCCTTGAAGCCGAGGTCGAGCATCTCGTCGGCTTCGTCCAGCACCACGGCCTCGCATTCGTCGAGCTTGAGGGCGCCGCGGTTGATATGGTCCTGCAACCGGCCGGGGGTGCCGACCACGATGTGGCAGCCAGCGGCGAGCAGGCGCTGTTCGCGCCGCGCATCCATGCCGCCGACGCAGGAGACGACGCGCCCGCCGGCCGGCTCGTAGAGCCAGGTGAGTTCGGCATGGACCTGCAAGGCCAGCTCGCGCGTGGGGGCGATGACCAGGACCAGAGGCAGGATGGTGGCGGGCAGGCGCTCGGAATCGCCCAAAATGGTGGAAGCCAGCGCCAGGCCGAAGGCCACGGTTTTGCCGGAGCCGGTCTGGGCGGAGACCAGCAGATCGCGGTCCTCGGCCTCGGGGGCCAGCACGGCGAGCTGGACTTCGGTGGGTTCGTTATAGCCGCGCGCGGCCAGGGCGCGCGCGAGCGCCGGATTTTTTATGGGGAAGGGCATGGCGGCTCCTAACCCGGCGCGTGGCCCAGGGCTAGGTGGGAGCGGCGTTTTAGATGTAAGTTTTAGGAAATAAGCTGCATTTTAGGTTGCGCGCGGTGGCGGGAAGGGGATTTCGGGATTGATGGCGGGGCGGACGTGCCCTATGCTGCCCCGGCCTGGCTGCGCCGGGTGGATTTTGAGTTTATATCTGAACGATCATAAGAGGACTGTTTAAATAGTGCGACCCCCGAAAAATGACCGCCAGCGGCAACCGCGTCGCCGCGGTTTTGACGACGACAATTTCTTTGGCAATACGCCGCCCCCCCCGCCGTCTTTTTCAGGGTTTGGGTCTGCGTCCTCCGCGCCGGAGGCCAAGGCCACCGTGAAGTGGTACAACTCTGAGAAGGGTTTTGGCTTCGTGGAAATGGCCGATGGCTCGGGCGATGTGTTCCTGCACGCCAACTCCCTGCAGAATGCAGGCTTCCAGGCGGTGACCCCGGGGTCCATCCTGCAGGTGCGTGTTGGCCAAGGCCAGAAAGGCCGGCAGGTTGACCAGGTGATTTCCGTTACCGAGGGCACCGGCGAAGCGCCGGCCGGCCGTGGCGGTTTCGGCGGTGGTGATCGTGGCGGGTTTGACCGTCCGCGGCCTTCCGGCCCGCGCGCGCCGCGCCAGCAGGCATCCGGCCCGGCGGTCGAGATGACCGGCATCGTCAAGTGGTATAACGCCACCAAGGGCTTCGGCTTTATCAGCCCGCAGAGCGGCGGCAAGGATGTGTTCGTGCACGCCACCGCGCTGGAGCAGGCTGGTTTGCCGCCGTTGCAGGAAGGCCAGTCTGTGCGCATGAACGTCGTGCAGGGCGCCAAGGGACCGGAAGTCAGCTCGATCAGCGTCGACTGAGCTTTTTTTCCTGGACGTGATTTTTGAGGCGGGCTCACGGCATGTGGGCCCGCTTTTATTTTGGCATTTTTGTTTTGCGGATGTGAAGGGCGGCCAGAATGGCGTTTAAAGTGAATTACGGGCTGGAGCGGGCGGAGCGCAACCGCGCCAAGCAGGCCAAGAAAGAGGCCAAGGCGAAGGCGAAGAAACTGCCGGGCGAGAGCGGGGAGGCGGATGATGAGGCGCCTGTTGATGAGGCGCCTAATGGCGAGACGCCTGCCGGAGAGGCGGAACAGGTGTGAATCAGCCGGACAAATGGTGCAGGCTGGCGGCGAAGCCGGGGTAGAACGGCTCGATGTCGGCCTCGATTGGCAGCAGGGCTTGCGCCAGGGCTGCGAAATCCACGCCGGGGTAGCGGGTTTGAAGGTTGATTTCGCGGATCGGGTGGGTCACCGGCGCGGGTGACCCCGAGAGCGGCCGCAGCGTGGCGGCGGGGTCGCGCACCAGGGCTTCATAGGTCAGCACATGGCCGGGCGGCAGGGTGCGGTAGAGCTGGAACATCCATTGAATGAGTATGATCTGGCGGGGCAACGGCGCGGCGATTTGTTCGAGGCGTTCGCGCAAGCCCGGGGCATAGGCTTCGGCGACAGGCATGCGGCCCTGCCGGGCGGGGAAATCCACCGATTGCCAGGAGGCCAGCGCTGCCAGCGGGTGGCGGACGATGGCGTAGAACGTGAAGTTTTCCGCGAGTGGCTGGGCCAGGGCGGTGAAGAAGGCCGGGTGCTTGATGAAGAGGTTGAAATCCGCTGTCAGCGGTTTTTCGATTTTGACATCGGCGACCTTGGCGGCGCTGCGCCGGAGGTTTCCGTTGTGGCTCACTTCCTCGAATGTATTATCGACCATGAGGCCCGCGCGGCTCATGGAGGGGGCGAAACCTTCGCGCAGGATGCCCTCGCGCGTGGCGCGGGCAAAAGCGGCGATCTCGCTGACGGCCTGCTCGGCGTTGCCATGCAGGGGCACGTTCATCGGCTCGGTGAGAGCGACGCAGTTGGGCAGTGCGTTGAGGCAGGCGCAGATGAGCGTGGTGCCCGAGCGGGGCAGGCCGGTGAGGAGCGTGGTGGTCATAGGGGGCTCGCGTTGAGGAATTGGTGCAACAGGGTAAGGTAGGCGGCGCGCTCACGCGCGAGGGTGTGGTTTGCCGCCATTTTGGCGCCGGATTCGGCAAGAGCGGCGCGTTGGGCCGGGTTGCGGACGAGGGCGCGGGCGGCGGCGGAAAGTGATGCGGCGTTGTATTCGGGCATCAGGCAGGTCTCGCCGGGCAGGCAGAAGCCGCGGTTGCCGGTGCAGCCGGGCACTACCACGGCGCGGCCAAGCGCCATGGCCTCCAGCGGCGGGAGGAAGAAGCCTTCGGCGGGCAGCGGCAGCAGGATGCAGATGCTGGCGGCGGCCATGCGGGCCAGGAATTCTTCCCGCGGGCACATGGCTGTCAGCAGGTCGAGTTCTGCTTCGCCTTGCAACAGGGCGGCGATTTCATGGGCCATTTCGGGGTTTTTAACGCCGCCGATGAGGATGCGCGCGGGTGTGTTGAGCGGGCGCAGCGGCGGCGGGGTGATCTCGATGCCGTTGGGGATGGCGTGTACCGGGCCGTTGGCGAAGGGGGCGATGGCGTCCGCGGCCTGCTGGCTGACGCAGATGCGCAAGGCGGGGCGCGCGAGGTAGCCGAACAGCGGCGTGCCGGGCTCGGCGTGGCGCAGGCCCTGGATGAGGTTGATGACCGGCGCCGCGCCGGGGGCGATGCCGGCGGCGTCGAGCAGGGACCAGTCCATGCCGGCGAGGAAATAGGCCGGGAAGGGGCGCAGGGTGGTGATTTGCGGGGCGCCGCAATGGGCGAACGGGTTGCAGGGGCGTCCGGCGGAGCCAGGGGTCTGGTAGAGCACCGGCGTGGCAAGGCCGCTGGCGGCGGTGTGGCGCAGATAGTCGTGGTGTTTAAGGTGTCCGCCGGAGAAGCCGGTGAAGTCGCGGGTGAACAGCATCTCCATGGTTGAGGGATTACAGCGCGGCGCTGTGGGTGCGCGTGACCCCGGCGGCTTGCAGGCGGTTCCAGGCGGCGGCGAGGGAGAAATTCAGGTCGATGGCGCGGCAGGCGTCCTCGATGACCGTGGTTTCGAAGCCGAAGCGGCGCGCATCCTCGGCGGACCAGGCAACGCAATAGTCGGTGGCGAGGCCGCAGAGGTAGAGTTCGGTGATGCCGCGCGAGGTGAAATAGCCGTCCAGCCCGGTTTTGGTGGCGCGGTCAGCCTCCAGGAAGGCTGAGTAGCTGTCGACGTTAGGGTGCAGGCCCTTGCGCAGGATCAGCCCGGCGTGGGGGATGGCGAGATCCGGGTGCAGGGCGGCGCCTGGGGTTGTTTGCACGCAATGGGTCGGCCAGAGCACCTGTTCGCCGTAGGGGAGCGCGATTGTCTGGAACGGCTCTTTGCCCTGGTGGCTGGCGGCGAAGGAAATGTGGCTGGGGGGGTGCCAGTCCTGCGTGAGGACCACGGTGGCGAATTTGGCGGCAAGGTGGTTGATGAGGGGGATTATGGCGGCGCCGTCCGGCACGGCCAGGGCGCCGCCGGGGCAGAAATCGTTCTGGACGTCGATGACCAGCAGGGCGGCATTGTTTTGCATGGCAGGGATATAAGCAATTTGCCGCCGGAGATATAGACAGGGGGGCGGGTAATACTGTAAGGCTCCCCCCCTCAAGGAACGTGGGAGGTTGGGTGATGGTTCGCCCGGCCGGTTGTACCGCGGTCCATTGGCGCGTGCCAAAGGATTAAGGAGCCAGAAATGGCAAAGAAGATTGTCGGTTATATCAAGCTGCAGATTCCTGCAGGCAAGGCGAACCCCTCACCGCCGGTGGGTCCGGCGCTGGGCCAGCGTGGTTTGAACATCATGCAGTTCGTCAAGGAATTCAACGCCGCCACGCAAGGGCTTGAGCCCGGCATGCCGGTTCCGGTCGTGATCACCGCGTTTGGTGACCGTACCTTCAGCTTCGTGATGAAGACCCCGCCGAATACCTACTTCCTGAAGAAGGCTGCCGGCATCACCAAGGGCACGACCACGCCGGGCAAGGGCGCCGCGGTTGGCAAGGTGACGATGGCGCAGCTGCGCGAGATCGCGGAAAAGAAGATGATCCACATGAACGCCAACGATGTTGATGGCGCGGTGCGGATGTTGATTGGCTCGGCGCGCTCGATGGGCGTGACCGTGGTGGAGGGCTGAACCGATGGCACATGATAAACGCTTGACCGCCGCCCGCGCCAATGTGGACCGCAACAAGAATTATGCCCTGACTGAGGCTGTGGCCCTGGCGAAGGCGAATGCGAAGGCGAAGTTCGACGAGACGATCGAGATTTCGCTGAACCTGGGTATCGACCCGCGTCATGCCGACCAGATGGTGCGTGGCCTGATCTCGCTGCCCAACGGCACCGGCAAGGTGTTGCGCGTGGGCGTGTTCGCCCGTGGCGCCAAGGCTGAGGAGGCTCTGGCCGCCGGCGCCGATGTGGTGGGCGCCGATGATCTGGCCGAGAAGGTGCAGGCTGGCGACATTCAGTTCGACCGTTGCATCGCGACGCCGGACATGATGGCGCTGGTTGGCCGTTTGGGTAAGATTTTGGGCCCGCGCGGCCTGATGCCGAACCCCAAGCTCGGCACTGTGACCATGGACGTGAAGGGCGCCGTGACGGCCGCCAAGTCCGGCCAGGTTGAGTTCCGCGCCGAGAAGGCGGGCATCATCCATGCCGGTATCGGCAAGGCGAGTTTTGATGACGCCAGCCTGGTCGAGAACGCGAAGGCGCTGATCGACGCGGTGCAGAAGGCCAAGCCGACGGGCGCCAAGGGCACCTACCTGCAGAAGGTTGCGATGAGCTCGACGATGGGCCCGGGCATCCGTGTTGATGTGGCGAGCGTTACGGCCTGATTTCAGGCTGACAAGATACATGGCGGCTTAACGGCCGCCATGGGCAGGCGGGGGTAACCCCGCTGATACCTGTCCGAGACCGCTTGTACCGTGAGGTTTGATGGGAGCGATCCCGCAAGTGGTAGACGAGGTGCCAGAGGCTTTGCGTTAAGCAGGGGTTTTGGTGGTTCTGATGAATAGGACAGGCGATTGGTGCTTTGGGATGGTCCTGGAGCACCTTGGGTAACCTGGCGGCGCATCATGTGGTGCGTTGCCGCAAGTTGGAGACGGATGTGGATCGCATAGAGAAGCGTGAATTCGTCGCTGAGTTGTCTACGGTGTTTGCCGAGACCTCGATGGTTGTTGTGACGCGCAATGCGGGCATGACGGTTGCCGAAGTTACGGATCTGCGCCGGAAGATGCGGGCGGCGGGAGCGAGCTTCAAGGTTGCGAAGAATCGTCTGGCTTTGCTTGCTCTTGATGGAACCCGGTTTGATGGTTTGGCTCCCCTGTTGAAGGGGCCGACGGCGATTTCCTGGTCGAAAGACCCGGTTGCCGTGGCGAAAGCCGCTGTCGACTTCGCCAAGACCAATGACAAGTTTGTTCTGGTGGGTGGTGCGCTTGGCACCCAGTTGCTTGATGTAGCTGGTGTTAAGGCGCTTGCCGAACTGCCGTCGCTGGATTCGCTGCGTGCCAAGCTGCTGGGGCTGCTCAATGCTCCCGCAACCAAGGTCGCAGGCGTGCTCCAGGCGCCGGCCGGACAGCTTGCACGGGTTTTTGCGGCGTATGCCGATGCCAACAAGAGCGAGGCGGCCTGAAGGCACTTCGAGATCTTGTCGTAATTCGCGGGGCCGCGTGGTGCGGCCTTGCAATGAACCTATCAAAGCCTACTTACACGAAGGAATTTTTAAATGGCTGACCTGAACGCGCTCGTTGAAGAGCTGTCGAAACTGACCGTGCTGGAGGCCGCTGAGCTTTCCAAGCTGCTCGAAGAGAAGTGGGGCGTTTCCGCCGCTGCGCCGGTGGCTGTTGCCGCTGCGCCGGCCGGCGGTGGCGCGGCCGCCGCTCCCGTTGAAGAGCAGACCGAGTTCACGGTGATCCTCGCCAGCGCTGGCGACAAGAAGATCAACGTTATCAAGGAAATTCGCACCATTACGGGTCTTGGCCTGAAGGAAGCGAAGGACCTGGTTGAGGGCGCCCCGAAGACCGTCAAGGAAAACGCGACGAAGGACGAGGCTGCCGCGATCAAGAAGACACTGGAAGAGAATGGCGCGACTGTCGAAGTCAAGTAATT
>NZ_JABEVC010000158.1 GCF_013044125.1 Acidocella sp. | reverse complement strand
GTATTTTTGCGCGGGCAGCAGGGAGGTGCAGGCGCTGAGCGCAAGCGGGGCGAGGATGGCGAAACGGCGGTTCATGGTTTGGCTCCATCGGGCGGCGGGGGCGCGCTGAGCAGCACCTGGGATGGGTTGCGCGCCAGTTCGGCGGAAAGCGCGCGCAGATTGGCGGTGGTGGTTTTCATGTCTTGCAGCATGGGCAGCAACTGGGCCTGAAGGTCAGCCGTGGTCTCATCGGCCTGGTTGATGGTGGCCTGCGAGGCGGCGGCCAGGGCTGGCAGTTGCGCGGTGATTTTGGCGAGCTGCGCGGTGGTCTGGTTGAGCTGGGCGAGGATCTGCATCGTCTGCGGCCCCGAGGCGAGATTGCGGATGGAGGCTGTGGTGGCGGGCAGGTTTGTGGCCGTGAGCGTGGTGTTGAGATTGGTCAGCAGCGCGGCGGCCTGGGCCACGGCCTGATGCGCGTCGCCGGAGGTGACTTCATCGTGCAGCGTGGTGGTGAGCGCGCTGATCTGGGTGAACATCTTGCCGAGATCGACCTTTGAGAGCGAGGACATGACCTGCTCCAGCGCATCCTGAATCTGCGTGAGGGTGCTGGGCATGGAGGGTATCACCGTGCTTTGCGGGGTCCAGGGCACGGGTTGCACCGGATATTGGACGGGGTTGACGAAGCTGACATCGAGATAGGAGAGGCCGGTGATGCCTTGCGGCTCGATCTGCACGCGCAGGCCGTGTGCGATGAGATTTTGCAGGCTGCCGGTATGGCCGATCTTTTTAGGGTCGACGGTGAAGCGGACGACGACCTGCTGATAGACTTTCCGGCTGGCCGCGCCGGGAGGGGGCGGATATTCAGCGGCGACCAGGCCGATGTCAGTAATCTGGCCAATGGTGACGCCGCGGAATTTGACGGCGGTGCCGACGTTAAGCCCCTGCACGGACTCACTGAAATAGGTCTCCTGCTGGAGGCTGGGGGTGAGGTTGATGCCGGCCAGGAAAAAGACGAGGGCAAGCAGGGCGGCAATGCCCGCCAGGACGAACATGCCAACGCGCAGGCCGGCATTTTTCGGTTCCATTTACGGCATCTCCCGGTTGAAGAAGGCTTTTACCATGGGGCTTGTGGCGTTGGCTTGTAATTCCCGCGGGTGGCCAAGGGCGATGAGGCCCTGGGCCGTGGCGTCCAGCATGGCGCAGCGCCCGGCGATGGCGAATATGGAAGGCAGCTCATGCGTGACGAGGACAAAAGTGGTGCCGAGCGTGGCGCGCAGCTCCAGGATCAGGCGGTCCAGCCCGGCGGAGGTGACAGGGTCCAGCCCGGCGGAGGGTTCGTCGAGCAGGAGGATCGGAGGGTCAAGCGCCAAGGCGCGGGCGATGGCGGCGCGTTTGACCATGCCGCCGGAGATTTCGGCGGGCAGGCGCGGCGCGGCATCGGCCAGGCCGACCAGGGCGAGCTTGATGCGGGCGACTTCCTCGCGGGCGGAGGCGGGAAGATCGGTGAATACGGCGAGCGGGAGCGCGACATTCTCCAGCAGGGTCATGGAGCCGAACAGCGCGCCGGACTGGAACATGACGCCGATGGTGCGGCGCACGGCCGCCACATCATCGGTGACGGAGTGGCCTGCGACGGTGATCTGCCCGGCGGTGGGCGGCAGCAGGCCGATGATCTGCCTGAGCAGGGTGGATTTGCCGCAGCCCGAACCGCCCAGGATGGCGAAGATTTCGCCTTGTTCGATGTCAAAGCTGACATCTTTGAAGATGGTGCGGGCGCCGAAGATCTGGGTGGCGCCGCGGATGGAGATGATCGGCGTCATAGCCCTAGCCGGTACGTCATAACGGCAAAAATGCCGTCAATGAGGATGGTGGCGACGATGCCGCCTACCACGGCGGAGGTGGCCGCCTCGCCCACCGCGCGCGGGCCGTTGCCGGCGGTAAGGCCGGCGCGGCAGCCGATGAGGGCGAGAGCGGCGGCGAAGACCAGCCCCTTGGAGAGACCGAGCAGGAGATCCGCCGGGTGGGAGGTGGAGAGTATCTGCTGCGCGATGGCCGAAAAGGGAAAGCCTAGCAGCATGAGCACAACCGCCATGCCAAGCAGGCCCGCGATGTCCATGGCGGCGAGAAGGCCGGGCATGACCAGCATGGCGGCGGCCATGCGCGGGAGAACCAGCATGGATGCGGGGTCTATGCCCATGGTGGTGAGGGCGGCGATCTCCTCGTTGACCTGCATGGTGCCAAGCTCGGCGGCGAAGGCGGAGCCGGTGCGCCCGGCCAGGATGACGGCGACAAGCAGCGGGCCAAGCTCGCGGAACAGGGAGAGGGAGACGAGGTTGGCGACGTAGAGATCGGCACCGTACTGGCGCATGGGAATGGCCGACTGGAAGGCCAGAATGAGACCGATGAGGAAGCCCAGCATGAGCACGAGCGGGAGCGCCTGGAGGCCCGCGCGGTCGGTGATGCGCAGGAAACCGGCGCCGCGCAGAAAGCGCAGCCTGGCGGGAAGGACGAGCAGGGCAAGGACCGTGGCGCCGAAGAATTCGACGCGGATTTTGGCATTCTGCAGCAGGCCCGTGCCAAGTTGGGGCGTGGGGCTGGGCCTGGGGCTGCCGGGAGGCGGCATGGCGGCGCGCAGCTGGGCGAGCAGCGCGGCGGCGCGGGGGGTGGCGCCGGTGAGGGTGAGCGGGCCGCCATGCGCGGTTTCCATGGCGAGGATGAGCGCGGCGCCAGAAGTATCGAGGATGGTGGCGCCGGAGAGATCCAGCGTGAGGGGCGTGCCGCGGGCGGCGCGGACGGCGCTGATGGCCTGCGGCCAGAGCCTGCCCAGGCCCGGCGCGGTGAGTGGACCGGCGAGGGCGATGCGCTTGTCCGCCTGGGCGAGGCTGGCGCTCATGCCGGGGTGAGGTGGTGGAGAACCTGAGCGGAGCCTTCGTAGATCATGCTCAGGGAGACATAGAGCACGATGGCGATGCCGACCCAGGCCAGCCAATGGAAACGGGTGAGCAATTTGGCGACCAGCGTGGCGGCGATGCCCATGAGGGCGACCGAGACAGCGAGGCCGATGGCGAGCACATAGGGGTGGTCATGCGCGGCGCCGGCGACGGCCAGGACATTATCCAGCGACATGGAGATGTCCGCCACGATGATACGCCAGATGGCGGCGCGCAGGTGGCCGGCGGGCTTGATGCTATGGTACTCGCCCGCGCCGTGCAGCTCGCGGGCGGATTTCCAGACGACCCAGAGGAGCAGGATGCCACCGGCCAGGGTGAGGCCGAGGATGTGCAGCATTTGCAGCGCGACCAGGGCGAAGGCGATGCGGATGATGGTGGCGCCGGCGATGCCATACCAGATGGCCTGCCGGCGCTGTGCCCGGGGCAGGCCGTTGACGGCCAGGCCGATGACGACGGCGTTGTCCCCGGCCAGTACGAGGTCGATCAGCAGGACCTGCACAAGAATGGCCAGGAAGGGAAGAAGTGCCGGAAGGTCCATGAGGGGAAGTGACTTGCGCTTGTGCGGCTTGTCAATGCGGGGGTGGAAGGCTAGGCGGGGCCTTAAAGATTTCACTTGAGGAGTTAGCCATGATCCCCCGTTATAGCCGCCCGCAGGCCGCCGCCATCTGGACGCAGGAGAACAAGTACAGGATCTGGTTCGAGATCGAGGCGCTGGCCTGCGAGGGGATGGCCGAGGCCGGGTTGATCCCGCGCGAGGCGGCGGCGGTGATCCGGGAGAAAGGCGGCGCGAAGCTGGCGGTGATCAATGCCGCGGATGTGGAGCGGATTGACGAGATAGAGCGCGAGACACGCCATGATGTGATCGCGTTTCTGACCTGGCTGGCGGCGAGCGTGGGGCCGGAGAGCCGGTTCGTGCATCAGGGGCTGACCTCCTCGGATGTGTTGGACACATGTCTGGCGGTGCAGCTGACGCAGGCGGCGGATTTGCTGCTGGCGGATATCGACGAGGTGCTGGCGGCGCTGAAGAAGCGGGCGCTGGAACACAAATATACGCTGACCATCGGCCGCAGCCATGGGATTCATGCCGAGCCGACGAGTTTCGGGCTGAAGCTGGCGGGGCATTATGCGGAGTTCGCGCGCAACCGGGAACGGCTGGTGGCGGCACGGGCCGAGATTGCGACCTGTGCGATCTCCGGCGCGGTGGGGACGTTCGCGCATGTGGACCCGCGGGTTGAAGCATATGTGGCCTCAAAGTTGGGGCTGGCGGTGGAGCCGGTTTCGACCCAGGTGATCCCGCGCGACCGGCATGCGGCGTTTTTCGCGGCGCTGGGGGTGATTGCCTGCGGGATCGAGCGGCTGGCGACCGAGGTGCGGCATTTGCAGCGCTCGGAAGTGCGCGAGGCGGAGGAGTTTTTCCACGCCGGGCAGAAGGGTTCCTCGGCGATGCCGCATAAGCGCAATCCGGTGCTCTCGGAGAATTTATGCGGCCTGGCGCGGCTGGTGCGCGCAGCGGTGGTGCCGGCGATGGAGAATGTGGCGCTGTGGCATGAGCGCGATATCAGCCATTCCTCGGTGGAGCGCGGGATTGGGCCGGATGCGACGGTAACGCTGGATTTCGCGCTGAGCCGGCTGGCGGGGATGATGGATAAGCTCACGATCTACCCAGAGCGGATGCGCGAGAACATGGACAGCCTGGGCGGGGTTGTGCACTCCGGCGAGGTGCTGCTGGCACTGACCAAGGCGGGAATTTTGCGTGAGGACGCCTATAAGATCGTGCAGCGCAACGCGATGGCGACCTGGACGAAGCTGGGGCAGCCGGATACGTGCGGTTTCCGCGCCAATTTGCTGGCGGATGAAGAGGTCGCCGGGCGGGTGAGCGAAGCGCAGATTGACGCGGCGATGGCCTCAGAGATGCATCTGGAGCAGGTGGATGTGATCTTCAAGCGCGTGTTTGGATAGAGGTTTTTCGCGTGTGTTCCATCATTCTGCGGATTGGCGCGCAAGGCGTGTTCATCGGCGCCAACCGCGATGAAATGGTGGAACGCGCGTGGGAGCCGCCGGGAGAATTCTGGCCGGGGGTGATCGCCGGGCGCGATAGGCTCGCGGGCGGCACCTGGCTGGGGATGAACCGGCATGGCGTGGTGGCGGCGGTGTTGAACCGCACGGGCACGCTGGGGCCGGCGGCAGGCAAACGCAGCCGGGGCGAATTGCCGGTGATGGCGCTGCGGGAGACTTCGGCCGAGGCGGCGGCGCGGGTTTTGGCCGGGCTAGATGCGGGGGCGTACCGGCCGTTCAACCTGGTGGTGGCGGATGCCGCGGGCGCGTTTTTGCTGCGCGGGTTAGGCGCTGGACAGCCAGATGTGGCGCGGCTGGGTGAAGGGGTGAGCATGATCACCTCCGGCGAGCCCAATGATGAGACGCATCCACGGATTGCCCGGCATCTGCCGCGCTTTGCGGCGGCGGCGTTTGAGGATTGGGCGGCGCTGCTGGCGGACGCCACCGGGCCATGGGAGAGCGCGCTGAATATTCCTCCAAAGGATGGGTTCGCCACGGTGTGTTCCTCGTTGATCGCCCTGCCCTGCCCGCCCGGCAAAGCGCAATGGCGATTCGCGGCGGGGCGGCCCGATGTGGCGGCGTTTGTCGCGCTCGCCTTGTAAATTTGTTTGCCGGGGCCGCACAATGCGTTACCCTGTTCTACCTGGCGGAACGCCAGGACTCAGAGGAGCGAGACGTGATAAAAATTTTATTGCTTTTGGTGTTTATAATGGTGCTGGCGGTGCCGTTTTATAATCAGGCCGCGCCCGCGCTGTTCGGGTTTCCGTTTTTCTACTGGTTTCAGATCGCGCTGGTGCCGGTGGCCTCGCTGCTGATTTATATCGTCTACCGGGTTGAGCACGGGGGAGAGAAATAATGACCTATCCCGCAGCGACACTTGTGTTTCTGGCGCTGATCGCCGTGGTGATCGTGCTGGGGTTCACCGCCGCGCGGTGGAACGCCGGAAATTTGGAGCATATCGAGGAATGGGGGTTAGGCGGGCGGCGCTTTGGCACCTGGGTTTCGTGGTTTCTGATCGGCGGGGATGCGTATACGGCCTATACTTTCATTGCGATTCCGGCGCTGATGTTCGGCGCCGGGGCGATCGGGTTTTTCGCGCTGCCCTATACCGTGCTGATCTATCCAATTTTATACCTGGTGTTTCCGAAGCTTTGGAAAGTTGCGCATAAATACGGGTATATCACCGGGCCGGAGTTTGTGCGCGGGCGCTATGGCAACAAGCATCTGGCGCTGGCGATCGGGCTGACGGGGATATTCGCCACCATGCCCTATATCGCGCTACAACTCATCGGCATGCAGACGGTGATCGGCGCGCTGGGAATTCCCGGTCATGTGCCCTTGATTGTGGCGTTCACGGTGCTGGCGGCATTCACCTATACCTCCGGGTTGCGCGCACCGGCGATGATCGCGATTGTGAAGGATCTGCTGATTTATCTGACCGTGATTGTCGCGGTGATTGTGATACCGGCGGAACTTGGCGGATTTGGCGCGATATTCGCCAAGATCGCGCCCGCCAAACTGCTGCTGGCGGCGCCGCCCGCGGGCAGCACCGGGGCCTATAGCGGCTACGCGACCTTGGCGCTGGGCTCGGCGATGGCGCTGTTTCTGTATCCGCATACCACAACGGGGATCCTCAGCTCCTCGGGGCCGCAGGTGATAAGGCGCAATGCGGTGCTGCTGCCGGCGTACTCGGTGATGCTCGGGCTGCTGGCGCTGGTGGGGTATATGGCGGTGGCATCCGGGGTGAAGGACATGCCGCAATTCGCCGCCGGGTTTAAGCAATATGGCACCAGCTTCGCGGTGCCGGCTCTGGTGCTGGAGGCGTTCCCCGGCTGGTTCGCAGGCGTGGCGTTTGGCGCGATCGCGATCGGCGCGCTGGTGCCCGCCGCGATCATGGCCATCGCCTCGGCGAATATTTTCACCCGCGATATTTATTCGCAGTTCATGCCAGGAAGCGTTGCAAGCGGGGAAGCCAAGGTGGCGAAGCTCTTCTCGCTGGTGATGGTGGCGGGGGCGCTGGTGTTTATTCTGGTGATCCCGGCCACCTACGCGGTGCAGCTGCAACTGCTGGGGGGGATGTGGATCATCCAGACGTTTCCGGCGATCGTGTTCTCGGTGTTCACGCGGTTTTTCAACGGCTGGGCATTGCTGGCGGGTTGGGCCGTGGGGATCATCAGCGCGACCTGGCTGGTGGCGCTGAACCATTTCGCGGGGTCGATCTGGGCGTTTCATGTGCTGGGCTTTACGCTGCCCAGCTATATCGCGCTGGCGACGGTGCTGCTGAATGCGGTGGTGGCGGCGGTGTTGAGCCTGCCGATGAATGCGTTCTGCTCCGACCGCGCGGGCGATGAGACCCGCGCCGAGGATTATGTTTGAGGGTTAGAAAATTTTATTGATCAGATCGTCACCGATGCCGAAACCGGCGCCGGTGACGATGGCGCGGCCGAAGCCGGAGTTGAGCAGGCCGCCAAGCAGCCCGCCCATGTTGCCCTGCATGTTGTTCTGCTGCGGGTAGTAGCCGTTGTTCGGCGGCGGATAGCCGGGGGGCTGGCTGCCCCAGGGCGAGGTTTGCGGCGGGAGTTGCTGGACCTGCGGCTGTTGGGCCTGCGTCTGCTGGGCCTCGACAAAATTATGCAGCGACTGGAGCAGGTTGGAGACCTGATTTTGCTCCGCCTGGATGGCCAGGGCGACGCTTTTAAGGTCCAGAAACCATTCCCGCGCGTTGGGGTCCCCTGCCTGCGAGGCGGCTTGCAGCTTGAGCGCGAGTTGCTTGATCTCCGCCACCGTCTGCTGGGCCTGGGATTGCAGCTGGTTGTAGTTGCTGTCGATGGTCTGGATGTCCATAGTCACGCTCCTTTGTTGAAACGACTATAGAACGATAAATCATCGCATGCCGGGAATTTTGCAACCCCCGGTTTGCCGCCTTGGCCGGCCTATGCGCCGGCGCGAGACTGCCGGTAGGCGGCACATGCCTCGC
Organism: Acidocella sp.; assembly: GCF_013044125.1. Lineage (GTDB taxonomy): Bacteria > Pseudomonadota > Alphaproteobacteria > Acetobacterales > Acetobacteraceae > Acidocella. The sequence goes on along the minus strand of NZ_JABEVC010000158.1, from coordinate 6,498 downwards.
CAAAGGCGTTGAAGAGGCGTTTGCGGTCAGGAAAATGGGTGACTTCCCATTCCGGATGCCATTGCACGGCGATGGCGAAATTTTTCGCGCCTTCGACGCGCACGGCCTCGATGGTGCCATCCGGCGCGATGCCCTCGACCGCCAGCCCGGCGGCCAGCTGGTCAATCGCCTGGCCGTGGAGGGAGTTCACCTGGATTGTCTGCGCGCCGCAGATGCGGGCGAGCTCACCTGAAAGCGTGACCTCATGCCTGAGGGCGAAGCGGTGTTCGCCCTCGCCGGAACGGTGGTCCATGCGGCCGGGCTGGAGATGGACCTCCTGGAACAAGGTGCCGCCGAGGGCGACGTTGATCTCCTGCATGCCACGGCAGATGCCCAGAACGGGGATGCCGCGATCCAGCGCGGCGAGGATGAGGGGGATGGTGGTGGCGTCACGCTCGGGGTCGTGCGCGCCGGGGGTGGCGTCAAAATCGGCGCCGTAGCGCAGCGGCGCAACGTTGGAGGGGCTGCCGTTGAACATGATGCCGTCAAGGCGGTCCAGCAGAGCGCGCATCTGCTCACCCTCGGGCGGGATGAGGAGGGGGATGGCGTTGGCGGCGGCGATGAGCGAGGCGCCGTAGCGTGCCGGGGTGGCATGCTGGACGTAACCGGCGATGAATTTGGTGCAGGCGGGAATGCCGATGATGCTCTGGGTCATGTTCTTTTTAACTCTCCGTTGGAGAAAAGCTTAAACTGGGGCGCAGGGCGGCGGCAAGCATCACAGCGGCGGCGCATACCAGCATCGCGGCGGCCATGGGTCTGGCTGTGCCGTCAGCCAGCACGCCCATGAGCAGGCCGGTGATGGCGCCGCCGATGAACTGCATGGTGCCGAGCAGGGCCGAGGCGCTGCCGGCATGGGCCTGGTGGCGCGAGAGGGCGCCAACCAGCGAGCAGGGCAGCAACAGGCCGAAACCGAGCTCGGAGAAGGCGAGCATGCCGGCGAGTGGATAAGGGCCGTGCGGGTACCAGGCCATGATGACCAAGCCGAAGCAGCCGGTGAGCAGGACGGCGCCGGCGATGGTGATGACCCGCGCGACGCCAAAGCGTGTGACCAGTGCGGGGTTGAGCTGGTTGAAGCCAATGTAGGCGAAGGAGTTGACGCCGAACAGGGCGGCGTAGCCGGTGGAGTTCCAGCCATATTCGTTGATGAACACCTGGGGTGTGGCGGCGAGATAGGCGAACAGCGCCGCCGAGGTGAAGGCGGCGACGCAGGCATGGGTGAGGAAGGCGCGTTCGCGGAAGATGGCGCCGTAGCGCATCAGCACGGGGATGAGACCAAGGCGGGTACGGCGCGAGGGGGGCAAGGTGTCCGGCAGGAAGAACCAGATGGCGGCGAGCGCCACCACGCCGTAAAGCGTGCAGACGGCAAAAATGATCCGCCAGCTCGCGAACATGACGCAAAGCGAGCCGAGCATGGGCGCGGCGATGGGGGCGACACCCATGACCAGCATGAGCTTGGAATACAGCTTGGCGGCGGCTGGACCGTCTGCCAGGTCGCGCACCATGGCGCGCGGGATGACGACGCCCGCCGAGGCGCCGAGCGCCGTGAGGAAGCGGAAGATGATGAAGCTCTCGACATCCCAGCTCAGCCAGCAGCCGGCGCTGGCGATGGTGTAGATGATGAGCCCCGCCAGCAGCGGGGTGCGCCGGCCGATGCGGTCCGCCAGGGCGCCCTGGGTCATCTGGCCGATGGCGAGGCCGATGAAATAGGCGGCGAGGGAATATTGCGGCGCCGCGGGGTTTTGCAGGTCTCGCGCGATGGCGGGGAAGGCCGGGAGGTACATGTCTGTCGAGACGGGGCCGACAGCAATGAGGAAACCCAGCAGAAGCGGAAGTTTTTTATTATCGATGAGCCGCGGCATGATTTAAGCTTAAACAGCTGGCGCAAGCGCCGGAACCCCCCGAATCTGCAACCGAGACCTGAATTGACGCTTCCCGGTTTAAATTTCCGGGGCTTTGTTGTAGGCCATGGGGCATGGCACGCACATCTGAACTGAGCAGAAAAACTTCTGAAACCGATATTACGGTAAAGCTGGACCTTGATGGCACCGGCAGGACCGCAATTGCCACCGGGGTCGGGTTTTTCGACCATATGCTGACGGCGTTTGGCCGGCATGGGTTGTTTGATCTGAACATCCACGCGGTGGGGGATCTGCATATCGACGCGCACCACACGGTTGAGGATGTGGGCATCGTGCTCGGGCAGGCGCTGGCCTCGGCGCTGGATGTGAAACGCGGCATCAACCGTTTTGGCCAGGCCTGCGTACCGATGGACGAGGCGCTGGTGGAGGCGGTGGTGGATTTGTCCGGGCGGCCGTTCATCGCCTGGGGGGTGAATTTCGAGCGGCCGATGCTGGGCGGCATGGACACCCAGCTGATCGAGGAATTTTTCCGCGCGCTGGCAGGGAACGGGCTGTTCAACCTGCATGTGCGCCAGCTGGCGGGGGTGAATGCGCATCACGTCGCGGAAGCCACGTTCAAGGCCGTGGCGCGGGCGTTGAAGATGGCGGTGGCGATCGAGCCGCGCGCGGCGGGGGAAATTCCCTCGACCAAGGGCGTGATCTAAGGCCCATGCTCGTCACGGTTATTGATTATAACAGCGGGAATCTGGCGTCAGCGGCGCGGGGACTCGTGCTGGCGGCGGCGCAGCGCGGCATAAAGGCTGATGTGCGCATTACCGCGGACCCGGATGTGGTGGCGCGCGCAGAGCGGATTGTGTTGCCGGGCCAGGGGGCGTTCGCCGATTGCGCGGCCGGGCTGGCGGGGGTGGATGGGCTTAAGGAGGCGATGTTTGCGCGCGTGGACGCGGGGGCGCCGTTTCTGGGCATTTGCGTTGGCATGCAGCTGATGGCCGAGCGCGGGCTGGAGCATAAGGTGACGCCGGGTTTCGGCTGGGTGCAAGGCGAGATACGGGCGCTGCACGCGCCGGGGCTGCGCCTGCCGCACATGGGCTGGAACGAGCTCACGTTCGAGCCGGGGGCGCATAAATTGCTGGAAGGCCTGCAGCCGGGCGACCATGCGTATTTCGTGCATTCCTACGCGCTGGCCGGGGCCGACCCGGCGCAGCTGCTGGCCACCGCCGATTACGGCGGCCCGGTGGTGGCGATGGTGGCGCATGGCAACCGGGCGGGGACGCAGTTCCATGCCGAAAAGAGCCAGCAGGTGGGTTTGCGGATTCTGGGCAACTTCCTGGAATGGTCGCCTTAAACTGGTATCTTCACACCAAGTGGCTTGATTACGCGGGCCGCACGCGCGAATAGGCAGCGGTGAAACAAGATATGCCCCCTCCGGCCACGCTGCTGGCCGAACGTCTGGAACGCTTCGAGGATGAGGCGGATGTGCACGCGCTGGCCGAGGCCACGATCGCGGCGATTCTCAATGGCGGCGGGTTTGGCTGGGTGAAACCGCCGAAGGCCAGCGTGGTTGAGCAGTATTTTAAAGGTGTGGCGCTGGTGCCCGAGCGTGAGCTGATCGTGGGGCGGATGGACGGCGTGATTTATGGTGCGGTCCAGCTCGTTCGGCCCTCGCGCAACAACGAGGCGCAGGCATTTTCCGCCACGCTGATGCATCATTTCGTGGCGCCCTATGCGCGCGGGCACGGGCTGGCGCGGCTGATGCTGCTGTGTGCCGAGGATTATGCGCTCAAACTGGGGTATCAGGTGTTAAACCTGGACGTGCGCGAGACGCAGAGCTGGGCGATTTCGCTCTATGAGGCATGCGGGTTCACGCGCTGGGGGACGCATCCGGCCTATGCGCGGGTGAAAGGGGCCACGGTGGCGGGGCATTTTTATTACAAGAGGCTGGGAAAATGACCTTAACTCTGTATCCGGCGATCGATCTGAAGGATGGCGCCTGCGTGCGGTTGCAGCGCGGCAAAATGGACCAGGCGACAGTTTATGGGAACGATCCGGCAGCGCAGGCCGCGGCCTGGGAGGCGGCGGGGTTTGGCTGGGTGCATGTGGTGGATTTGAACGGCGCGTTTGCCGGCCGGCCGGTGAACGGCGCGGCGGTGAGAGCGATTCTGGCGGCCGTGCGCGTGCCGGTGCAGCTGGGCGGCGGGATAAGGGACTTGGCGGGAATTGAGAGCTGGCTGGCCGCCGGGGTTACCCGGGTGATTCTGGGCAGTGCGGCGGCCAAAAACCCGGCGCTGGTGTTTGAGGCGTGCCAGAAATTTCCGGGGCGGATTGTGATCGGCATCGATGCCAAGGCGGGCATGGTGGCAACCGAGGGCTGGGCTGAGACATCGAACCTGCGCGCGGCGGATTTGGCAGTGCGGCTGCAGGATGCGGGGATCGCGGGCGTTATCTATACTGATATCGCGCGTGACGGGATGAAGACCGGGTTGAACCTGGAGGAGACGGCGGCGCTGGCCGATGCGGTGAATGTGCCGGTGATCGCCTCGGGCGGAGTCGCCGGAGTCGCGGATATTCTGGCGCTGAAGGCGGCGGCGCGGCAAAGCCCTCATCTGAACGGCGCGATTCTCGGCCGCGCGCTTTATGACGGCAGCCTGAAGCCCGCCGAGGCGCTGGCCGCATGCTGAAGCTGCGCGTGATCCCCTGCCTGGATGTGAAGGACGGGCGCGTGGTGAAGGGGGTTAACTTCGTCTCGCTGCGCGATGCCGGAGACCCGGTGGAGCAGGCGGTGGTGTATGATGCCGCCGGGGCGGATGAGTTGACGTTTCTGGATATTACCGCAAGCTCCGACAACCGCAATACGATCCTTGATGTGGTCTCGCGCACGGCGGAGAAGGTGTTTCTGCCGCTGACCGTGGGCGGAGGAATACGCAGCACCGGGGATATGCGCCGGCTGCTGCTGGCGGGGGCGGATAAATGCAGCATCAACTCGGCCGCGATCAGCCGGCCGGCGCTGGTGGCGGAGGCCGCGCAGAAATTCGGCAGCCAGTGCGTGGTGGTGGCGATTGATGCGCGCCAGTCAGCCCCTGAAAAATGGGACGTATTCTCGCACGGCGGGCGGACCAACACGGGGCTGGATGTGATTGAGTGGGCGAAGCAGATGGAAAGCCTGGGAGCGGGGGAGATTCTGCTGACCTCGATGGACCGCGACGGCACCGGCAAGGGGTTTGACCTGGAGTTGCTGCGGCGCATCTGCGCGGCGGTGCGCCTGCCGGTGATCGCCTCCGGCGGGGTGGGGACGCTACAGCACTTCGTGGAGGGCGCGCAGGCCGGGGCGACCGGGCTTCTGGCCGCCAGCGTGTTCCACTTTGGCCAGTTCACCATTGCTCAGGTTAAGGAAGCCTTGGCGGCGGCAGGCTTGCCGGTGCGCCTGCCCCGCGCGATACTCAACAAATAAGAGGAGTCGCAAAAACCGCCGATGGCCAAGAAGATCGCCAAATCCCCCTCCCCCGCGCCGAAGAAGAAACAGGCGTCGCGTGCCAGCACCGTGACCATGCCGCCGCCGCTGGATGCGCCGGATGCGCGCGTGCTGGACCGGCTGTGGGCGACTGTGCTCTCACGCAAGGATGCCAGCCCCTCTGAGAGCCATTCAGCCAGGCTGCTGGCGCGCGGGACTGCGAAAATCGCCCAGAAATTCGGCGAAGAGGCGGTGGAATGCGTGATTGAGGCGGTAGCCGGGCATAAGCCTTCACTGATCGCCGAAAGCGCGGATGTTTTGTATCATCTGCTGGTTTTATGGGTAGATGCGGGGCTGCGGCCTGAGCACATATGGGCGGAGCTGAGCCGGCGCGAGGGATTGAGCGGGATCGCGGAGAAAGCCGCGCGCAAGCCGCTGGCGGCGGATGGCTTGCCGACAAAAAAAATCCCGTAAAAGGCGCGGAAAGACGGTATGACGGGTTTCCTGAGATAAAAATTACATTATGGAGGTGGTATGACCTATGACCCCACAAATGTTTTTGCCCGGATTTTGCGCGGCGAGATACCTTGCGAAAAACTCTATGAAGACGAATTCGCGCTGGCGTTTCCGGATATAAGGCCGGCGGCGCCCTGCCATGTGCTGGTGATCCCCAAGGGGGCATATGTCTCCAGCGCCGATTTTGGCGCCAAGGCCAGCCCGGAAGAGATTACCGGGTTTTTCCGTGCCGTGGCGCTGGTGGCCAAGCGGCTGGGCGTTGAGGAGAGCGGCTACCGGCTGCTCGCCAATGCGGGGCCGGACAGCCACCAGGAGGTGCCGCATTTCCATGTGCATATTCTTGGCGGACGCAAACTCGGACCATTGCTGGCCCCGGCATGACGCTCCCGCCCTCGTCCGCGCCAAAGGGTTCGGCCTGGGAGGTGCTGCGGGCGTTCCTGGTGCTGGGGCTGACCTCGTTTGGCGGGCCGGTGGCGCATTTTGGCTATTTCCGCCGGGAGTTCGTGGAAAACCGCGAATGGTTGAGCGAGCATGACTATTCGGGACTGCTGGCGCTGTGCCAGTTCCTGCCGGGGCCAGCCTCCAGCCAGACAGGCTTCTGCATCGGGATGAAGCGGGCCGGATGGCGGGGCGGGT
>NZ_JABEVC010000017.1 GCF_013044125.1 Acidocella sp. | reverse complement strand
GAGGAAAGCCGGCCAGTACACGGCATGGAAGCGGATAATCTCCTTACCGACCAGATGCAGGCTGGCCGGCCAATACCCCCCGCGCGGGCCGGTGAGATCAGGGTATCCGGCGGCGGTGAGGTAGTTCACCAGCGCATCCAGCCAGACGTACATCACATGTTTCTCATCGCCCGGCACCGGAATGCCCCAGGAGAAGCTGGTGCGGCTGATGGAGAGGTCCTTAAGGCCGCCGCGCACGAAGGAGAGGATTTCGTTGCGCTTGGCCTGCGGGGCGATGAAATCCTGGTTGGCCTCGTAATGGGCCAGAAGTTTGTCCTGAAAAGCGCTGAGTTTAAAGAAATAAGACGGCTCGATCACCCATTCCACCGGGGCGCCGCTCGGGGCCTTCTTGGTGCCGTCCGGCGCGATGGTGAGCTCCTCCTCATCGTAGAAAGCCTCGTCGCGCACTGCGTACCAGCCCTCATAGGCGCCGAGGTAGATGGCTCCATTTTCCTGCAATTTCAGCCATATGGCCTGCGCGCTTGCCTTGTGGCGGGCCTCGGTGGTGCGGATGAAATCATCGTTGGAGATATTCATCCGCCGCGCCATGTCCTGGAAATCGGCGGAGACGCTGTCGGTGAAACTCTGCGGGTCAACGCCCGCCACGCGCGCCGCGGCTTCCACCTTCTGGCCGTGCTCGTCAGTGCCGGTGAGGAAAAACACGTCAAACCCGTCCAGCCGCTTGAAGCGGGCCAGCACATCGGCGGCGACCGAGGTATAAGCGTGGCCAAGATGCGGCGCGCCGTTCACATAATAGATTGGCGTGGTGATATAAAATTTCTGTTTGTTCATGACCTGTGCAACTGGCTGAGCGCCACGATCACCGCGGCGCGTTTATCAAGATTGAGACCGGCGGTCTCACGTTCAAGCTGCCCCAACTCCTGCCAGAGCGTAACATCCCCCGCAAGCCGGGCCGGGTTCTGGCCGGAGCGGGCGGCGGCGCGGGTGCGCCCGGCCAGCGCCGTGCGCAGCAGGGTGAAGAAGGTCTCGAAATGGTCGGTGCCCTCCACGGCGCGCGCGATGGTGTCCGCTATGGATTGCGCCCGCGCGGGGGCAACCGGCGCGGTCAGAACTTCATCCACCAGCCCGGCCAGCGCCACGCCACCCTGCGCCGCCAGGTTCAGCGCCGTGCCGATACTCCCTTCCGCCAGCCCGGCCAGCCGCGCCCTTTCGTCTGCACTCAATTCAGGGGCGTAGTCAGCCAGCAGCGCCGCCACATCGCCCTCCGGCAGCGGCGAGAGCGCCAGGGCGCGGCAGCGGCTGCGGATGGTCGGCAGCAAGCGCCCCGGTGCGGCGGTGACCAGCAGCAGAATCGCCCGCGCGGGCGGCTCCTCCAGCATTTTCAACAATGCGTTGGCGGTTTGCGGGTTCATATCCTCCGCGCCGTCGACGATCACCACCCGCCAGCCGCCCTCTGACGGCGTATGGTGCATGAAGCCGATGGCCTCGCGGACCGTCTCGATGACGATAACTGACTGCAACCGGTCTTTTTTATCGTTCAGCCGCCGCTCCACGGTGAACAGATCCGGGTGCGTGCCGGCCGCCACCCGGCGGAACACCGGGGAACTGGCCGGCAATGAGAGGTCCGCGCTGGTGCTCCCCGCCAGCAGCCAACGGGCGAAGCGGAAGGCCAGCGTTGCCTTGCCGATGCCCGGCGGCCCCGAGATGAGCCAGCCGTGATGCAGCCGCCCGGCCCCGGCGGCGTGGTGGAGCGAGGCGAGCGCGGCCTCATGCCCCCTGAAATGCGGATTTGCGCGCGGTTCAATCATCAGCGTCCCGTCCGTGCCTGAATGATGCCGCGCATGCGCGCCGCGACCTCCGCCGGAGGCGCCGTGCCGTCGAGCACCACACAACGCGCGGGTTCGGCGGCGGCGATGGCGCGGAACCCCTGGGCGATGCGCGCCATCACCTCAGCGTCCATCCGCTCATAACGGTCACTGGCTTCGCCGCGCAAATTCAAACGTAATTTTGAAACAAATTCAGGAACTTCCAACATAAATGTGATGTCAGGTGTGAGGCCTATCAGCCGCGTCAGCGCGGCAACGGCGCCAATTTCCACCCCCATGCCGTAGGCCTGATACGCCATGGTGGAATCTGAATAGCGGTCGCATATCACCACCGCGCCGCGCGCCAGCGCCGGGCGGATGACGCGGGCCACATGGTCCGCGCGGGCGGCAAAATGCAACATGGTCTGGGCCATGGCGGTCAGCTCCGTGTCGGCGTTCAGCAGCAGGGCGCGAATTGCCTCAGCCCCCGGCGTGCCGCCTGGCTCGCGCGTGGCCACAACCTCGTGCCCCGCCTCGCGCAGCAGCGCAGTCAGGCGCAGGGCGGCGGTGGATTTGCCAACCCCCTCCCCGCCCTCCAGCGTGATGAAAACACCGTGGCGCGTGCTCACCGCACATTTTCCCCCAACGTGCTCACCGCACATTTTCCCCCAACGTGCTCACCGCGCATTTCCCCTCAACGCGCTCACCGCACGATGATCTCAGGATCGGGGACGCCCTGGTCCAGCACCTGTTTCAGCGCCGCGTCAGCATCCGCGACAGAATGGTAAGGCCCTATGTTTACAGCATAAAGCGTGCGGTCACCGCCAAACTCGGGAACAATCCGCGTGGGCATCCCGCCCAGGCGCTGCGCGGCCTGGTGTGCATCCCACGGGCGGCCAAAGCCGGGAATCTGCACGAACAGCGGCCCCGGCGAGGGCGCGCTGACGCTAATTTCGCCGTTCAGCTGCACAGCAGGCGCGGCTGAGCTGCTGACGGCCGCGGGGGTAAGGTTCTGCGTGCCGCCGGCCGCGGCGGAACCCGGCGGGCCGAGGCTCTGCGCGGTGATCCCGGCCTCCGGCGCGGCGGTCATCTTCGGACCCTGGCCCAGCGCGCTATCCAGCGCGGCGGTTGCCGTGGTGTTCAGCTTCACCTCCACCTCCACCACCCCGCCCCGCGGATAGTCCAGCAGCTTGGCCACGCGCGGGGTAACGGCGATGATCCGGCCGGGAATATCCGGCCCACGGCCGTTCACGCGCACCTCCACCGCATGGCCGTTAACCAGATTGGTGATGGTGACAATGCAGGGCAATTGCAACACCGGGCTGGCCGCTGCCAGGGCATCGGCGTCATAGGCCTCGTTGTCGGCGGTATAGGCGGGCGCGTTGGGGCCGATCACGGTCGACAGACCGGTAACGTCATAGCTGTTATAATCGCGCGGGTAGCGCCACTCCCCGCCCGCCTGGTACGGATTGCCGATGGTAAAGCTCACCGGCCCCGGCGGCGGGCCCGCGTTCTGGTGCGCGCAACTGGAGAGGGCCGCGAAAATGCCGAGAATGTAGCGGTTAATCATGCACTCAGCACCATGCGCCCCAGCGCGCCGACGGCCAATGCGTAAAAATCAGAAGCATTATAGCGCCTTATCACATTAAAATTCGCGTAAATCAGAAAAGCCTCGCCACCCGCGCCGTCTGGCAGCAGCACAGCCGCCCGGGTATCGCCGGGCAGCGCGGGCGCACCCGGCAGGCGCTGCACCCCGGCGCGCCGCCAGTCATCGAGGCTGCGCACCACGTCGCGCCCGGTTTGCGCGGGGTCCAGCCCCGGCGCGAACACCGGCTCGGAGGACGGCAACTCCGGCTGCCATCCGTATTTGCGCAGATAATTCGCCATTGAAGCCAGGGTATCCGCGTCGGAATGCCAGATGTCCGGATGGCCGTTGCCGGAAAAAGAGACCGCTGTGGAGAGATAAACGCCAGGCATGAACTGCGGCTGGCCCATGGCCCCCGCGTAAGAGCCGATGAGCCTTGCGGCCGGGGCGGCGCCTCTGGCGACAATGCGCATCGCATCAATGGCCTGGCCGCCGAAAAAGCGGCTGTTGCGGTCCCAGGCCAGGGTGGTGAGTGCGTCGATCACGCCAAAATCGCCCTGGTTGGCGCCGTAATTGGTCTCGATTCCCCAGATGCCGAGCAGAGGTTGCGCCCCCACGCCAAAGCGGCTGGTCACAGCGGCGAGCAGATTGCGCGATTGCGCGGCCTTTGCCGCACCGGCCTGCAGGCGCGCATGGCTCAGCACATGAGAGGAGTATTCCGCCCATGTCTCGGTGAATTCCGCCTGATGATGATCGAGCTTCAATATGTCCGCGTTGGGCGCCAGATGCCGCGTGGTCTGCGCGACAATGGCCGCAGGAATGCCCGCCGCCAGCGCGCGGGTGCGTAACGCCGCCAGAAAGGCGGAAAAATCCGCTGCCCGCGCCAACCCCGGCAGGGCCAGGGAGAGAGAAATACCTGTTAGGAGTGTGCGCCTGTCCATAGGCTGTATGTGCCACGCCGCGCCGTGCCGCCGCAACCGCCATGCGAAAATGCAACAATTTTATGCATTTTTTGTGCCAAATTCTCTTGGATACACCGCAAACTTGCGTTAATCTGCATGCATGGCACTTGGCCCCTCTTTTGCTGCACGCCCCTCTTTTGCCCCAAGGCTTGATCTGCGGCAATCGCAATCCTTGGTGATGACGCCGCAGCTGCGCCAGGCCATTCAGTTGCTGCAATATTCCAATATCGAGGCGAGCCAGTTCATTGAGGATGAGCTGCTGAAGAACCCGCTGCTGGAGCGGGCCGAGGGCGCTGATCCGGGGAGCACGGCCGAACCTGATTTGCCCGCGCCGGTGGCCGCCGAACCGCCCGATGCCACGAGTTTTGCCAGCTCGGGCATGATGCCGGGCGCTGAGGATGCGCCGCTGGATATCGATGTCAGCAACACTTACGATGCAGGCACTGGCGCGGATGGCGCCTACGGCGGCGGCGGGCATGACGATGGCGAGGACTGGAACGCCATCGACGCGCTGGGTGCCAAAGGGCCCAGCCTGCGCGAGCATTTGGAGCAGCAGGCGCGCCTTGCGTTTTCCACCATGCGCGAGCGGGTGATCGCCGCGGCGCTGATCGCAGTGCTGGACGGCGCCGGGCGGATTTCCGACCCGCCGGAACAGATGGCGGCGACGCTTGGGGTCAGCCTGGAACAGTTGGAGGCAGTCCGCGCGATCATGCTGCGGTTTGACCCCGTGGGCGTGTTCGCGCGCGACCTGGTGGAGTGCCTGCGCGTGCAGCTGGAAGAGAAAAACCGGTTCGACCCGGCGATGGCGGCGCTGCTCGCCAACCTGGAAATGCTGGCCCGGCGGGACATGCGCGGCCTGCAACTGGTCTGCGGGGTGGATGCTGAGGACCTGGCTGGCATGGTGGCCGAACTGAAGCGCCTGGACCCCAAGCCCGGCGCGCGTTTCGAGGCTGAGCCGCTGCGCCCGCTCATCCCCGATGTATTGATGCGCGCGCTGCCCGTGCAGGCCGATGGTACGAATGACTGGACGCTCGAGATCAACCCCGAGACCATGCCCAGGCTGCTCATCCGCCGCGGCTTCCAGGCGCGGCTGGCGGTATCGGCCTCGCGCGAGACAAAGGCGTTTCTCTCAGAGCAACTGCAAAGCGCGACCTGGCTGGTGAAGGCGCTGGAGTCGCGCGCGCAGACAATTCTGAGGGTCTCGGCCGAGATCGTGCGCCGGCAGGAGGGCTTTTTCGCCCATGGCATCAGCCATTTGCGCCCGCTCACCCTGCGCGACATTGCCGCCGAGGTGGAGTTGCACGAGAGCACGATCAGCCGCGTGACCTCGAATAAATCCATCGCCACCCCGCGCGGTATCTTTGAGTTGAAATTTTTCTTTACCACCGCCCTGACCGGCGCAAACGGCCAAACCCATAGCGCCGAGACGGTCCGCCACCGCGTACAAGCCCTCATTTCGGGAGAAAATCCGAAAAATATTCTCTCCGATGACGCGCTCGCGGCAATATTACAAAAGGAAGGCATAGACATAGCACGGCGGACCGTGGCCAAATACAGAGAAGCGTTGCGTATACCTGGCTCGGCGCAGCGCAAGCGGGACAAAATGCCCGCCTAGGGGGTTAATGGGTGACCCTTTGGACTACGAGTCTGATTAGGTTCGGGAGAAGACCATGCAATTGACGGTCTCTGGCAAACAAGTTGACCTCTCTGATGCACTGCGCACGCATGTGGCAACGCATCTGGATGTCATTACCCATAAATATTTTGACCAGGCGCTGGAGGCGCACGTTACATTCAGTAAGGCGCGAAGTTTCTTTACCTGCGATATCAACGTGCATGCGGGCCGCGGCATTACCGTGCGCGGCGAGGGTGAGGCCGGCGACGCGCATGCCGCCTTCGACGATGCGGCCGAGCATATCGCCACCCGTCTGCGCCGCTACCGGCGCCGCGTCTCCGAACACGCGCGCGATGCCGGAAACCGCGCGAAGCCCGAGGCCGGGCGGCAATATGTGCTGCAAGCCGAAGCGCCGGCGGAGATTGAAAAACAGGCAGAGGCGCAAACCGAAGCCGAGGCGCTGCACGCCACCATCATCGCCGAATCCGATGCGACCATTGAGTCGCTGACCGTGCGCGACGCGGTGATGCGCATGGACCTGGCGTTTCAGCAGGTGCTGATGTTCCGCAACTCCAAAAACGGCCACCTGAATGTGGTGTATCGCCGCCCTGACGGGCATGTGGGGTGGATTGACCCCGCCGGAGCTTAACCGCCACGCAAAAAGGCCAGGGACAAAATCCTTGGCCTTTTTTTATGCCCTGGCGGTTTTATCAGGCATAAGGCGGAACCGTGTAGCCCTTCGGTGAGAGGGTAAAAATCTCATGACCGGTTTCGGTCACGCCGATCATGTGTTCAAACTGCGCCGAGAGTGAACGGTCGCGCGTGACCGCTGTCCACCCATCATCCAGCACCTTCACCTCCGGGCGGCCCACGTTGACCATGGGCTCGATGGTGAAGAACATGCCGGGCTTAAGCACCGGGCCATCTCCTCTGCGGCCGAAATGCAGCACGTTGGGCGGCTCATGGAAATTACGGCCGATGCCGTGGCCGCAGAAATCGCGCACCACGGTAAAGCGCTGCGCCTCGACATAGGATTGGATGGCATAGCCGATATCGCCAAAGGTGGCGCCGGGTTTGACCGCGGCAATCCCGCGCATCAACGCCTCATAGGTCACCTCGATCAGCCGCCGCGCGCGGGTGCTGGCTGTGCCTGCGACATACATGCGGCTGGAATCGCCGTACCAGCCGTCCAGGATCACGGTGACGTCGATGTTGACGATGTCCCCGTCGAGCAGCTTTTTCTCGCCCGGAATGCCGTGGCAGACGACATGGTTGATGGAGGTACAGATCGACTTTGGGAAACCGCGATAGTTGAGCGGCGCCGGAACGGCCCCATGCGCCACAATGAAATTATGGCAGAGGGTGTTAAGCTCCTCCGTGGTAACCCCGGGAACCACATGCGGGCCGATCATGTCCAGAGTCTGGGCGGCCAGCAGGCCCGCCGCGCGCATCGGGACAAAATCCTCTGGCCGGTGTATTGTTATCCGCCGTGATTCGGCGCCGCCATCCATCATTCGGGTCTTTCGTTAAAGGGGGTGCCGTGGGGCACCGGAGTTCTGCGGCATTAGATGCAGACGCCGCCGCCGGAAAGCAAGTGCCGCTGGCTTCAGTCCTCCAGGCGCAGCGGCCGGGTCATCTCCTCCGGCTTCACCCAAGCGTCGAACTGCTCAGCCGTGGTGGCCCCCAGGGCCAGGGCCGCGGCGCGCAGCGAGAGTCCCTCATGATGGGCCTTGAGCGCCACCTTGGCCGCCGCCGCGTAGCCGATGTGCGGGTTGAGCGCGGTGACGAGCATGAGGTTTTTTGTAAGGTTTTCGGCGATTTTCCCGTAGGCGGGCTCGATGCCCGCCGCGCAATGCGTGTTGAAGGCGCCTAGCGCCTCGGCCAGCAGCCGCGCCGAATCGAGCAAATTATGCAGCATCACCGGCTTGAACACGTTGAGCTGAAAATTGCCCTGGCTACCCGCGAAGGCCACCGCATGGTCGTTGCCGAACACCTGCACGGCCACCATTGTCAGCGCCTCGCTCTGGGTGGGGTTGATCTTGCCGGGCATGATGGAAGAGCCGGGCTCATTCTCGGGGATGAGCAACTCGCCGATGCCGGTGCGCGGGCCGGAGGCATACCAGCGGACATCGTTGGCGATTTTCATCGCCGCGCCGGCCAGCACGCGCAGACTCCCCGAGGCGGCCACCATGGCGTCATGCGCCGAGAGGGCCGCGAATTTGTTATGCGCGGTGCGGAAGTGTCTTCCGGTCTCCAGCGCGATGAATTCCGCCGCCACCGCACCGAAATTCGGGTGGGCGTTCAAGCCGGTGCCAACCGCCGTGCCGCCGATGGCGAGCTCATAGAGCCCCGGCAGCGTGGCGCGGATACCCGACATCGCCGCATCCAGCTGCGCCGCCCAGCCGGAGATGACCTGCCCCAGCGTCACCGGCGTGGCATCCTGCAAATGGGTGCGCCCGGTCATCACCACATCGGCGAAGGCGAGGCTTTTGGCCTCGAATACGGCCACCAGCGCCGCCACGGCGGGCAGAAGCAGGGTCTCGATCACCTCGGCGGCGGCAATGTGCATCACCGTGGGGAAGGTATCGTTGGAGGATTGCGAATGATTGACGTCATCGTTGGGGTCGATCGGCTTTTTGCTGCCCAGAACCCCGCCGGCGAGCTGGATGGCGCGGTTGGCGATGACCTCGTTGGCGTTCATGTTGCTCTGGGTGCCCGAGCCAGTCTGGAACACGACCAGGGGGAATTCCTCGTCCCATTGGCCCGATATCACCTCCTCCGCCGCCCGCACGATGAGTGCTGCCTTCTCCGCCGCCATCTGGCCCAGCGCCTGGTTGGCCAGGGCGCAGGCCTTTTTGAGGATGCCAAAACCGCGGATGACCTCCCTCCCCCAGATATAATCACGCCGCCCGATGGGAAAATTCTCGATGCTGCGCTGGGTCTGCGCGCCCCAAAGCCGGGCGGCGGGAACACGAACCTCGCCAAGACTATCACGTTCAACGCGGAACTCGTTCATTCTACAGCCTTCCATTCAGGAACCCCAGCGCGGGAAGCGGCTTCCAGCGGCGGGGTAAATCAGTCCGGCGGATGGGTTTGACAGCATAAACCGGCGTGGGCTGGGCCGATGACTCCAAAAATCCGGCATAGGCGCGTACCTGCGCCTCGCGCCAGGTTTTGTCCGCCAGGGCGGCGCTGCGGCTGGCGTAAACCTCGGCGATGCGGATTACCCGCCCGCTCATCGCCACCACCGCCCAGAGGGAAGCCTCCGGGCTTTTGCGTTCGTCAGAGAAAAACTCCGCCATCGCATCCCCTTGTCTTAGACGAAACATTCTGTACTGCTCCGGAAAATCGCTTTTGGGAGATCGAAGAATGGATCGTGAGGTTCAGGTCTGGCGTGAGGGTAGAGCAGGACGCATCCGGTTGAACAGACCAAAGGCGTTCAACGCGCTCAATTTAGACATGGTGAAGACAATTCGCGCCGCGCTGGAGGATTTCGGCGCCGATCCGGCGGTGCATGTCATCCTGGTGGATACGCTGGAGCGCTGGTTCTGCTCGGGCGGCGATGTGCGGATGCTGCATGCCGGCGCGGTCGCGGGTGATGCCAGCATCGCGGAAAGCTTCTTCGGGCAGGAATACGCGATGAACCAGGCCATCGCCGATCTGCGCAAACCCTATATCGCGATCATCAACGGGCTTTGCATGGGCGGCGGGGTCGGCATTTCGGCGCACGGCAGCCACCGCATCGCCACCGAGAACGCGCTGCTTGCCATGCCTGAGACCGGGATCGCGCTGTTCCCCGATGTTGGCGCCAGCTATGTGCTGCCGCGCATGCCGGGGGCGCTTGGCATGTATCTCGGCCTTACCGGCGCGCGGGTGCACGGCGCTGATGCGGTGCACGCCGGTTTTGCCACGCATTATGTGCCAAGCGGGCGCATCCCCGAATTGTGCGATGCCATCGTGCGCGACGGCGCGGCGGCGGTGGCAGAATACGCCGCCCCCCTGCCGCCCTTTACCCTGGCCGCCGAACGGGAACTTATCGACCGGGCCTTCAGCCAGGACAGCGTCAGCGCGATCGTGGCGGCGCTGGAGGCCGATGGCAGCGCCTTCGCCAAGGCGGCCCTGGCGCAGCTGCGCGCGCATTCGCCAAGCTCCATCCATTGGAGCTTCGAGATCATCCGGCGCGGCGCGGCGCAAGACCTGCGCGGCTGTCTCGCGGCGGAATATCATCTGGTGTGCCAGGTCGCGATGAGTGCGGAATTCATCGAGGGGGTGCGCGCGCTGCTGGTGGACAAGGACAAATCCCCCAAATGGCAGCCGCCGCTGATCGAAGACGTGGACCCGGCCAGAATCGCCGCGCTTTTCGCGCACAAGCCAGGCTGAAAAGGGGGAATCCTTGCGCGTTTACGTCATCAACCTGGACCGGCACACGCAGCGCCTGGCGCGGATGCGTGATGTGCTTGGCGATGTGGATTTTGAGCGGATTGCCGCCGTGGAGGCCGCATGCACCGGCGGGCCTGCGCACCGCCATAAACTCCCCCTGCGTTTTGAGGATATGACCCGGTTTGAACGCGCCTGCGCCGCCAGCCATGCCGCCGCCTGGCAAAAACTCCTGGAGAGCGGCGCCTCGCACGCCTGCATCCTGGAGGACGACGTGCTCCTGAGCCCGGATTTCTCCGCTTTCATGGCGGATGCGGGCTGGGTCCCGGAGGGTTGCGATGTTGTAAAAATCGAGACCTTTGCGAAGAAGGCGCTGATCTCCCGGCAGCTTCAGCCGTGCCGGGGGCGCGCGCTTGGGCGCTTGTACTCAACCCATCTCGGCGCCGCGGGATATGTGCTGAGCCGCCAGGGGGCGCAAAAAATGCTGGCCCATGCGGCCCGGCCGGCGCGCCCGGTGGACCATCTGCTGTTCGATGTTCCCACCATCGTGGCGGGGTTGAGCGTTTTGCAACTGGACCCGGCCTTGTGCATGCAATTGCAAAAGGCCACGCACAGCCAGCCCGAGGGCGAATTTCAAAGTTCAATCCAGACCAGCAAGGACCTTGCCGCGAAGCGAGGGTTGCCGGGCAAGATCCTTTGGGAAATCACCCGCCCCTGGCGGCAGCTGATGGATTTTTTGCGGCAATGGCGCAAGCGGGCCAGCCTGCGCGGCATCAAGTTTCAATAGCCCGCGTTTCAATAGCCCGCGTTTCAATAGCCCGCGAATAGTCCCGCGCCCTCAACCCGCCTGCGCCATGGCGATGTAATTCACCGAGGTATCGCGCGAAATGCGGAACCCCCCGGCCAGCGGCGCGAAGGAAATCCCCGCCGTGTCGCACAGGCGCAAGCCTGCGGCGCGGCAGTGCCCGCCCAGCTCCGCCGGGGTGACGAACTGGCGCCAGGTGTGAGTGCCGACGGGGAGCATGCGCAGCAGATATTCCGCCCCCAGCTTGGCCACCAGGAAGGATTTCCGGCTGCGGTCCATGGTCGAGACGAACAACAACCCGCCCGGCTCCAGCAGCGCCGCCAGCGTGGCGATGAACTCACCCGGCCCGGCCACATGCTCAAGCACCTCCAACGCGGTGATGACCGGGAATTTGCGTCCCTCGGCCAGCAGAGCCTCCGCGGTGGCGTTGCGGTAGCTAAGCGCCAGCCCCTGCCCGGCCGCATGCGCCTCCGCCGCGGCAATCACCTCGGCGCCGGCGTCCAGCCCCAGCACCTCATGCCCCGCCCTGGCGAGAGACTCGGAGAGCAGACCGGCGCCGCACCCGGCATCGAGCACCCGCACCGGGCCGGGAAAATGCCGCGCCACCCGCTCCAGCACCCAGGCCGCGCGTGGCGGGTTCATCATGTGCAAAGGCCGCATCGGCCCGGCCGGATCCCACCAGCGCGCCGCCAAATCGTCGAAAAGAGCGATTTCTTCTGGTCTGACCGAACTGCCCTGCATTGCCGAATTCTCCTGTGACCGGTATGTGACGCCCCGGCCGGTTTTCCACAAGGGACATATGTATGGCGCGTATCGTGATGAAATTCGGCGGCACCTCCGTCGCCGACCTGGACCGTATCCGCAATGTCGCCCAGCGGGTGAAGGCGGAGGCCGAC
Source organism: Acidocella sp. (assembly GCF_013044125.1). Taxonomy (GTDB): domain Bacteria; phylum Pseudomonadota; class Alphaproteobacteria; order Acetobacterales; family Acetobacteraceae; genus Acidocella. The sequence continues at coordinate 9,444 of NZ_JABEVC010000017.1, read as the reverse complement.
AAGGGCAACGAGGTGGCCGTGGTGGTTTCCGCCATGTCGGGCGCCACCAACCAGCTGGTGGACTGGTGCCAGAAGCTCTCCCCGCTGTTCGATGCGCGCGAGTATGACACCGTGGTTGCGACCGGCGAGCAGGTGACCGCGGGGCTCACCGCGATCGCCCTGCAAAACCTGGGCATGGATGCGCGCAGCTGGATGGGTTGGCAGATCGCGGTGGAAACCGATGGCCAGCACGGCAAAGCGCGGATCAACTCGATCGAGGCCGAAGAGCTGGTCGAACGTATGAAACAGGGGCAGATCCCCGTGGTCGCCGGGTTCCAGGGCATCGGCCCGGACAACCGGGTGACAACCTTGGGCCGCGGCGGCTCCGATACCTCGGCGGTCGCCCTGGCGGCGGCGCTGAAGGCGGACCGCTGCGATATTTATACCGATGTGGACGGGGTCTACACCACCGACCCGCGAATCGTTCCCGGCGCGCGCAAGCTGACCAAGATCACCTACGAGGAAATGCTGGAACTGGCCTCCGTGGGCGCGAAAGTGCTGCAGACGCGCTCAGTGGAACTGGCGATGAAGGAGCATGTGCGGGTGCAGGTGCTCTCCAGCTTTACCGATGCGCCCGGCACCATGGTTGTTGATGAGGATGAAGTTGTGGAACAGGAAATTGTCGCAGGGATCGCCTATTCGCGCGATGAAGCCAAGGTAACGGTGCGCCGGGTGCCAGACCGCCCCGGCGTTGCCGCCGCCATTTTCGTGCCGCTGGCCGAGGCGCATATCAACGTCGATATGATCGTGCAGAACGTCTCCGCCGACGGCACGACGGATATGACCTTCACGGTCGGCAAGACCGACCTGCCGCGCACCATCGCGGTGCTGGAGCAGGCCCGCCAGGAAATCGGCTACGCCGAAATCTCCACCGACCCGAACGTTGCCAAAATCTCCGTGGTCGGCGTGGGAATGCGCAGCCATGCTGGTGTTGCGGGCACCATGTTCCGCACCCTGGCCGCGCGCGGTATCAATATCCTGGTGATCTCCACCAGCGAGATCAAGGTAAGCGTGCTGGTGGCCGCCGAATATACCGAATTGGCGGTGCGCGCGCTGCACACGGCGTATGAACTCGATGCATAATTGCACGCATGACGCGGCGGGCGAATACGCCGCCCTGCAGGCCCGCGGCGCCGCCTTCCTCGGCACGGAACACGCCATCATGGCCGGTGCGATGAGCTGGATCTCCGAGCGTCACCTGGTCTCGGCCATCTCCAACGCGGGCGGGTTTGGCGTCATCGCCTGCGGCGCGATGCCGCCGGCCCTGCTGGAGGCCGAGATCGCCGCCACCCAGGCGATGACGGACAAACCCTTTGGCGTGAACCTGATCACCATGCACCCGCAGCTCGACGAGCTGGTGCAGATCTGCCTGCGCGCCAAGGTCACGCATATCGTCTTTGCCGGCGGCATTCCCCCCGGCCCCGCCATCCGCGCGGCCAAGGACGGTGGGGCCAAGGTCGTCGCCTTCGCCCCGGCGCTGGTGCTGGCCAAACGTTTCGTGAAATCGGGTGTGGACGCGCTGGTGATCGAGGGTTCCGAGGCGGGCGGGCATATCGGCCCGGTCTCGCTCACCGTACTGGCGCAGGAAATTCTGCCGCATATCCGTGAGGTGCCGGTGTTCGTCGCGGGCGGGCTCGCGCGCGGCGAGGCGATTTTGGGATATCTGGAAATGGGCGCCGCCGGGGCGCAGCTCGGCACGCGCTTTGCCGCCTCGGTGGAGAGCATCGCGCACCCCAGCTTCAAGCAGGCTTTCCTCAAGGCCAATGCGCGCGACGCGCTGCCCTCCGTGCAGATCGACGAGCGCTTCCCCGTGATCCCGGTGCGCGGCCTGGTGAACGAGGGCACCAAGCGTTTCATGCGCCATCAGGCCGAAGTGCTTAAAAAATTCCAGGACGGCGAGCTGGATAAAAACGCCGCCCAGCTGGAAATCGAGCATTTCTGGGCCGGGGCGCTGCGGCGCGCGGTGATCGACGGCGATATCGAGAACGGCTCGGTCATGGCCGGGCAGTCGGTCGGCATGGTCACCGAAATTCAGCCGGTGGCTGAAATCCTCTCGGATCTGCGGGCGCAGGCACTGGCGGCGCTGGCGGCGCGCGCGGCGAAGGCCTGAGGTGATAAAACTCTTCCCCGGATTGAATTTTTTTTCAATCTGGGGAAGAAAAAACTTCTCTAATCTGCTGATCAGGGCTGATTTTTGCCGCTTTTGCATGGCAAGATAGCCGCATGACCAGCGAGACTCCGCCCAGGCAGCCCCGGCGCAGAAAACCCAAGTTCGGTGATACCCGGCATTTGTTCGCACGGCTGCGCGAGGCTCTGGCCCCCGGCACCGCGAGCCTGCCGGACATCGCCGAGTTGCTGGCGCAGGAACTCCCCGCTGATGCCTGCGTCATCTATGTCGCCCGGCCTGGCGAAGTGCTGGAACTTGCCGCCACCCATGGGCTGAATGTCAGCGCCGTCGGCCATACGCGCCTGCGCCTGGGCGAGGGCATTATCGGCATGGTCGCGGCCTCCGGCGACTCGCTGAACCTGCCTGATGCGCAGAACCACCCGCGCTATGTCTACCGCGCCGAGCTGGGCGAGGAGGCGTTTGCCTCCACGCTGGCCATGCCGGTGAAACGCGCGGGGCGGATTCTCGGCGTCATCGCGATGATGTCGCGCGAGGCCCGGGTGTTCGCCCCGGTTGAGGTCGAGGTGGTGGCCACCGTGGCCATGCTGCTGGCGGAAATCCTGGCGCGCGCGGGGGCGACGGATCTATCCGAGGAAGGCTTCTCCGCCCGTCTGCCGCGCCGTTACGCAGGGCATGTGCTCTCCTCCGGCATCGCGCGCGGCAAAATCCTGCCTTACGGCGCCTCCCCGCCCATCGCCAAGCTGCTCACCGACGACCCTGCCGCCGAGCTGGCGCGGCTGGAAAAGGCGGTGGAGACCGCCAACAAAAGCCTGGACGGGCTGATCACCTCCACCCTGCCCGGCGGCAGCGCCCCGCGCGATGTGCTGGACGCCTACCGCATGGTCACGCAGTCCGCCGGGTGGCTGGCCCAGGTGCGCCAGGCCATCGGCGACGGGCTGACCGCCGAAACCGCCGTGGACAAGGTGGCGCAAAATCTGCGCGAACGCATGCGCCGCATCACCGATCCTTACCTGCGCGAGAAACTGGCCGACATCGAGGACATGATCGGCCGCCTGATGGTGGCGCTGGGCGGCATGGCGCCCAAGCCCGAGCGTGCTGACGGCATGCTCCTGCTGGTACGCCGCCTTGGCCCGGCAGACCTTCTGGACTGGCACGCGCGCGGCATCGCCGGGGTCGCGATCGAGGAAGCCAGCGCCTCCGGGCACGCCGCGATTCTGGCCCGCGCCCTGGGTCTGCCCGCCCTCGCCGTGGAACGCGGCGCGGTGGAGGCCGCGCAAGGCGGCGATGACGCCTTGCTGGACGCCGAAGGGGCGACGCTGATTTTGCGCCCGGAACCAGAGGTATTGCAGGTTTATGACCGCGCGCTTGCCGCCCGCTCGGTCCGCGCGGCGGCACTCTCCGCCTACCGGGACTTACCCGCCATCACCCGCGACGGCACCCAGATGAGCCTGATGCTCAATGTCGGCCTAGCGCTGGAGCTGGACCAGCTGGAGCGCACCGGGGCCGATGGCATCGGGCTTTACCGCACGGAAATCGCCGCATTGGCGGCGGGCGGCATCCCTGACGTCGCGGGCCAGGCGGCGGAATACGCCCGGGTGATGGACCGTGCGGGCGGGCGCCCCGTGCTGTTCCGCACACTGGATCTGGGGGCTGACAAATTGCTCCCCGGCGAGGCCAGCGGGGGTGAGGAAAACCCGGCCATGGGCTGGCGCTCCTTGCGCGTGGGGCTGGACCGCCCGGCGATTTTGCGCCGCCAGCTGCGCGCGCTGCTGCTGGGCGCGCAGGGCCGCCCGCTCTCGGTGATGTTCCCCATGGTCGCCACGGTGGAGGAATTCCGCGCCGCGCGGGACCTGCTGGAAGCCGAGGCCGCGCGCATCCGCCCGGTGCCGGAAAAACTCGAAGCCGGAACCATGCTGGAAGTGCCCGCCCTGTTGTTCCAGCTCCCCGGCCTGCTGGCGGAGGCGGATTTCGTCTCGGTCGGCACCAACGATCTCATGCAGTTCCTCTTCGCGGCGGACCGTGGAACGCCCGAACTGGCCGAGCGCTACGACACGCTCTCCGCCCCCGTGCTGGAAATGCTGGAACGGCTGGTCACGGCTTGCGGCGAGGCCGGGGTGCCTCTTTCCATCTGCGGCGAGGCGGCCGGGCGGCCGATGGACGCGCTGGTGTTCGCCGCCATGGGCGTGCGCACGCTCTCTATGTCCGGCAATGCCATCTTGCCCGTGAAGGCGCTGCTGGTGGAGACGGACCTGAACGCGTTGCGCCCCGTGCTGCGCGAATTGCGCCGGGCTGGGGCGGCGGGCGGGAGCATCCGCGAACCGTTGACCGCCTGGGCGCGCGAACATAACCTGCCGGTTTAACCCCTGCACGCGGTGCGGTAGCGCAAAGCGCCGGGGCGGTATACAAAGCGCCGCAGAATGCCAAACGAGATTGCCGGGATCGACATGACGCAAACCGACCAGCCGCAGCCAGCCGCCCAGGTGGGCGCTGGCCTTCGTAGTGTACGCGAAAGGCTGGGCTGGAAACTGCCCGAAGTGGCCGAGGGGCTGCGCATCCGCCTGCCCTACCTTGAAGCCATTGAGCGAGGGGACCTCGGGGCCCTGCCAGGCCCCGCGTATCAAACCGGGTTTATTCGCACCTATGCCCAAAGCCTGGGGCTGGACCCCGAGGAGATCCTGCGCCGCTTCCGCGATGCCGGGAGCATGGGTGAACTGCCTCCGGCGGAGCTGAAATTCCTGGCCCCCGTGCCCGACCGCGGCGTACCCGCCGGGGCGATTGCGCTGCTCGGCGTGGTGCTCCTGCTCGCGGGCTACGGGCTGTGGTATCTGCACACCGAGAAGGAACGCCGCATGGCTGCCGCGGTGCCCAGCGTGCCGGTGCAACTCGCGCCGCTCGCCGTGCCGCCCAAGCCGCCAGCCTCTCCGGCCACGCCAACGCCCGCCACGCTAACGCCCGCCACGCCAGCGGCGGCGCCCGCCGTAGCGGTTGCACCGGCAGCGCCAGAACCTACTCCGACGGCACAACCCACCACCTCATCAACCGCACAACCCGCCGCCACACCGCCGTCGCAACCCGCCGCAACCCCCGTCGCAACCCCCGTCGCAACCCCTGACAACGGCCAGGTCATTCTCGCCACCGCCGACACCTGGGTTGAAGTGAGCGACACCACGGGCAACATACTCTTCAGCAAGGTGCTGCATGCCGGAGAGAGCTGGCCCGTTCCTGATGAAGCCGGGCTGACCATGACCGTGGGCAACGCCGGGGGTACCGAAATCGCCATCAACGGCAAGGCCGGCGCGCCTCTGGGCGCTGTGGGTGCCGTGTTGCACAACTATGCTCTGACACCGCCAGCGGCAAAAACCGCCGCGCCGCCGGCGGCCAACTGAAGGAATTGTTATGAACTACCGCGAATATCAGCAGATCACCCGCCGCAAGTCCCGCCAGATCAGCGTCGGCAATGTGAAGGTCGGCGGCGATGCGCCGATCTCCGTACAGACCATGACCAATACGCTCACCACCGACATTGACGCCACGGTGGCGCAGATTTTGCGCGCCGAGGCCGCGGGGGTGGATATCGTGCGCGTCTCCTGCCCCGATGAGGAAAGCACGGCGGCGCTTAAACATATCATCCCCCAGGTGAACGTGCCGATCGTCGCGGACATCCATTTCCACTACAAGCGCGGTATCGAGGCGGCGCAGGCGGGCGCTGCCTGTTTGCGCATCAACCCCGGCAACATCGGCTCGCCGGAGCGCGTGCGCGATGTGATTAAGGCCGCGCGCGACCATAACTGTTCCATGCGCATCGGTGTGAACGCGGGCAGCCTGGAGAAACACCTGCTGGAGAAATACGGTGAACCGAACCCCGAGGCGCTGGTGGAATCCGCCCTGGAACACGCCAAGATCTTGCAGGATCACGACTTCCACGAGTTCAAAATCTCGGTGAAGGCATCTGATGTTTTCATGGCCGTGGCGGCGTATCAGCAACTGGCCGACGTGTGTGACCACCCGCTGCATATCGGCATCACCGAGGCGGGCAGCAAGCGCGCGGGCACGGTGAAATCCTCCATCGGCCTGGGCTCGCTGCTGTGGGCCGGGGTGGGCGATACCATGCGCGTCTCGCTCTCGGCGGAACCCGAGGAAGAAGTGCTGGTCGGCTGGGATATTCTCAAATCGCTCGGCATCCGCCATCGCGGCGTGCGCATCATTTCCTGCCCCTCCTGCGCGCGCCAGGGCTTTAATGTCATCAAGACCGTTGAAACGCTGGAAGAGCGCCTCGCCCATATCAAAACACCGATCACGCTCTCCATCATCGGCTGCGTGGTCAACGGCCCCGGCGAGGCGCTGATGACCGACCTCGGCCTGACCGGCGGCGGCAACGGCAAGCACATGATCTACTCGGCCGGTAAAACCGACCACACAATCGACGGTGGCGACATGGTGAACCACATTGTTGAACTGGTGGAAGCCAAGGCGGCGCAGGTGGAAGCGGAGCTGAGCGCGGCCAAACTCGCCGCGCAGTAGCCGCATTTTCAGTACGTTCGTTTTAACCGGAGCCTGCTGGCTCCGGCATTTTTATTTTATAGGTTGGTTTGAAAATCATGGCCCCTCCCCTGCAACCCGTGCGCGGCACCCGCGATCTCATCGGCGAAGACGCGGCCCGGCACGCGCATGTTGTTGAAACCGCCCGCCGCGTCACCGCGCTTTATGGCTTCAGCGAATGGCAGACGCCGATTTTCGAGGACACAAAAGTCTTCTCGCGCACGCTGGGGGAAACCTCCGATGTCGTGACCAAGGAGATGTATACTTTCGAGGATCGCGGCGGCGATTCCGTGACCCTGCGCCCCGAGGGCACCGCTGGCGTGTGCCGCGCCCTCATTACCGCGGGCCTCACGCAAACCCTGCCGCAAAAGGTTTTCTACGCCGGGCCGATGTTCCGTTACGAGCGCCCGCAAAAAGGCCGCTACCGGCAGTTTCATCAGATCGGCGTCGAGCTTCTCGGCCCCGCGACGCCGCTGGCGGATGCGGAAGTTATCGCCGCCGGCTGGCAAATTCTCAATGATTTGGGCATCGCCGGGAGCGTGGAGCTGCACATCAATACGCTGGGCGATGCTGAGTCCCGCAACAATTACCGCGCCGCGCTGGTTGCCTATTTCGCGCAACATGCCGATGGCCTCTCAACGGAGAGCAAAACGCGGCTTGAGAAAAACCCTCTTCGTATCCTGGATTCCAAGGATGAAGGCGACCAGAAACTAGTCGCCGATGCGCCGCTGATCCACGATCATCTCTCGCAAGCCGCTGCTGAATTCTACAACGGATTGAAGTCAGCGCTCACGGCTTTCGGCGTCCCCTTCACCGAGAACCCCCGCATCGTGCGCGGGTTGGACTATTACAACCACACCGCCTTTGAATTCGTGACCACAGCACTCGGCGCGCAGGGCACAGTGCTGGCGGGCGGGCGTTATGACGGCCTGGTCGAACAGATGGGCGGGCCGAGTGTGCCGGGCGTCGGCTGGGCGGCGGGGATCGAGCGGCTCTCCATGCTCATCGCGGCGCCGGAAATTCTGCACCGCCCCGCGGCGATCATTCCCATGCACGAGGCATATCACGCCACGGCCTTGAACATTCTCAAATCCCTGCGCGACATCGGCATCGCCGCCGAAATCGCCTATGCGGGCAACGCGAAGAAGCGGTTGGAGCGCGCCAATAAATCGGGCGCGAAATTCGCCGTGCTGGTGGGCGAAGAGATCAAACTCAAGAACCTCACGGACGGCACGCAGCAGGATGTGTTGTTCTCCGACCTGCCGGGGCTGTTGCGTTCATGAGTTTTGACCACAAGCTCGATCGTATTCTCTCGCGCGCCGAGGAGCTGCGCTTCATGCTCTCCGGCACGCTGGCGGGCGATGCGTTCGTGAAAGCCTCGAAGGAACTCTCCGAGCTGCAACCAATCGAGGAGCGCATCGCCGAACTGCGCGCCGCCGAGCAGGCCCAGGCTGAGGCGCAAACCATGCTGGCCGACCCGGAGATGAAGGAACTGGCCGCCGCTGAGCTGGAAGATTTGAAGCAGCAGATCCCCGAACTGGAAATGGCGCTGCGCCTGGCGCTGTTGCCCAAGGATGAAATGGACGACCGCTCGGCCATTCTGGAAATCCGCCCGGCGGCGGGTGGCGATGAAGCTGCCCTGTTCGCAGCCGAACTCTTCCAGGCCTACCAGAAATATTCCGGCCTGCACGGCTATAAATTCGAGGTCATGGAATATGGCGAGAACGAGCTTGGCGGGTTGAAGGAGGGCATTGCCGAGATTACCGGCAAATCAGTGTTCTCCAAGCTAAAGTTTGAATCCGGCGTGCACCGCGTGCAGCGCGTTCCCGCGACTGAAACACAAGGGCGCATCCATACATCCACCGTAACGGTCGCAGTGCTGCCGGAAGCCGAGGAGGTGGATGTCGAGGTTAATGAGAGCGATCTGCGCATCGATGTCTACCGCGCCTCGGGTGCGGGCGGCCAGCATGTGAACAAAACCGAATCCGCCGTGCGCATCACGCATATTCCGACAGGCATCGTGGTGGCCATGCAAGAGGAGCGCAGCCAGCACAAAAACAAAGCCAAGGCGATGAAGATTTTGCGCGCGCGCATGTATGAGCAGCAGCGTTCCTCGCTCCATGCCACCCGCGCGGCGGACCGGAAATCCCAGGTCGGCACCGGCGACCGCTCCGAGCGCATCCGCACCTACAACTTCCCGCAGGGCCGCGTCACCGATCATCGCATCAACCTCACCCTGCACAAGATCGACCGCATCATGCAGGGCGAAATGGATGACATCATCGACGCGCTGATCGCCGAGGACCAGGCGGCGCGCCTGGCGGCGGACAACCAGTGATCCCCACGGCGCAAGCGCTTGCCGCAATTGCGGCGCGGTTGGCCCAGGCTGGCATCGAGGAACCCCGGCGCGAGGCGCGGCTGCTGCTGGCGGCGGCCGAGGGCATTACCGCCGCCAGATTGTTGTTGCTGGACGAGGTGACCCCGGAACGCTTCGAACCGCTAGTGGACCGGCGCGCCGCGCGCGAACCGCTGGCCTATATTCTCGGCCGCAAGGAGTTCTGGGGGCTCAACTTCGCCGTCTCCCCCGCTACGCTCATCCCCCGCCCCGATACCGAGACCTTGGTGGAAGCCGTGCTGGCCCTGGGCATCGCCCCCGCCCGCGTGCTGGACCTTGGCACCGGCACCGGCTGCCTGCTGCTGGCGCTGCTCAGCGAATTCCCGGCAGCCTTTGGTGTGGG
>NZ_JABEVC010000157.1 GCF_013044125.1 Acidocella sp. | reverse complement strand
GGAATTTTAACAAGAAAGGCCAGCGCCATGACCAAGCGCACTGAGAGTAAGTATAAGATTAACCGCCGTTTGGGCGTTAACCTGTGGGGCCGCGCGAAGTCGCCGGTCAACAAGCGTGAGTACGGCCCCGGCCAGCATGGCCAGCGCCGCAAGAAGCCGTCGGATTACGGCGTGCAGCTCATGGCGAAGCAGAAGCTGAAGGGCTACTACGGCAACATCTCCGAAAAATCCTTCTACAAATATTACGAAGAAGCCGTGCGCCGTAAGGGCGACACGTCTGAAAACCTCATCGAGATCCTGGAGCGCCGCCTCGACGCCGTGATCTACCGTATGAAGTTCGCGGTCACCCCGTTTGCCGCGCGCCAGTTCGTCAGCCACGGCCATGTGACCGTGAATGGCCAGAAGGTGAACATCCCGTCCTACATGGTCAAGGACAACGATGTGATCGAGGTGCGTGAGAAATCCAAGCAGCTCGCCGTCGTGCTCGATGCCGCCCAGTCCTCCGAGCGCGATGTGCCGGAGTATATGGAAGTTGATCACCGTGCGATGAAGGGCAAGTTCCTGCGCACCCCCAAGCTGGCCGATGTGCCCTTCCCGGTGCAGATGGATCCGAACCTGGTGGTGGAATTCTACTCGCGTTAAATTCCGCGCAACGCGTATCACGAACACGGCACCTTCGGGTGCCGTTTTTGTTTGGTACTGGTTACATGCGGGAAATTCCGGCGTTACAGTTGCTCTCTACATGGAAGATCTTACCTCAAGGAGATTTCCATGCGCCGTCCTGCTCTTGCCGCCCTGCTTGGTCTTGCTGTCTTGCCGGGCTTTGCCGCCGCCCAGCCTGTTCCCAATCCGCCGTCCGGCCCCGGCATGATGGGCGGGCCGGGGTGGCGCCATGAAGGCCACCGGCCCGAGGATCCGGCCGCGTTCCTGATGAAATTCTACGCCGCCAACACCACGCATGACGGCCATCTGACCCTGGCGCAGGCGAAGGCCGCGGGCATGGGGCCGATTGCGGAGCATTTCACTGAAATTGACACCAAGCATCATGGCTACATAACGCCATATGACATCGAAGCCTGGCGCCTGGACGCCATGGCCAGGCGCCTGGAGCTCCGGGGGGATCAACTGCGCGCCCAGGATTAGAGCGCGATCGTTTGAGGTTCGCTCAGCCGAGCGGGCCGAAAGCGTGAATCGCCCTCAGAAAAAGGGCTAGAGCCTGATCACACTTTAACCAATTAGGCTCTAGTGGGACACGTCATTGAAAATGCCGTGTCCCACTAGCGTCATATTTAGCGCGCGCCGCCCACCAACCCGCGCTAGTACCCTGCGTCATGAATGACGCGGGGTACTAGCGGTTTTTGTTCCGGCCCTGGGAGATGGTCTGCCCAGGCTTCTGCCCAGGATCGCCGGTTACGAACATCTGGTGCAGAATCTCGGCTGCGCTGGGCTCCACATAGGCGCTGCCCGCGCCGCCGCCGGCGGGGCTGGCGGCGGCGTTGCCTCCGGGGAGGAACTGCGAGGCAACCGAGCCGGGGCCGAACAGGTGCACCACCTGACCCGAGGGCGGCGGGTTGGGCGGCTGGCGGGCCTGGGCCGCGCCGGCGCTGCACAATGCGGAAAAAATGACGAAGAACTTACTGATTTTCAAAAATTTATCTCCAAAAAGGGGAGGCGGCGGCCAAGCCGTATCATCGCGCCGGGCGTGGCCGCGTCAAGTCATGGCAGTGTCCGAAAACACCGTCTCGCGGAAAGCCAAAATCCGGGCTAACATTTTGCCATGAATATTGTCGCCCCTCTGCCGGCGCGGCTGGTGGTCGAAGTTGTTTTCGATTTCGTTTGCCCCTGGTGCTACCTGGGCATCAAGCGCCTGTCCTTCCTGCTGGAGCGGCGGCAGGATTTCGCCGTCGAGCTGCTCTGGCGGCCGTTTCTGCTTAACCCGGACATGCCGCGCACCGGCATGTCGCGCGCTGACTATATGATCCGCAAGTTCGGCGCCGAGGACCGCGCGCGCCGGCTGTATGCCTCCATCGCGGAGCTTGGCGCGGCCGAGGGGATCATGTTCAATTTTGCGGCCATCCGCCGCACGCCGAGCAGTGTGGATGCCCACCGTCTGGTGCGTCACGCTGCGCGGTCCGGCCCCGCCGGCGGGCTGGTGAAGCGCATTTTCCACGCGCATTTCGTCGAAGGTGCCGACATCGGCAGCCATGCGACTCTCAAAGCCCTGGCGGCCGCTCAAGGCATGGACCCCGCCGCCACCGCGCAATTTCTGGCCTCCGGCGAGGGGGCCGACGCGGTGCATTCTGAGAATCTCCACGCGCACCGCCTGGGAATCAACGGTGTGCCCTGTTTTGTGGTCGATGGCGAACATGCCATCGCCGGGGCGCAGGAAACCGAGGTTCTAGAGCGATTGCTGGACCTTGCCACTTGCACCAGTCGCGAGCGATGATATCTCAGGACATGTCCGCCAGTTAAACCTGGGATTAAGCGGTTTTAAGCCGATGAGAGTCATACATAGCCCATGAGCAAAATCCACTGCGTCTATAACGTCACTTTGTCCCTCGGGGTGCTTCTGGGCTCCGCGAGTCTGGCCTGGGCCGGCAATCCGCTGCCTGATCCCGGCAGCATCCTCACCGTGCAGGTGGAGAACGATGCGCTCTCCATCCCCAGTACCGATGAATTATACACCTCCGGCATTCACCTGGGTTATGTAACCCCCACCGGCGCGCTGCCCGATTTCCTCAGCCAGTTCGGCACGCAAATTTTTGGGGGCGGCACGCAAAGGCTGGAATTGAGCCTTGATCAGGTGATTTTTACACCGACCAACACCCAGCTCTACACCCCCAACCCGCGCGATATGCCCTATTCCGGCCATCTGTCGCTCAGCGCCAGCCTGATCCAGGACACCACAGGCACCCGCAGCGTGGCGGGGATGAGTGTCGGCGTGGTCGGGCCGGATGCGCTTGGCCAGTCGGTGCAGAACGGCTTCCACGAGCTTATCGGCGATACGCCTAACCGCGGCTGGCGCTATCAGCTGCACAATGAGCCGACGCTGGATTTCTTCGGTAGCCGCATCTGGCGCGATGACATCGCGAGCTTCGGCAACGGCGCGCTCGGCCTGCAGGTGCTGCCCCAGGTTTCGGCTCAGGCGGGCAACACGGAAATTTATGCTCAGGCGGGCGGCCTTGTCCGCCTGGGGCAGGGGCTGGACTCAGATTTCGGCCCCTCGCTGCTTGGCAACGGCCTGAACGGCACAGATGCTTATACGCCGACGCAGCCTTTGGTCTGGTATGTCTTCGCCGGTGCCGATGGCCGCCTGGTCGGGCATAATATCTTCATCCAGGGGAACGATTTCCAGTCCAGCCGCCATGTGGCCCTCACGCCGTTGCAGGGCGAAGCGGAAATCGGCGCCGCCATGATCGTTTATGGCTTTCGCATCACCGCCACGGAGGTTCTTGAATCGCCGCAGTTCCACCACTCCGCCCCGGCCTTCCAGTACGGCTCGATCGCGATTTCGGGACGGTTCTGAACTTTCAGGAAACACCAAGGGGCGAACCCCCCTTGGCGCCTGATTTCAAAGGCTGAATTTTTCACCGAGATAAACGCGCCGCACATCCTGGTGCGCGACCACAGCGTCGGGTTTGCCTTCCATCAGCACTTCGCCGTCGTAGAGGATATAGGCGCGATCGATGATCTCCAGCGTCTCGCGCACGTTATGGTCGGTGATCAGCACGCCCAGGCCGCGGTGCTTCAAATGCGAGACCAGATCCCGGATCTCGCCCACGGCGATGGGGTCGATCCCGGCCAGCGGTTCATCGAGCAAAATATAATTCGGCGCGGTTGCCAGAGCGCGGGCGATTTCCACGCGGCGGCGCTCGCCGCCGGAGAGCGCCAGCGCCGGGGTGCGGCGCAGATGGGTGATGCCAAATTCCGCCAGCAGCTCGTTCAGCAGCGCCTCGCGCCGGTCGCGGTCAGGCTCCACCACTTCCAGCGCCGCCATGATGTTCTGCTCCACGTTCAACCCGCGGAAAATGCTGGCCTCTTGCGGCAGATAGCCAATCCCCAAGCGCGCGCGCCGGTACATCGGCAGGCTTGAGATTTCCGCCCCGTCGAGCGTGATGGCGCCGCTGTCAGGCGCGATCAGCCCGACGATCATATAGAATGTCGTGGTCTTGCCGGCGCCATTCGGCCCGAGCAGCCCCACCGCCTCGCCGCGTTTCACCGAGATGGAGACGTTGCGCACCACCGGGCGTTTCTTGAAGCGCTTGCCAATGCCGGTGGCGACGAGCCCGCCGTGATCCAGTGCTGATACGTTCATTTTTGCGGCGCCGATCCGGGGATGATGGTCCCGGCGACCTGCCCGCCAGGGCCCGCCAGCAGGGTGGCGATGCCGGTCTTCATATTGACCAGGGCATCGCTGCCGCTCATTTCATTGGGCCCCTGGATGATATGCACATCGCCGCCCAGGCGCGCGCGGCCCTGTTGCGGCAGATACACGCCGGTGTCGCCGGTCGCGGTGTCTCCCGTGGTGTGGATCACCACATGGCCGATCGCCTCCACCTTTTGCAGTTGCCCCGCCTGGCCGGCAATACCGCCGCCGGCCGCCGCCGGGGTTGCCGCCGCCGGGGCCAGATCGCCGATCAACGTATCAGCGGCGACCGAGCGGCCGTCATTGGTCACGATCAACGCATTGCCGCGCGCCACCGCCTGGCGTTTGGCCGCATAATATTCAACTGAATCACGCGCCGTGATGGTGTCGTCCGGCGTTGTCAGTTTCAGATGCTTGCCGGTGAGCACCAGCACCGCGCCATCCATGCTGTAAACCGCGTGGTCGCCCCAGGCGTTATCGGTCGCGGTATAAATATGCACATGTCCGACAGCCTCGATCTCATAGAGAGAGGTATTGCCCTGGTTGAGAATATCGGTGGCTGAACCAGGCGCCTGCGCGGCACCAGCGGCGGCGGGGGTGTTTTTGCGGTAATGCGCGATCAACTGGTCGGCCGTCACCGTCACCGCGCCGCGCACCGCCTTGGCGTTGCCCATGGCGATGACAACCTGATTTTCCTGCTGCCATTGGATGCCCTGCGAGGCTGTGATCTGAATCGGTTGCGGGGTGCTGCCCGGCGTGCCGCCAAGGTTGAGCGGCTGCGCGCCTGCGGGGGCGGCGGCGGCAATCAGGATCAGAGCTGCGCCGAGGGAACGTAATTTCATTATTGCGCCTGTGTCAGCGTCATCGCCGCCGGACCATTGAAGGTGATATCCGTGCCATGGTTGCTCACCACAAAGCCATTGGCGGCGTTCAGCGTGCCAAAGGGGCCTTGAACCTGCACGGGGTCGGTGCTGACGGCGCTGCCCGCATGCAGATCTATGCGGACATGCGGCACCGTCATGGTCGTACCGTCGTTGCGGTAGAGCGTGACATTGCCGGTCAGCCCCAGCGTGCCGGTTTTCTGGTGGTACATCCCGGTGTCGGATTTCAGGAGAAGCCACGCGCCGGATTTAAGCGTCAGGTCGCCGATAGGCGCCTTTAGCACCACATTGCCGTCGCCTTGTTCGTCCGCGCTAACGGCGGTGAGGGTAAAGGGTTGGCCCTGGTCATCCGTGCCGCGATATTGCGCGCCCTGCATATGCGAGGCGGTGTTCTGCTGCGTGGTGTTTTGCACATGGTAGGTCACGCGGTTCGCATCCGGCCCGGCGTGCCAGGAGGGCGCCAGCGCCAGCGCCAGCAGCAGCAGCACCGCCGCCACGGGCAGCAGCTTTTTCAGCATGGTCACGGTCACGCTGCGGCGCGTGATGGTGGAGATCTCCTCCGGGTTGCGCCGGCGCAACCCGTCCAGCAGCCGCGGGGGGGCGATGCGGCTCATGCCAGTCCCGCGCGCAAAAGGTCATGAATATGCAGGATGCCCTTAATCATCCGTGCGTCATCCACCACAAATAAGGCGGTAACGGGGCGGGTTTCGCTGTTCATCTCACGCAGCGCCTCTTCGGCCAGGGCCTCCGGGCCGATGGTGCGCGGGTTCGCGTTCATGATATCCTCGACATTGCGGCCGAGCAGGTCCGGCCCCATGGCGCGGCGCAAATCGCCATCTGTCACCACGCCGAGCAGCTTGCCGGCGCCGTCCACCACGCCCAGCGCGCCAAAGCGCTTCGCCGTCATGGTGATCAACGCGCGGTCCATGGTTGTGCCAGGCGAAACCAGGGGCAGTTCGCCGCCTTTGTGCATCAGGTCGCGCACCCGCTTCAGCCGCGCGCCAAGCTTGCCGCCGGGATGAATATCCCTGAAGTCGCGCGCCGAAAATCCGCGCCGCGCCAGCAGCACCACGGCTAGCGCGTCGCCCAGGGCCATCTGCATGGTTGTGCTGGTGGTCGGCGCCAGACCGATCGGCCCGGCCTCCGGTGCTGGCGGGAGAATCAGCGCGATGGTGGCGGCGGTGCCTAGCGTACTGCCCGCCGCGGCGGTGATGCCGATCAGCGGCAGGCCGATGCGGCTGGCGTGCGCCACGATCGCGGCGAGTTCGGTGGCCTCGCCGGAGTTGGAAAGCGCGATTACCGCATCCCCGGCGATGATCATGCCCAGATCGCCATGCGCGGCCTCGGCCGGGTGCACGAACAGCGCGGGCGTGCCGGTGGAGGCCAGGGTCGCGGCGATTTTGCGCGCCACATGGCCGGATTTGCCCATGCCCGTCACCACGACGCGGCCGGGAATGGCGATGAGTTGATTAACAGCCGCGCGGAAATCTTCCCCGAGGCCGGCACCCAGGGCGCTCAGCGCCGCAGCTTCGGTCGTAAGAACATCTCTCGCGATGGCAAGATCATCATGGAGATCGTCAGACATGCTTGCGGTATGAACAGGGCGGCCCGCGCGGTCAACTGACGGATTGGCAACACAGGGTAACCAATAAACGCCGTGTGCGTTTAAATGTAACATCAGAACGGAATTTTCACCTCCAGCCGCCGCCCGGCAACGCCCTCGGCAGCGGCCAGAATGATCCCGATGATCAGCCCCGCTCCCATCGCCTCGGGAAAGACGATGATCATACTCACAAACATGCTGGTCCGCTCTGCGTCAATAATTGCAAATGAAAATTATTCGCAATTAAAGGAAGGGTATAGACCAAGCCTCGATGGTGCAAGAGCGTCGCGTAAATAATTTTGCCGGAACCGGGGAGGGGGCAGCCAGACCGCCGGAGCGCCTCAGTGGTGAAACAGGTCCGGGTCGGCGTAGCCGAGGAGATCAAGCTTCGCCAGCGTGGGCAAAAACGCATAGGCCGCCTGGGCGATGTCCATGCGTCCCTCGCGCTGGAGCAGCGCTTCCAGGCGGGACCAGATGGCGTGCAGATACAGCACGTCGGAGGCCGCATAGGTCAGTTGTTCGGGGGTTAGCGCCAGCGCCCCCCAGTCGCTGGTTTGCTGCTGCTTGGAAATTTCCACCCCGGCCAAATCGCGGCAGAGGTCCTTCAGGCCGTGGCGGTCAGTGTAGGTGCGCACCAGCTTCGAGGCGATTTTGGTGCAGACCACCGGCGCCGTGAGCACGCCCAGGCCGTTCAGCATCGCCGCGATATCAAACCGCGCGAAGTGGAACAGCTTGGTCACCGCCGGATCGGCCAGCAGCGCTTTCAGGTTCGGGCAATTTGCTCCCTGGCCGCCGAGGCGCTCAGGGATGATCTGTACCAGATGCGCGCTGCCGTCGCCCGAAGAGAGCTGTACCAGGCATAGCCGGTCGCGCCTGGGGTCGAGGCCCATGGTCTCGGTATCGATGGCAACAACCGGCCCGAAGCTCAGCCCGGCCGGCAGGTCGTGCTTATGCAACTGGATATTGCTCATTGAGACCTTGCAAAGCGCGGGGCGCTTGGCCCGCCGTGCGGACAAAATGTTG
Organism: Acidocella sp.; assembly: GCF_013044125.1. GTDB lineage: Bacteria > Pseudomonadota > Alphaproteobacteria > Acetobacterales > Acetobacteraceae > Acidocella. Next base: position 8,248 of record NZ_JABEVC010000157.1, on the reverse strand, counting down.
TGAGAAAAATTGGTGCCCAGGAGAAGACTCGAACTTCCATGACCTTGCGATCGCTAGCACCTGAAGCTAGTGCGTCTACCATTTCGCCACCTGGGCAGTCCAATTTTCGCGCCCCGAAGGAACGCCGTGGCGGGCTTTAGCTCCACGAATCAGCCACGTCAACCATGGCTTGAGCGGCGTGTTCCACGCGCCTACAACCCGAGGACAGTAACAGGGGGTTCAAATGGCGCCAACGGGTAAAATTGCGACGGTTTTCGGCGGTTCCGGGTTTCTGGGCCATTATGTGGTCAAGCGCCTCGCCGCCCTGGGATACATCGTGCGAATCGCAGTGCGCGACACCGAATCCGCGATGCCGCTGCGCCCCATGGGCGGCCCGGGCCAGATCGTGCCGTTGTACGCCCCCGTGCATGAGGAAGCCCAGGTAGCCCGCGCCATCGAGGGCGCCGAACTGGTCGTCAACCTCACCGGCATCCTGGCTGAGCGCCGCAAGGGTGATTTCATGCGCACCCATGCCGAGGGGGCAGGGCGCATCGCCCGAATCGCCGGCAGCGCCAATGTCCGCCACCTGGCGCATGTCTCCGCCATTGGCGCTGATGCCGCCAGTCCCAGCCTATATGCCCAGAGCAAGGCCGCCGGCGAGGCCGCCGTGCGTTCCGCCTTTCCCGCGGCCGCGATTCTGCGCCCCTCCATCATCTTCGGCCCCGAGGATCATTTCTTCAACCGCTTCGCCGCCATGGCCAGCCTCTTCCCGGTCATTCCCATCACCGGCGGCGCCGCGAAATTTCAGCCGGTCTATGCCGGCGACGTAGCCGATGCCGTGCTCGCCTCGCTGGCCCCCGCAGCCCAGGGGCAGACCTTCGAACTCGGCGGGCCTGAGGTGAAGAGTTTTAAAGAACTCATTGAATTCATGTTAAATGTAACGAATCGGAAGGGTTGGGTGCTGGATCTGCCGCCGGGCCTCGCCAGCTTCCAGGCGCTGTTTCTTGAGCGCCTGCCCGGCAAGTTGCTGACCAGGGATCAGGTCAAGCTGCTCCAGAGCGACAATGTCGTTTCCGCCAACGCCCCCGGCCTGTCCAGCCTAGGGATTGTTCCCACCCCGATGGACCTGATCGTACCGGGCTATCTGGCGCGTTTCCGCCGAAAGGCATGACTTGCCATCCGGGGTGGCAAAATAAGGCGCAAACCGGACCTAAATTACCCAAAGTTCAGTTTGGCAACTCCCGGCCGGTAAAATTTTTCTGGATTATAGGGCTGCATAACTGTCCTATATCTAAAAAACCGCTGGTATTCCGCCAATAACTCGGTTAAGACCCTGCATCACTTGGCTGCGCGAGCTTGTGGTTCGCGCAGCATGTCATTTTGCTTGATGAGGCGGGACCGAAACATGGCCGAGCGTATGCTGCAATTTACCCATCTGCCCCAGCAGCCGCCGGAAAAGCGTGATGCCGCCGTCCGCCGCGCCGATTTCGATGAGATCTACAAGCGCTTCGATGTGCAATCGGCCAAGGCGCAGGCTAGCCGGTGCAGCCAGTGCGGCATCCCCTTCTGCTCCATCCATTGTCCGCTCTCCAACAACATCCCGGACTGGTTGAAGCTCACCGCCGAGGGGCGGCTTGAGGAAGCGTATGAGCTTTCCTCCGCAACCAACACATTTCCTGAGATTTGCGGCCGCATCTGCCCGCAGGACCGGCTGTGCGAAGGCAATTGCGTCATCGAAAAAGGCTTCGAATCCGTCACCATCGGCGCGGTGGAGCGCTACATCACCGACACCGCCTTCGAGCAGGGCTGGGTCAAGCCAATCCAGCCCCGCCATGAGCGCGCTGAAGCCGTCGGCATCATCGGCGCCGGCCCGGCCGGTCTCGCCGCCGCCGAGGCGCTGCGCCAGCAGGGTTATCAGGTCACGGTTTATGATCGTCACGACCGCGTGGGCGGCCTGCTCATTTACGGCATCCCCGGCTTCAAGCTGGAGAAGGAGATCGTGCTGCGCCGCTGGAAATGGCTTGAGGAAGGCGGCGTAAAATTCGTGTTGAACGCCGATATCGGCGGCAAGATCACCTTCGCCGCGCTGCGCGCGCAGCATGGCGCGGTGCTGGTTGCAACCGGCGTGTACAAGCCGCGCGAAATCGCAGCCCCCGGCTCGGGCCTGTCCGGTATCGTGCCCGCGCTGGATTATCTCATCACCTCCAACCGCAAGAGCCTGGGTGATGCCGTGCCGGAATTCGACTCCGGCAAGTTCAACGCGGCGGGCAAAAACGTGGTGGTCATCGGCGGCGGCGACACGGCGATGGACTGCGTGCGCACCGCCATCCGCCAAGAGGCCAAATCCGTTACCTGCCTCTACCGCCGAGACAAGCAGAACATGCCGGGCTCACTGCGCGAGGTCGCCAATGCCGAGGATGAGGGAGTGGTCTTCAGCTGGCTCGCCGCACCCGAGGCATTTCTGGGCGGCACCGGCGTCACCGCCGTGCGCGCGATAAAAATGCATCTGGGCCTGCCAGACGCCTCCGGCCGCCAATCGGTCGAGCCCATCGAGGGTTCGTCCTTCACCATCCCGGCGGATCTGGTCATCAAGGCGCTTGGGTTCGACCCCGAGGACATGCCAAGCGCCTTCAACGATCCTTTCCTCAAGATCACCGCCTGGGGTACGCTCAAGACCAACCCGAAAACCTTCGAGACCAGCCTGCCCGGCGTGTTTGCTGCTGGCGACATTGTGCGCGGCGCTTCGCTGGTTGTCTGGGCCATCCGCGACGGCCGTGACGCCGCCGCCTCCATCCACCAGTTTTTCAAGGCGCAAAGCCTTTCCCAGGCTGCGGAGTAACACACATGAACCACGAAACCGGCGCGGAATTTCTCTCGGCTTGGTCCGACAATGCTCAGATTCTGAAGGAAACATATAGCCAGAGCCAGGAGCATGACAACTGCGGCGTCGGCATGGTCGCAGCCCTGGACGGCAAAAAGCGCCGCGATATCGTGAAGGCCGGCATCGACGCGCTGAAGGCCGTCTGGCACCGCGGCGCCGTGGATGCCGATGGTAAGACCGGCGATGGCGCGGGCATTCACATCGAAATCCCGCAGGATTTTTTCGCGGCTGAAGTCCGCCGCTCGGGCGATGGCCTGCGCGAGGGGCCGATCGCAGTCGGCATGGTGTTTCTGCCCAAGACCGACCTCGGCGCGCAGGAGCGTTGCCGCCAGATCGTCGAGACCGAAATCCTCAGCCTCGGCTACCGTATTTACGGCTGGCGCCAGGTGCCCATCAATGTCGAGTGCATCGGCGAGAAGGCCAACGCCACCCGCCCGGAGATCGAGCAGATCATGCTCTGGAACGCCCGCGGCGTGCCAGAGGACGTGTTCGAGCGCGAGCTCTACATCATCCGCCGTAAGATCGAAAAAGCCGCGATCGAGGCGCAGATACCTGATCTGTATCTCTGTTCGCTGTCCTGCCGCTCGATCATCTACAAGGGCATGTTCCTCGCCGCCTCGCTGACCGATTTCTACCCGGATCTGCTGGACGAGCGTTTCATCTCGCGCTTCGCCATCTACCACCAGCGCTATTCCACCAACACCTTCCCCACCTGGAAGCTGGCGCAGCCCTTCCGCATGCTGGCGCATAACGGCGAGATCAACACGGTCGCCGGCAACATCAACTGGATGCAGAGCCACGAGACCCGGCTGGCCGCCGAAGGGCTGGATGATTTCCTCAATTATGTGAAACCCGTGGTGCAGGCCGGCGGCTCTGACACCGCGGCGCTTGATAACGTGTTCGAGCTGCTGGTGCGCGCCGGGCGCGACGCGCCGATGGCCAAAACCCTGATGATCCCGCCCTCGATCAGCAACGACGCGACGATGCCCAAGGCGCATCGCGACCTGTTTTTATACTGTAACGTGGTGATGGAGCCGTGGGACGGCCCGGCGGCGGTCGCCGCCACGGACGGCAATTTCGTCATCGCCGGGCTGGACCGCAACGGCCTGCGCCCGCTGCGCTACACCGTCACCCACAACCACATGCTCATCGTCGGCTCCGAGACGGGCATGGTGAAGCTGGACGAGGACAATATCGTTGAGAAGGGCCATGTCGGCCCTGGCCAGACCATCGGTGTCGATCTTGGCGCGGCCAAGTTCTACCATGATGCCGAAATCAAGGACATGCTGGCCGCCCGTCAGGATTTTGGCGCCTGGGTGAAGCGCATCACCGTCATTGACCACATCGTGAAAACCGATGCGCCCGAGCCGGTGCGCCTTGATGCGCTCTCGCTGCGCCGCCGCCAGCTTGCCGTAGGCTTCACGCTGGAAGACATGGAGCTGTTGCTGCACCCGATGGTGGACGACGCGCAGGAAGCCACCGGCTCCATGGGCGATGACACACCGCTCGCCGTCCTCTCCGACAAATACCGCGGCCTGCATCATTTTTTTCGCCAGAGCTTCTCCCAGGTCACCAACCCGGCCATCGACTCCCTGCGTGAAACCCGCGTGATGTCGCTGAAAACCAGGCTGGGCAACCTCGGCAACGTGCTCGATGAAGACTCCGAGCAGTGCGACCTGTTGCAGCTCGACAGCCCCGTGCTCTCCACCGCCGAGTTCGAGGCGATGCGCAAGACCATGGGCAGCAACGCCTGCGTGGTGGACTGCACCTTCAAGGTCATCAACGGCGAGGATGGCCTGCGCCGTGCGATCAAGCGCATCCGCCGCGAGGCCGAGGAGGGTGTGCGCGCCGGCTGCACCCATGTCATCCTCACCGATGAGGCAATCTCGCCCGAGCGCGCGACCATCCCGATGATCCTCGCCACCGGCGCGGTGCATACCCATCTGGTCCGCCAGTCCTTGCGCACCTTCACCAGCCTCAACGTCCGCTCGGCTGAATGCCTGGATGTGCATTATTTCGCCGTGCTGGTCGGCGTGGGCGCCACCACCATCAACGCCTATCTGGCGCAGGAATGCATCGCGGACCGCCACGCCCGCGGCCTCTTTGGCAAGCTTTCCTTGAAGGAATGCGTCTATCGCTACAAAAAAGCGGTAAATAAGGGCCTGCTCAAGATCATGAGCAAGCTCGGCATCTCGGTTATCGCCTCTTATCGCGGCGGCTATAATTTCGAGGCCATCGGTCTCTCGCGCGCGCTGGTTGGCGAGTTCTTCCCCGGCATGAACTCACGGATCTCCGGCATCGGCCTGCCCGGCATCGCGCATAAGGTGCTGGGGCTGCACGAGGCCGCCTGGGGCGGCAACATCGTGCCGCTGGAGATTGGCGGCATGTACCGCCTGCGCCGCGCGGGTGAGACCCACGCTTTTGACAACAACGCCATCCATCTTTTGCAAAAAGCGGTCGGCAGCAACAGCTACCAGCTCTACCGCCGCTATGCGGAATCAGTGCGCCAGCAGCGCCCGGTGGCGCTGCGCGACCTGCTGGACTTCCGCACCGATGGCCTGACACCCATCCCGGTTGACGATGTCGAGAGCATCACCGAAATCCGCAAGGTTCTGCTTGCGCCGGGCATTTCGCTGGGCGCGCTCAGCCCCGAGGCGCATGAGACGCTCTCCATCGCGATGAACCGCATCGGCGCGCGCTCGGATTCCGGCGAGGGCGGCGAAGATCCCTCGCGGGCTGAACCGCGCCCCAATGGCGACAACGCCTCCTCCGCCATCAAGCAGATTGCCTCCGGGCGCTTTGGCGTCACCGCCGAATATCTGAACGACTGCAAGGAGATCGAGATCAAAATCGCCCAGGGCGCGAAACCGGGCGAGGGCGGGCAGCTGCCCGGCTTCAAGGTGACGGAGCTGATCGCCAAGCTGCGCCACGCCACCCCCGGCGTCACGCTCATCAGCCCGCCGCCGCATCATGATATCTACTCCATCGAGGACCTGGCGCAGCTCATCTATGATCTCAAGCAGATCAACCCGCGCGCCACGGTCTGCGTCAAACTGGTCTCGCGCTCGGGCATCGGCACCATCGCCGCCGGCGTGGCCAAGGCCAAGGCGGATGCCATTCTCATCTCCGGCCATGTCGGCGGCACCGGCGCCTCGCCGCAATCCTCGGTGAAATACGCCGGCATGCCATGGGAGATGGGCCTATCCGAGGCGCATCAGGTGCTCATGCTCAACCGGCTGCGCCATCAGGTCACCCTGCGCGCTGACGGCGGGATCAAAACCGGGCGCGATGTCGTCATCGCCGCCATGCTCGGCGCCGAGGAATATGGCATCGGCACCGCCTCGCTGGTCGCCATGGGCTGCATCATGGTCCGCCAGTGCCACTCCAACACCTGCCCGGTCGGCGTGTGTGTGCAGGATGAGGATCTGCGCAAGAAGTTCGAGGGCACGCCCGAGAAGGTCATCAACCTGTTCTCCTTCATTGCCGAGGACGTGCGCGGCATCCTGGCCTCGCTCGGCTTCAAATCGCTGAAAGAGATCATCGGCCGCACCGATCTGCTGCATCAGGTCAGCCGCGGCGCTGATTATCTGGACGATCTGGACCTCAACCCCATCCTCGCCCAGGCCGACCCCGGCCCGCATGCCCGCTACTGCACCCGCATCGGCCGTAACGAGGTGCCCGAGACCCTGGACGCGCAGATGATCGCCGACGCCCAGCCCTTCTTCCAGAACGGCGAGAAGATGCAGTTGCAATACAACATCCGCAACACGCACCGCGCCATCGGCACCAAGTTCAGCTCGCAGATCGTCGCCAAATACCGCAAGGCGAAGCTGCAGCCGGACCATGTGACAGTGCGCCTGCGCGGCTCCGCAGGGCAGTCTCTGGGCGCCTTCGCGGTGGCCGGCCTGAAGCTGGAAGTCTTTGGCGACTCCAACGATTACGTTGGCAAGGGGCTTTCCGGGGCGACCATCGTGGTCCGCCCGGTGCCGTCCTCCAAGCTCAAGACCAACGAAAACACGATCGTGGGCAATACCTGCCTGTACGGCGCCACCTCGGGCAATCTGTTCGCCGCCGGGCGCGCGGGTGAGCGCTTCGCGGTGCGCAACTCCGGCGGCACCGCGGTGGTCGAGGGTGTCGGCTCCAACGGTTGCGAATACATGACCGGCGGCACGGTCGTGGTGCTGGGCGAGGTGGGCGACAATTTCGGCGCCGGCTTCACCGGCGGCATGGCTTTCGTCTACGACCCCTCCGGGCAGTTCGAGCTGCGTATCAACCCGGAGTCGCTCACCTGGCAGCGAGTCGTCACCCCGCATTGGGAGGGCGTGCTGAAATCCCTCGTGGAGCGCCACGCCGTGGAGACGGAGAGCCGCTACGCCGCCGCCATTCTCAATGGCTGGCCGCGCGAGTGCGGGCATTTCTGGCAGATCGTACCGAAGGAGTATGTAAAATACCTGCCCGCGCCGTTGTCGGAGGAAGCCACCGAGAAGAGCGCGTAGGCATCGCCGGGGCGGGCTCACTTTCAGTGCGCCCGCTCTAATGGCATAAAGTCCGCCATGCGAGTCCTGTATCATCTGCCTCTGTCGCCCTTCGCCCGCAAAGTGCGTCTGGTCCTGGCCGAACGGCGTCTGCCCTTCGAGCTTCGGATGGAAAAAGTCTGGGAACGCCGCCCGGAATATCTGGAACTGAACCCGGCCTGCACGGTGCCCACGCTGGTTGAGGACAGCGGCCTCGTCGTCCCTGATTCTGCGGTGATCTGCGAATATCTGGAAGAAGCCTATCCGGATATGACCCTGCTGGGCCTCAACATGCCCGAGCGAGTGGAAGCCCGCCGGCTGGTCAAATGGTTCGACGAAAAATTCTTCGCCGAGGTAAGCCGTAACCTCGTCTGGGAAAAGCACATGAAGCAGGCGCTGCGTCTGGGCGCGCCGGAGGCTGGCGCCCTGCGCGCGGGCTACGCGAACCTCAAGCAGCATCTGCTCTACATCGGCTGGCTGGCTGAGCACCGCCGCTGGCTGGCGGGTGAAAACCTCTCCCTGGCTGATTTCGCGGCCGCCGCGCAGCTCTCCTCGCTGGATTTCATCGGCGATGTTGACTGGAGCGTCTCCCCCGCCGCCAAGGACTGGTATGCGCGCATGAAATCCCGCCCCGCCTTCCGCGCCGTGCTGGCGGACCGCATCAACGGCCAAGCCCCGCCGCCGCATTACGCGGATTTGGATTTTTGAGCCAAACCCTCCTCATCTTCGGCCTTGGCTATTCCGGCCGGGCCATCGCAACCGCCGCCGTTGCCGCTGGTTTCACCGTCGCCGCCACATCGCGCAACCCGGCGGGGCAGGGGGTGCAGCCCGGTGTCAGCGTCATCGCCTTCGATGCCGCCGCCCCCGCCATCGC
>NZ_JABEVC010000156.1 GCF_013044125.1 Acidocella sp. | reverse complement strand
GTGGCGCTGATCAAGCCGCAGTTCGAGGCGGGGCCCGAGCATGTCGGCAAGGGCGGGGTTGTGCGAGACCCGGAAATTCACGCTGCGGTGTGCGCGAAAATCAAGGCCTGGTGGGAAGCGCTCCCCGGCTGGCGGGTGCTGGGCGTGGAGAAAAGCCCGATCACCGGGCCGGAGGGGAATATTGAATTCCTCATCGGCGCGGTGAAGATGGGGGAGGGGTAGGCTCAGGCGTGCAGTTTCACCCAGCCGGTGAATTTATCCATCCACCCCTGCAAAAACGCCTGGCTGCCCGGCCCGATATTCCCGGCATCGTCAAACAACCCGTCCTTCGCCTGGATGAACACCTCCGGCCCGCCCAGCGTCGGCATGTCAAGGTAGGCCAGCACATTGCGCAGATGCTGCTGCGCCAGCGCGGTGCCGATCGCGCCGATCGAGACGCCGAGCACCGCCGCCGGTTTTCCCGCCCAGGCGCTCTGGCCATAAGGGCGCGAGGCATTGTCAATGGCGTTTTTGAGCACGCCGGGGATCGAGCGGTTGTATTCCGCCGTGACGAACAGAACCCCGGCGGAGCTCGCGATCTCCGCCTTCAGCCGCTTTACGCTGGCGGCCTGATTGGCGTCGTCATCCTGGTTGTAGAGCGGCAGATCATCAATCCGCACCGGGTTGAAGGAGAAATCCGCCGGCGCCATACGGGCGATGCCGGTGGCAAGTTTACGGTTGAACGAATCCTGGCGGAGACTGCCGACGATTACAGCGATATTATGTTGGCTCATAATGCACTCCTGGAATGACTGGAAACCGTGTTATGCGCGCGAAGGCTAGCACCGATTCGCCGCGCGTGTCATCGCATCTTTGAAGGCAGCTTGAGCACTTCGCCATCCACGGCGAACTTGCCGTAACCCTGGTGATGGATGGTCCGGCGGTCAGTTTGCGCGGGATCAACCCAGGCCTTCACCACCTCCAGAATGAACATGTTATATTTGTTCACGAGTTTGGTATCGCTCACGCGGCATTCCAGATTGGCGAGGCATTGCGCGATCAACGGTGCCTCCACCCGCAAGGCTGGCAGGGGTGTGATGCCGAAGCTGGTGAATTTATCAGTGTCCCGGCCGGAGCAATTGCCGATTTTCACCACCTGCGAGGCCATGGCCACGCCGGGAATGGCGATTACGCATTGTTTGGTTGCCCGCAGCGCCGCGAAGCTGTGGTTGGCGGCGCTCACCACGCAGGAGATGAGCGGCGGCTCGAACTCGATCATCATGTGCCACGACATCGTCATGACATTGGCCCGTCCTTTGCGCGCGGTTGTCAGCAGCACCACCGGCCCCGGTTCAATCAGCTGGTAGACTTTTGGCAGGGGTAAATTTTTCAAGGCGGCAACTCCTTGAGCCTGGAACATTAACCTGTGAGATGACGTCCGTTCACGGCTGGGTTATGCTGCGGTAATGAGCAGAAGATTCGATACGGTGTCAATCTGGAGTGGGCGCCCGCGGTTGTGCGCCGGGTTGCTGGGGCTGGCGGTGGCTGCGGTTTTGCCAGGCTGTACCCTGCCGCCTGGGGGGCTGGCGCAAATGGACGGTTCTGCATCCGCCCAGGCTTTGCAGCAGGCAGAACAGCAAGGCTATGCCAAGGGCTTTGCCGCGGGCGAACTGGCGCAGGCGCTGCGTGATAAGACGCGCGAAATGGCGGAGGCGCCAAAGCAGGCGCCGCCTGCGCCGCCCGTGGCAATGCGCCCCGCAATTCCCGCCGTGCCGGATACGTCATTGCCGGCGGGGACAAATTATAATTCCAGCGGCCCGGCCAAGCCCCTGAGAGGCCCGGCCGAACCGTTTTAGCGCGATCGTTTGAGGTTCGCTCAACCGAGCGAGCCGAAAGCGTGAATCGCCCTCAGAAAAATGGCCAGAGCCTGATCGCACTTAAACCAATCAGGCTAGCGGCGGTCAGATGCGGAGTCAGACCTCAGATTAACCCGCAAAGCGGGGAAATCTGAGGCCATCGCACGCTAAGCGCCGTAACCGATCATGCCCTTGATCTCGAGCATGTCATTCAGGCCGAAATCCACATATTCACGGCCGTTGCCCGATTGCTTGTAGCCGCCAAAGGGGGCGAACAAATCCCATTCGGGGTAGTTGATGTACACGCTGCCCGCCCGCATTTCGCGCGCCACCGCGCGGGCCTTTTCCAGGTCCTTGCTCTGCACATAGGCCGCCAGGCCATAAACCGTGTCGTTGGCGATCTCGATTGCCTCGTCCAGCGTATCATACGGCAGGATCGAGAGCACGGGGCCAAAAATCTCCTCGCGCGCGATGGTCATGTTGCGCGTGACATTGCCAAACACGGTGGGTTTGACGAAATAACCGCCGCTCAGGCCATCCGGGCGGCCCAGCCCGCCTGTTGCCAGTGTTGCTCCCTCGTCGATGCCGGCCTTGATCAGGCGCTGCACCTTGTCAAACTGAACCTGGCTGACCAGCGGCCCCAGCACCGTGCTGTTGCCAAAAGCCGGACCGACCGTCTGCTTGGCGGCTTCATCGGCGGCGATGGCCATCGCCTCATCGTGCATCATGCGCGGCACCAGCATGCGCGTTGCCGCATCGCAGGACTGGCCGCTGTTGACGAAGCAGGCGCCGATACCCTGGCGCACGGCGGAGTCCAGATCGACGTCAGGCAGCAGGATGTTGGCCGATTTGCCGCCCAGCTCCTGCGCCACGCGCTTCACCGTATCAGCCGCGGCCTTGGCCACCAGAATCCCCGCGCGGGTGGAGCCGGTGAAGGACATCATGTCCACATCCGGATGTTCGGCGAGCTTCTGGCCGACTGAGGGGCCATCGCCGTTGACCATGTTGAACACGCCTTTTGGCACCCCGGCCTCGTGCATGATCTCGGCGAAGATGATCGCGTTGACCGGCGCGATTTCGCTGGGTTTGAGCACCATGGTGTTGCCGGCCGCGATCGCGGGGGCAACCTTGGAGACAATCTGGTTCAGCGGCCAGTTCCACGGGGTGATGAGCCCGACCACGCCAAGGGATTCCTTCACCACCAGCGTGGTGCCGCGCTTCTCGCTCCACTCGAAATTCGGCAGCGCCTTGATCAGCGCGGCAAAATGCGCCTGCCCGGCGACGGCCTGAGCGTCGCGCGCAAAGCCGATCGGCGCGCCCATTTCATGCGCGCAGGCATCGGCGATCTCACCCATCCGGCGCTCATAAATCGCCAGGCAGGTTTTCAGCAGTTCCAGCCGTTCCTTCGGCGTGGTGTGCGAGAATGAGTGGAAAGCCGCCCGCGCCGCCGCCACGGCCTTGTTCACATCGGCAGCGCTGCCGCCGGAAATCTCGGTATAGGGCTGCCCGGTTGAAGGATCGATGACGGTAATGCGGTTGGGCACCACCGGGTCAACCCAGGCGCCATCGATATAGAACTTCAGATTATTGGACATTTGCTCTCCTGTGCAGCTGCGGTGTGTTAAGCATGGCCAGTAAAATCGTGGTTAGCGTTAGTGCTTGCCATGCAGTGAAACCGCTCAGGAGTTTAGCAGATGCGGCGCACGGGTGCTTGTCTTTGCAGCGCAATCGCCTGCGAATTTTCGCGCGAAGACGGCAAAAGCCGCAGCCTTGCGATTTGCGGGGCTGCGGCTTTTGTGTTGAGCGGTTCAGGTTAAGGGCGGAGGGGCCGGGCTGCAGCTCAGGCCGCGGCGCGGATCGCGGCGGCCTTCACATCTTCGTCGACCAGATCGGCGAATGTCGCGAAATTATCGACAAAGCGCTGCACCAGGCCTTTGGCGGCCAGATCATAAGCCGCAGGGTCGGCCCAGGCGGTGCGGGGGTCCAGCACCTCGTCGGGCACATTGTTCACATGCAGGGGGATTTGCAGCCCAAAGAACGGGTCGGTGCGGTATTCCACGTTGTCCAGCTCGCCCGCCAGGGCGGCGCGCAGCAGGGCGCGGGTGTGGGTGATGGACATGCGCTTGCCCACGCCGTAGGCCCCGCCGGTCCAGCCGGTGTTCACCAGCCAGCAGGAGGCGCCGGTTCTGGCGATGAACGCCTGCAGCAGCTTGCCATAGACCTGGGGGTGGCGCGGCAGGAAGGGCGAGCCGAAACAGGTGGAGAAGGTTGCCTGCGGCTCGGAGCCGAGGCCTTTTTCCGTCCCGGCGACCCGCGCGGTGTAGCCCGAAAGGAAGTGGTACATTGCCTGCGCCGGGTTGAGCCGGGAGATCGGCGGCAGCACGCCGAAGGCATCGGCGGTGAGCATGATGACGTTTTTGGGCGTTCCGCCGCGGCCGGAAAGTTCCACGTTAGGGATGAATTCCACCGGGTAGCAGGCGCGGGTGTTCTCGGTATAGGTCTGGTCGGTCAGGTCCAGGCGGCCTTGCGGGTCGGCCACGACATTTTCCAGTACGGTACCAAAACGGTGCGACGCGGCCCAGATTTCCGGCTCGTTCTTCTGGCTGAGGTCAATGACCTTCGCGTAGCAGCCACCTTCGAAGTTGAACACGCCTTCCGGCCCCCAGCCATGCTCGTCATCGCCGATCAGGCGGCGGGTGGGGTCGGAGGAGAGGGTGGTTTTGCCGGTGCCCGAGAGGCCAAAGAACAACGCCGAATCGTTCTGCGGGCCGATATTGGCGGAGCAGTGCATCGGCAGCACGCCGCGCTCCGGCAGGATCCAGTTCATCACCGTGAAGATCGATTTTTTGATTTCACCCGCATATTGCGTGCCGGCGATGACGATCATCTTTTCCGCGAAGGAGAGTACGACGGCGGAGGAGGATTTCACCCCGTCGATGGCGGGGTCCGCCTCGAAATCCGGCGCGTGCAGAATCACATAATCGGGCACGAATCCGGCGAGGTCTTCCGCCGGCGGGCGGATGAACATGTTGCGCGCGAACATCGCGTGCCAGGCGCCCGTTGTAACCAGGCGGATGCTGATGCGGTTTGCCGGATCGGCCCCTGCGTAGACGTCCTGCGTGAAGAGTTCGCGGCCCTGCAGATACGCCTGCACGCGGCCTTTCAGCATGGCGAAGCTGCTCTCCGCCAGCCGCTGGTTGATCTTGCCCCACCACACATTCCCGGCGGTGGAGGGTTCATCGACAACAAATTTATCCCCGGCCGAGCGCCCGGTATGCACGCCGGTACGCACGATCAGCGCGCCATCGGCCGAGAGGCGGCCTTCGTTTTTGCGCAGGGAATGCGCCACGAGGGCCGGGGCGGTGAGGTTGGCGTGCAGTGCGGCGGCGACGCGAACACCTGTGCCGGCGAGGGGAACGGCATCATGGAGATTGGCGAGATCGGTCATGTGGGTCACGGTTGAATCGTTCCTCTCTGGCTGCAATCTGTTTCTTCATAAGCAGCGTAACACCTTGTATCAACCGGAAAACTTCTCAAAAATGCGATTAATTTCATGCTGCAACGCAGCGAGCCGCAGCCGGGACGCCGCGGCAAATCCGCCGACATAATGCGCGTCGTTCAGCTCCAGGCGCCATAGGTTGAAATCCGCGAACCCGGCATATTGGGCGGCATACGGGTGTATCCGCAGGAAATGTTCGCGCGCGGCGGCGCAGGCGGCGGAATCTGTGATGATCCGCGCCGTGCCGTTGAGCAGCAGCCGCGGGGCCGTCTGCGGATTTTCATCCACGGGGGCGCCGGTGATCAGCAGGGCGCAGGCCGGGTTGGCGCGCAGGTTTCTGGTGTGGGCCGCAAGGTCTGAGAGCAGCAGGATGGGAGCGCCGTCCGCCGCTGGTGCCGGCGTGACGAGGGCGGCATGGGGCAGGCCGGCCGGGGTTGTTGTGGCCAGAGTGCCCGCCCGCGCGGTTGCCAGCAGGCTGGCCGCCTCCGAGTAAAAATTCCGCTCTTGATTTGCTGCCATAATCCGGTCACTCCCACGATGCACTTGACACTTATGTCCGCAAATATGAGTCCCAGTAGATGAAACACACAATTGCCCTGGTCGATGACGACCGCAACATCCTTACCTCCGTCTCGATGACGTTGGAACAGGAGGGGTTCGACGTGCGGACCTTCACGGACGGTGAGTCGGCACTGCAGGCCCTTTTGGCCAAACCGGCCGACCTTGCGGTGCTGGACATTAAAATGCCGCGCATGGATGGCATGGAACTGCTGCAAAAACTGCGTGCACGCTCGGCCATGCCGGTGATCTTCCTCACCAGCAAGGACGATGAGCTGGACGAGTTGATGGGTCTGCGCCTGGGCGCTGACGACTACATCACCAAGCCGTTCAGCCAGAGGTTGCTGCTGGAGCGCATCCGCGCCCTGCTGCGCCGCAATGAGGCATCCAAGGCCGAGGGGTCAGGCGCTGCCCCCGCGAGCGTTTTAACCAGGGGCAACCTCACGCTGGACGAGACCAAGCACCAGTGCCTCTGGAAGGGCAAGGACATCCAGCTCACCGTCACCGAGTTTCTTCTGGTGAAGGCCCTGGCCCAGCGCCCCGGCATGGTGAAGTCGCGCGACCAGCTGATTGACGCCGCCTATGGCGAGAACGTGTATGTGGATGATCGCACCATCGACAGCCATGTGAAGCGTCTGCGCAAAAAATTCCGCAACGAGGATGGCGAGTTCGACCAGATCGAGACGCTCTACGGGATCGGCTACCGCTACAAGGAAGCGTAAGTTTGCATATTACCGTCCCGGCCGCCCCATGACGCATAAAAAACCCCGCCTTTCGCGGCTGCTGCGCGATATCCTGCTGGTCAACCTGCTCCCCGTGGCGTTGATTTTCGCGGCGCTGTTCTATCTGGACCAGTATCAGCAGGGGCTGCTCAGCGCCGAGGTCTCCGCCTTGCGTGAGCAGGCGCGGATTTACGCCAGCGCCGTAGCGCAAACCGCCGTGCAGGAAAACACCAGCGGCGCCACCATCAATCCGGATCTGGCGCAACCGCTGCTCTACCAGCTGACCGAGCCTTCCCCCAACGCGCAGGCGCTGATCTATGGGCCGGATGGCGAGTTGATCGCCAATTCGCGCGTGCATCCCGGCCCTGGCGGGGCGATTGTCACCGAACCGCTTGCCGCGCCGCCGCCGCAGGGGTTTTTCCCCCGTGTGATCAGCTTCATTTACGACCATTTGCTGGGTTCCGTGGCGGGGCAGGTTGATGAAACCGGGCTCGTGGGCTCCGGCGCCGGGGAAAACCCGGCCACCTTGGGCTGGCAGCCCGACGCGCGCCAGGCTCTGCAACTCACCAGCGCCGGCCCGGACCAGGAGGCTCCGCCGTTCGTGCGGCGCGACAAGCAGGGGCAGTTGCTCATTACGGTCGCCGAACCGATCCAGCGAAGCCAGCAGAGCGTGGGCACGGTGCTGCTGACGCGCGAGGCCGCCGAGGTGGACAGTGCCGTGCTGGCGGTGCGGATTTCCATCCTCGGCCTGTTCGCCCTGGCGCTGGGGCTTACCGTCATCGTCTCGTTCTATCTGGCCCGCACCATCGCCGGCCCGATTCTGCGGCTGGCCGGGGCGGCAGCGCTGATGCGAGAGGGCCGCGCGCGCACCCAGGCGCTGCCCGAGAGCATAACTGAGCGCAACGATGAGATCGGCACCCTGGCCCGCGCGCTGGATGGTTCGGCCAAGGCGTTGTGGGCGCGGATGGACGCGATCGAGCAGTTCGCAGCCGATGTCAGCCATGAGATCAAGAATCCGCTGTCCTCCATCCGTTCGGCCATTGAGACGCTGAGCCGCGTCGAGGACCCCGCCCGCGCCGCGCGCCTGCTCGCCATCATCACCCAGGATGTCGCCCGGCTGGACCG
Organism: Acidocella sp.; assembly: GCF_013044125.1. Lineage (GTDB taxonomy): Bacteria > Pseudomonadota > Alphaproteobacteria > Acetobacterales > Acetobacteraceae > Acidocella. The sequence goes on along the minus strand of NZ_JABEVC010000156.1, from coordinate 6,508 downwards.
GCTGATTACTGATATCTCAGACTCCTCGCGGCTGGATTCCGAGCTGTCGCGCAGCAAGATGGAAATTGTCGACATGGCGCGCATTCTCGCCACGCTGGCCGAGATCCATGACGCCACCCGTAAGGAAGGCGGCCCCTATGTTGTGGTGGATGCCCCGGCGGTCGGGCTTTTTGTGCGCGGGGCGGAAAACCGGCTGGTCCAGGTGCTGCGCAACCTGATCGGCAACGCCATCTCCTTCAGCCCGCCCAATGGTAAAATCTGGCTGCGCGGGCGCGAGACCGGCGGCATGGTGGAGCTGGCGGTGGAGGATGAAGGCCCCGGCATCCCCGATGCCAAGCTGGACGGTATTTTTGACCGTTTTTATTCCGAGCGGCCGCAGAGCGAGCAGTTCGGCAGCCACTCCGGCCTTGGCCTCTCCATCTCCCGCCAGATCGTCGAGGCGCATCTGGGCCGCATCTCAGCCGAGAACCGGCGCAACGAGGAAGGCGCCATCATCGGCGCGCGCTTCGTGATCAGACTGCCAAAAGCCGAAGGGTGAGCAAATGGTTACTGTGATCGACCATCCGCTGGTACAGCATAAGTTGACCTTGTTGCGCCGCAAGGAGACCACCACCGGCGAGTTCCGCCGCCTCTGCCGCGAAATCGCGCTGCTGCTCGGCTATGAGGTGCTGCGCGACCTGCCGCTGGAGCCCATCACCATCGAAACGCCGCTGGAGCGGATGCAGGCGGTGCAGGTCTCGGGCAAAAAACTCTGCTTCATCTCGGTGCTGCGGGCCGGAGAGGGGATTCTGGACGGTATTCTGGATTTGGTACCCTCCGCGCGGATTGGCCATGTTGGGCTCTACCGCGACCCGGTGACCCATGAGCCGGTGAAATATTATTTTAAGGTGCCTGAGGGCATGGCCGAGCGCCTGTGCATCGTGGTCGACCCGATGCTCGCCACCGGCCACTCCGCCGCCGCCGCCGTGACTATGTTGAAGGAAGCCGGCGCAAGGAGACTCAAATTCGTCTGCCTGCTGGCCGCACCCGAGGGGCTGGCGTGGTTCGAGGCCGCGCACCCTGACGTGCCGGTGTTCGCCGCCGCGGTGGACCGTGAGCTGGACGATCACGCCTACATCCACCCCGGCCTGGGCGACGCCGGCGACCGGCTTTTTGGGACGAAGTAGGCGGCCAGGATAACGCTGGACGACTATAATATATCAGATGGATGTATTGGGGACATATTTTGTCCGTAATATATAAAAATATGGTAACTGTTGGGGTGGACGGCCCAACGGCATCTTGTGCCAATCATACACTTTGTCCTGAGTCCCAAGCAGGGCAAAGCCCCTAGCTCTTCCTCGTCACGGTAAACCTGGCCAGCGCCTGCAACAGCGCGCCACGCTCGCCAAAGCTCTCCAGATACCCCGCCGCCTGCTCGGCCAGCAGCTCGGCATGCGCCTTCGCCTGTTCCAGCCCCAGCACGGAGACCATGGTGGCCTTGCCCTGCGCCGCGTCCTTGCCCGCTGTCTTGCCCAGTTCCTCGGCGGAGGCGGTTTCGTCCAGCACATCGTCATATATCTGGAAGGCGCCGCCCAGGTCCCGGCCAAAGGCGGCGATGAAATGCCGCTGCGGCTGCGAGGCGCGGCCCAGAATCGCACCGGCCTCGGCACTGAACTGGATCAGCCGCCCGGTTTTAAGCGCCTGCAAGCGGGTGATCTCCGGCCCTGAGAGTTTTTTGCCCTCGCTCGCCATGTCGATCATCTGCCCGCCGACCATGCCGCGCGCGCCCGAGGCATGGGCCAGCGCCAGCACCAGCTCGCAACGCGCCTCGGCGTCGGCATGGGTGTCTTCCTCGGCCAACACCTCAAAGGCGCGGGTCTGCAACGCATCGCCGGCGAGAATCGCCGTCGCCTCGTCAAATTGCTTGTGGCAGCTCGGCATACCCCGGCGCAAATCATCATCGTCCATCGCCGGCAGGTCGTCATGCACTAAGGAGTAAGCATGCAGCATTTCCACCGCCGCCGCCACGCGCGCCGCGCAGGTGCGGTTCACCGTGAAGAGCTGCGCCGTCTCCATCACCAGAAACGCGCGCATCCGCTTGCCGCCGTTCAGCACCGCATAGCGCATCGCCTCAACGACGCGGGCCTCCGCGCCCTCCGGCACGGGTAGCAGCGCGTCGAGCTGGGCTTCCACCACGCGGGCGGTTTCGGCCAGTGCCTCGGCCAGGGCATTCGGGTTGCGCACAATATCAGACGCCATCGGTCAATCCTCGGATTTAAGGGCAAGAGTGCCATCCGCGCGGGCGACGATTGCCTGCACGCGGGCCTCGGCCTCCGCCAGTTTGGCTTCACAGTGTTTTTTAAGCGCGGCCCCGCGCTCATAGGCGGTAATCGCGTCCTCCAGCTTTTGCTGGCCGGACTCCAGGCCGCGGACAATGGCCTCCAGGGCCGCCAGCGCATCCTCGAAGGACATTGCCGAAATATCGTTTTTTGCCGTCATGGTTTTGCTGCCTACAGGTTCACTTGAAAATTCACAACCGCATCAACGCGCGCACATGGACGGCGGTGCAGGCGGCCAGGGCGGCGAGGTCGTAGCCGCCTTCCAGCAATGAGATAACACGGCCAGGACAATGCGTGTCGGAGAGTTCCATCAACGCCCGCGTCACCCAGGCGAAATCCGCCTCGCGCAGGCGAAGCTGCGCCAGCGGGTCGGCCACATGCGCGTCGAACCCGGCCGAGATGATCAACAACTCCGGGCGGAAGGCGGCCACGGCGGGGATGATCCCGCCCTCCCAGGCGGCGCGGAACTCAGGCCCGCCGGAGCCGGGCGCGAGGGGCACATTCATCACATTGCCCGCCACCCCCTGCTCGCGCACCATGCCGGTGCCGGGGAAACAGGGGTGCTGATGCGAAGAGCCGTAGAACAATTCGGGATCGGGGCCGAAAATATCCTGCGTGCCGTTACCGTGATGCACATCAAAATCCACCACCGCGATCCGCTTAAGCCCCCAGCGCGCGCGGGCATGATACGCCGCCACCGCCGCATTGTTGAAAAAGCAGAACCCCATGGCGCGGTCCGGCTCCGCGTGATGGCCGGGCGGGCGCATCGCCACGAAGGCGGCATTGGCCCAACCTTCCATCACCGCGTCCACCGCCGCCATGGCGCCGCCCGCCGCGCGCAGAGCGGCTTCCAGCGTGCCAGGGCCAAACACCGTATCGCCGTCGATATAGGTGGTCTCCTCAGGCGGCAGCGCCAGCATGGCCGCGACATACGCCGCCGCATGCGCGGGCTGTAATGCCGCAACCGGGGCTTTTGGCGCGACCTCGCGCAGCAGCGGGGAAAACATCGGCACCTCCAACGCGCGCAGCACGGCGCGCAGCCGCTCGGCACATTCGGGGTGGTCCTGCCCGGTATCATGCGCCAATGCCGCCGGATGCGTGAACAACGCAACACTCACGGCACAGCCGCTCTCACCTTGACGGAGAAACTGAACACCCCGCCGCTCTCGCTGGCGGCGACCAGCGCATGGCCGGTGACTTTGCAAAAATCCCTGAAATCGGCCACCGCCTGGGGGTCGGTCGCCAGTATCCGCAGCTTCTCGCCCGCCGCCATGCCGCGCAGCACCCGCGCGGCGCGCAACACCGGCAATGGCGACTTTTGAAACTGCGCATCGATCACACGCTCCCTCATGGTTTTGAGAATGCGCGTCCGGACGGTCTTGAGCAAGACCGTGAATCATCCGACATAGAGCGCATGAGCTATCGCATCGGCGTCGATCTCGGCGGCACAAAAACTGAAATTCTGGTCCTCGGGCCTGGAGGCAATGAGGTTTTGCGCCGCCGCACCGCCACCCCGGCGGGCTATGCCCAGGCGCTGGGCACCATCGCCAGCCTCGTGCGCCAGGCCGAGGCGGAGCTCGGCGCCAGCGCCAGCGTGGGCGTCGGCATCCCCGGCAGCATCAGCCCCGCCACCGGGCTGGTGAAAAACGCCAACTCCAACGCGCTCAACGGCCACCCTTTCGAGCAGGACCTCGGCACCCTGCTCGGGCGTGAAATCCGAGTCGCCAACGACGCCAACTGCTTTGCCCTCTCGGAGGCAACGGACGGTGCGGCGGCCGGGGCGCAGGTCGTCTTCGGCGTGATCCTGGGGACCGGCTGCGGCGGCGGCATCGTGGTGAACGGGCATATCCTCGAAGGCCGCCACCGCCTCGCCGGCGAATGGGGGCACATCTCCCTGCCCTGGCCGCGCATGGACGAAATGCCGATGCGCCCCTGCTGGTGCGGCCGCGCCGGCTGCCTGGAGACCTATCTCTCAGGCCCCGCCCTGGCCATGGAATGCGACGGTCCCGGCGCGCGCGACGCCAGCCAGCTCCCCGCCCGCGCCGCCAGCGGCGATGCACAAGCCGCCGCCGCGCTGGCCTTGCACGCCAACCGCCTCGCGCGCGGGCTGGCAGCCATCACCAACATACTGGACCCCGATGCCATCGTGCTCGGCGGCGGCCTCTCCAACCTGCCCAGCCTCGCCGCCACCCTCCCGGCCCTGATGCAGCCCTATATCTTCTCCGACACCTGCACCCCCCACATCGTCCGCAACCTGCACGGCGACTCCTCGGGCGTGCGCGGCGCCGCCTGGCTCTGGCCCGGATAAATGCCCGCCATTTGCCGCGACTGCGATGCACAGGTGTCCGGGGCGGTATGCGAGGCCTGCGGCGGCGCGCGGGTGGTGCGGCACGATGAACTGTTCAGCCTGGCGATCGCGCATATCGATTGCGATGCGTTTTTCGCCAGCGTGGAGAAGCGCGACAGGCCAGAGCTGCGCGACCTGCCGGTGATCGTGGGCGGCGGCGCGCGCGGCGTGGTGAGCACCTGTTGCTATGTGGCGCGGCTGTATGGGGTGCGCAGCGCGATGCCAATGTTCAAGGCGCGCGAACTCTGCCCAAAGGCCGTGGTGATCGCGCCTGACATGAAAAAATATGCGGCGGCATCGGCGCAGGTGCGGCGGTTGATGGAGGCGCTGACGCCGCTGGTGCAGATGCTCTCGGTGGACGAGGCGGCGCTGGATCTGGCGGGAACACAGGCGCTGCACCATGCGCCGCCGGCGGTGGTGCTCAACCGCTTCGCCCGGCAGGTGGAGGCGCAAATTGGGATCACCGTTTCCATCGGCCTCGCGCGCAACCGGCTGCTGGCCAAGCTGGCGGCTGAACGCGGCAAGCCGCGCGGCTTCACCGTGTTTGGCGCGGAGGCGGCGGCGGTGCTGGCGCCCGAGCCGGTGGGGCTGCTGCCCGGTGTCGGCCCCGCGCAGGTGCGCCGGTTGCAGGCGCTGGGCATTTTGCGCGTGGGGCAGCTGGCGGCGCTGGATGAGCGCACGGCGGTGCAGAAACTGGGCGATGACGGCCCCGCCCTGGTGGCCCGCGCGCGCGGCGAGGACTCAAGGCCAGTGCGGCTTGCGCGGGAGAGCAAGTCCATCAGCGCCGAGACCACATTCGCCGTGGACCTGCGCACACGCCCCGAGCTGGAGGCGGCTCTGTGGAACCTGTGCGAAAAGCTGGGCCGCCGCCTCCGCGGCGAGGCCCTGGCGGCGGCGGGGATTGTGCTGAAGCTGAAGACCGCCGGTTTCCTCAACCGTACCCGCAGCCAGCGGCTCGCAAACCCGACTCAGCTGCCCGAAACTATCTTCGATGCCGCGCGCGGCCTGCTGGCACGCGAGGTGGACGGCACCACATTCCGCCTGATCGGCATCGGCGCGGCGCCTCTGGTGGCCGAGGCGCTGGCCGACCAGGGCGATCTGGCCGATGCCGGGGCCGCGCGCCGCCGTGCCCGGCAAAACGCCATCAACCATCTGCGCGAGCGCTTCGGGCCATCGGCCGTGCAGCGCGGGCGCGGCTTTCACAAACCGCCCGGAACCGGTTAAACCTGCCCTATGACCGAAAACACCAGCGCCAGCCGCCAGAATTTCCGCGAAGCCATGTCCCGCCTGGGCGCCGCGGTGAATATCATCACCACCACGGGGCCGGAGGGCGACTCCGGGTTCACCGCCTCGGCGGTGTGCAGCGTAACCGACGACCCGCCGACCCTGCTGGTCTGCGTGAACAAAACCGCCAGCCAGCACGATGCAATTCTCGCCGCCGGTTTTTTATGCGTGAACGTGCTCGCGCACGAACATCAAGAGCTTTCGCCCATCTTCGCCGGCGCGGGCAATATACCGATGGCCGAACGCTTCGCGCGCGCGCAATGGCTGCGCCTGGCCACCGGCGCCCCGGTGCTGGAGCGGGCAACCGCCGCGTTTGACTGCGCGATCGACCAGGTTGTGGAGGTTGGCACGCATAGCGTCATCTTCTGCGCCGTACGGGCCATCCATCTGGGGGGCACGGCTTCGGGCCTGATCTATCACGGCCGGACCTATCACAAGGTCGGCCCGGAGAAGGGCTGCTAGTGGGACACGTCATTGAAAATGCCGTGTCCCACTAGTGTCCTGCCCCTGAAGTCCGCTGCATCTCGCCGCGGACGGAAGGGACAAGCAGGCCACT
>NZ_JABEVC010000155.1 GCF_013044125.1 Acidocella sp. | reverse complement strand
CTTCGCGCGGCCCCACAGGTTAACGCCCAAACGGCGGTTAATCTTATACTTACTCTCAGTGCGCTTGGTCATGGCGCTGGCCTTTCTTGTTAAAATTCCACCGATAGTCTCTTTTCAGCATCTGCGGGATTGCAAATGCAAAGAAGAGCGGGCGCAGGCGACCACCGCCTGTCCACGTTCCCGGCAACGAGGCTGCCTCCTACGCTGGGGCGGCTTTGGCGTCAACCGGCTTGACCCAGCTTTGCGCGATGGCGGCCAGCGGCAGGGTAAAGTCCGCCGCCGCGCGCGGCAGGTTCAAGGTGGCGGCGCGGCCCATCCAGACCCCATCGTCCTGCGTGCCGCGCGGGTAGAACCCCTCCCCCAGCTCCACGCCCGCAGCCGGGCCCAGGCAAACGCCAAGCTCGCGCCGGTCCTCGCAGGCGGGGTCGGTGTCGGCCGGGGAGGAAACCGCGGAAAGCAGCGTGACCGCGCGCACCGGCGCAGGAAACACGAAACGCGCCAAGCGCCCGCCCCGCGCAGTGCTGATCTCGGGGATGGCGGTGTGTCCCGCCGCCACCGCGCGCAGGCTCGGCCAGTAGGTGAGCGAGAACCCCTGCCCCAGCGCGATTTCATGCAACCGCGCGCGCACCGACGCCAGCCGCGCCCCGCGCGTGATGACCGGCGCGAAAGGCTTGCGGGCCGGTGAGCGGCGCCCTGTTTCATGATACAGCGCGCCGCGGTTGCCATCGTCAAAGTAAGACTCGCAGGGCAGCCCCTCGGCCAGCAGAATGTCGTGGCGGTCCAGCTCCACATGGTAATAGGTCATCGCCGGAGCGGTTCGCTGGCGCAAAATGGTGGCGCCGTTGACCAGCTGCACCGCCGGGATCAGCACCCCGCCGGCATAAACACAATGCGATGGCGAGAGCCGCAACGGGCGCGCGGGCTGCCCCGGCCCGAAGGCATTGGGCAGGATGAGCACTGGCAGCCCCTCGCGCGCGCCGCTTGGGCCAAGGTCGACCGTGCGCCGCCCGATCCAGCGCACCGGGCGGCGCGCCCCGGCGGCGGTTATCAGCGGGTCGCCGGGTTTGAGATCCTCCACCGCGCGGTAACCATGCGGGGTGAGCAGGCGCGCGCCACGCGCGAAACAGGGGAGCGTGCCGCCCAGGGTGATGAGCGAACCGCCCGCGCCATCGGAGAGAACGCTGAACGCGGGTTCCCCCGCTGCGATCTGCAACGCCACCGTGGCGGCAAGCGGGCTTTGGCTGTTGGCGATGGTGAGCGTGCCGCCGGACCAGCTCACCAGGCTTGGCGCCACGCCTACCAGATCAATCGCATCGGTGGCGGCCATGTTCGCCATGCTGGCCGAAAACCGTGCCGGGTCGTCCAGCGTGATCACCGCATCGCTGCCCATGAAGGTGATCACCGCGCCGGAAAAACCGCCGGTTACATCCAGCGCCGCCGAGGCCATCACCGTTATATGGGCAGCATTGTTGACCGTGCCGCCCAGCATCAGCGCGCCGCCCTGCGCCAGGATCACGCCGTCATTGGTCAGGCTTGTGGCATTGAGGACGCCGTAGCCCGCCAACGTGCCGGTATTGGTGAGGGAGGACGCAGCCAGCGTGCCGCCTGTAAGCAGGATCGTGCCCGCCGCGCCGAGACTGCCGGTGGCGGCCAGCAGGCCGGAATCGGTGATGACGCCTTGCAGTTGTTCGATTGTTGCCGCCTGCACGCCGGCCCCGGCGCCGATCTGCAACGTGCTGGTGCCGCTCATGTTCAAGCTGCCGGTAATACCCAGGCTGGCGCTGCCGCCCAGGGAAAGCGCGGCGGATAAATCCAGGCTCGTGGCCGCCGCGCGCGCCGCGCCGTCCAGGATTATGCTCCCCGCATCGGCGAGCGCGCCGAGTTGCGCGCCGGCGCTGCCGTAGGCAACAAATGTCCCCCCGGCGGCCAGCGTGGCGGCGGCGGCACTCAGGCTGCCGGTGAGGGCAAACTGCCCGCTTGCGCCAATGGCCAGCGAGCCGCCGAGGCTGAGCCCGCCCGGCACATAGGCATCGCTGCCCGTGGCGGCGGCGTTGCCCGCCAGGGTCATATTGCCGGTGCCGGAGAATGCCTGCGTGAAAATAGCCAGCGTGCCAGGGCCGTTGGCGTCGCCAATGGTGGCATCACCGCCCAGCGCCACGGTGGCGCTGGAGTCAAAAATCGCGGTGGCGCCGCTCTCCACCGCCAGGGCGGTGCCGGAAATCCCGTTGGCCTGAAGCAGCGCGGTGAAATTGGTAGAGCCGTCCACCAGCAGCGCGCCGGGGGCGGCAGGCTGGCCGAACAGCGAGACGCCGCCGGTAAGCCCAAAGGAGGCGGTCTGCCCCTCACTGAAAGCGCCGCCACCAAGGCCATTGACCACACCGGGCGCGGTGGCGGTAATGTAGATGTTATCCGCCAACCCGCCGGGCACCCCGCTGGCGCTGGTGAGGGTGAGCGTGTCGGCCAGGCCGGTGCCGGTATAGGTGAGCCCCGCCAGCTCTGCGTTGAGCGCTGCAATGTTGGCGCCGGTCAGCGTGATCTGCGCCGCCGGGCCGCCGCCATTGCTGAGCAGGCCATGGGCGGCGGCAAGCGTCAGGCTCAGGCTCTGCGTGGTGGCGGCACCAAGCTGCAGCGCGATGCCCTGCAGCGGCTGCGCCACGCCAGCACTGGCCGCGAACCCCCCGGGGGTGACGATGGTTGGGGCGGCCGGACGCAGAAACACCGAAGGATCGCCCTGCGCATCCACCCCGGATGCGAGAACGCTGCCGCTGGGGATGGCGGCGTGGATGACATAAGTAACGGTGTTGCCGCTGGAATCCTGCCCGCCCACCGCGAAGGAGCTGCTGGTGATGTTGTAGATGCTGAAACTTGAGAGCCCCGGAAAGATCAGCTGATCGCCGGGGGCAAAGCCGGTGATGGTGCCCGAGAACGCCTGCGGCCCATTGATGACAAACGCCCCGCCAGCCCCGCCCAGCGTGCTGGCATAGCCGCCCGTGACGCCAAACCCGGCGCTGTTAACAAAATTCAGCGTCACCGAGGCATCAATGGTGACGGGCGTGGCATCGAATATGCCATAAAGCGGCGAGAGCGGACCCAGCACCATGGCCCCGCCGGACGCAACCTGCACCACCGCCCCGCCGCCGATGCTACCCGCCGCCAGCAGCAGCGTCTCCCCGCCCAGGGCCGCTATGGTGCCCGGCCCGGTGATCATTCCCGATTCAGAGAAATTCCCCGCCTGAAGCGTACCGTTGCCGGTGAGCAAGCCCCCCGCCGCCAGCGAGACTTCCAGCTGGTTGTTCAGCGTTTCACCATTGCCCGCCACCAGCATGCCGTTGAAATCCAGCAACCCGGCCGTGCCCAGCGCGAGCGGGCCGCCAAGCGTGGCACTGCCCGCCGCCAGCACGCCCCCAAAAACCAGGCTGGCGGCGCCGAGCGTGCCAAAATCATCGCTGGTGCCGCTCAGGGTGAGGCTGCTTCCCGGCAGTTGCAGGCTCGCACCGGGCGCTATCACCACGCCGCCGGGGGATGAGATGCCACCCAGCCCCGTGGTGACGCCGCCAAGCACGCCGCCCAGCGTGCCGCCAGCGGTCAGCACCGTTTGCGAACCCGCCGCCAGGGTCGCGTCGCTGGCGGTTGTACCGATGATGTTGAGGAAGATATTGCCGTCGGTCAGCGCCGTGGGCAGCGGGCCGGAGACATGGCGCAGCACATAATACAGGTGCTCGCCGCCGGTGATTTTCGGCCCCGCGAAGGCCAGACCGGCGAGCAGATTGTTGAGCGCGTCAATTTCGGCGGCGGTGAAGCTCAACACGATGCTGCCGGTGCCAAGCCCGCTGGCGGCGATACCGCTGGCATTGGTATAGCCCGGCAGCAAGAGAACGCCAGAGGCGGCGGATAGGGTGAGGGTGAGCGACTCCTGCGCGCCCAGTCCCATCGCCGCGAGGCCGCTGGCGATGGGATCGCTGAGGAACATGCCGGAGATGGTGTCCAGCGTGTTCGCCTGGATGGTGACGATGCGCGGCGGCGCGACGAAGGCCGGGCCGGTCTGCGGCACGATATCAACCATGATGTTGGTCTGCGCGCTCAGGGCCAGCGGGTCACTGGCCGTCAGGGTCAGCACATCACGGGCGAGGCTGACCGGCTCGTTCACCTCCAGGCTCGCCAGAGCGGTGTTCACCTGCAGCGCCGTGCCGCTCAGGCTCAGCGTGTTGCCATTGGCGCTCACCGTGGCGCCGCCGAGGGAACTGGCGGAGAGCGCCGCGCCGGTATTCCCCGCGACGATCCGCACGTTGAGCGCGCCGGGGCTGGCGGGATCGGAGACCATGATGCCGCCGGGGAGCGCGTTGTCCAGGGAAGATAACGCGGCGTTACCGCCTAGCACGGTCAGGGTCGCGGGAGCGTCGATGTTCAGGCTGGCGGTCACAACCGCAGGTTATACACCAATCGCGGTTACCACAACTTAATATGGAACAATCGAAGATTGTAGTCTTCAAGGAATTATTCCGGGAATCGTGCGCGCGGTTATGGTGGCGCGTCCGGCTAGGCCCCATACTGTGCAGCATGAAAACCGTGCATAAAAAGCCCCGCGCCAAAGCTGAAAACCCATCGGCCCTGCCGAGCCGAGAGACGATCAAGGCGTTCCTGAAGGAAGCCTCGCAGACCGTGGGGCTGCGCGAGGTGGCGCGCGCCTTCGGCGTGGCGCCCGATGACAAAAAAGCCCTGCGGGGGCTGATGAAATCGCTGGAGGCCGATGGCGTGGTGGAGCGCGCCGGGCGCCGGAAATTCGTGGAGGCCGGGCGGCTGCCGGAGACGGCGGTGGTCGAGGTCACCGGGATTGACCGCGACGGTGAAGCCCTGGCCCGCCCGGTGGCATGGGATGGCCCCGGCCGCCCACCGGTCATCTTCATGCATGCCGAGGCGCGCGGCCAGGCGGCGCTGGCCCCTGGCGCGCGGGTGCTGGCACGGCTCAAGCAGATCGGCGGCGATAAATACGAGGGCCGTACCCTCAAGCGCCTGGCCGAGCAGGTGGGTGGCATCGTCGGCGTGTTCCACCCCACGCCGCAGGGCGGGCGTATCGAGCCCACCGACCGGCGCCAGAAATCCGAATGGGTGGTGCCGCAGGGTGAAACTTTGGGCGCGCTGGCCGATGAGATCGTGCGTGCCGAGCCACTGCCCGGCGCCAAATTCCTGGGGCCCAAACCGGCGCGCATCACCGAGCGGCTGGGCTCGATCACCGATGCGCGCTCGGTCAGCCTCATCGCCATCGCGACGCATGGCATCCCCATGGACTTCCCCGGCGCCGCGGTGAAGGAAGCCGAAAAAGCGAAGGCCGCGCCGTTGAGCAAACGCACGGATTTACGCGAGGTGCCGCTCATCACCATTGACGGCGCGGACGCCCGCGACTTCGACGATGCCGTGTTCGCCGAGCCCGCCTCGCACGGCTACCGGCTCATCGTCGCCATCGCCGATGTCGCCCATTATGTGAAACCCGGCTCCGCGCTGGATAAATCCGCGAAGGAGCGTGGCAACTCCTGCTACTTCCCAGACCGCGTGGTGCCGATGCTGCCCGAGGCGCTCTCCAACGGCTGGTGCAGCCTCAAGCCGCATGAGGAACGCGGTTGCTTGTTCGTGGAGATGCATATCGACGTGCACGGCGCCAAACTCTCACACCAGTTCGGCCGCGGGCTAATGCGCTCGGCTGCGCGCAAAACCTATGAGCAGGTGCAGGCGGAATTCGAGGATGACCCGAACAACCATGCACATCTCTACGCCGCCTTCACGGCGCTGAAGGCAGCGCGCGAGGCGCGCGGCACGCTCGATCTGGACCTGCCCGAGCGCAAGGTGGTGCTGGGTGCGGACGGCCAGGTGCAAAGCATCGCCCCGCGCCCGCGACTCGACAGCCACCGGCTGATTGAGGAATTCATGATCCTGGCCAATGTCTGCGCCGCCGAGGAACTGGAAAAGCGCCGCCTGCCCTGCATGTACCGCGTGCATGCGCCGCCCAGCGCCGAGAAGCTGGACAATTTACGTTCCTTTTTGGCAACACTCGATATTTCTTTGGCTGCGGGCGACCAAATTCACCCCCGCGACCTCGACCGCGTGTTGAAACTTGTCGCCGGTACGGACAAATCCAGCCTCGTGAATGAAACCATCCTGCGCAGCCAGTCCCAGGCCGAATATTCCCCCGGGAATGTCGGTCATTTCGGCTTGGCTCTCACCAAATACGCGCATTTCACCTCGCCGATCCGCCGCTATGCCGATCTGCTTGTGCACCGCGCGCTCATCACCGGGCTGAAGCTCGGCCGGGATGGCCTGGCGCCGGATGATATTTCGCAGTTTGAGGACACCGCCGAGCGGATCACCGCGACCGAACGCCGCGCCGCTCTGGCCGAGCGCGACTCCACCGACCGCTACCTGGCGCTGTACTTACAACACCGCGTGGGAGAGTTGTTCACGGCGCGGGTATCGGGGGTGACCAAGTTCGGTCTATTCGTCACTTTACCTGAGAGTGGCGCGAGTGGATTCCTGAGCATGGCGAGCCTGGCTGACGATTTCTGGATGCATGACGAGGCGGCCCAGAGTCTGATCGGCAAGCGGTCGCGCAAGACCTATCAACTGGCCCAGATGCTGGATGTGCGCCTGACCGAGGCCCGCCCCGTGACCGGCGGGCTGCTGTTCGCCCCGGCCGATGCCGCGCCCCCGCGCGGCCCGCGCTCTGAGCCACGAGGCCGTGGGACGCATAAATCCAAACCAAAATCGAAGCGCCGCAGGTGATCCGCGCGGCTGTCATCTTTTTTGTCTGCGTGATCCTGCCGGGCAGCGTATGGACCTCCCCGGCCTTGGCCGCGCCTGTGTTTGATTCGGCAACGGCGGCCTCTGTCTGGGGCGCGGCGCTTACCTACATCGCGCCGCGCGCACTGCAGCAGCTCACCATTCCGCAGATGACGATCTGGGGCCTTAACGGGCTGGCCGCCCTTGACCCTGACCTCAGCGCCACCTTGCTGAACAACCAGATCCTGCTGAACGGGCCGCAACAGCTGATCCTCTCCCTCCCCGCCCCGGCGCCCAACGACGCGACGGCCTGGGGCAAGGCGGCGGCGCAGGTGGCCAGCGCCGCCTATGCCGTCTCTCCGGCGCTGCAGCAGGCCGGCACGCAAGGGGTGATCACCAGTTTCTTCGACGAGCTGTTCAACCATTTCGACCCGTATTCGCGCTACGAGCCACCGCTGCAAGCCGCGCAGGATCAACTGATGATCACCGGCCTCGCGAGCGCGGGACTTAGCTTCGGGCAGCAGGGAAACAACGTGGTGATCGCCAGCGTCGCCGCCGGCGGCCCGGCCGAGGACGCGGGACTCGCCGCAGGCGTCCAGGTGTTGAAAGTGGATGGCAAGCCGGTTTTTCCCGGCGAAATAACCCATCTTAACAACGAAATGAGCGGCATCTACGGCACCACCACCACGCTGCAGCTGCAAGACCCCTCGGCTGGCGGCGCGCCGCAGGACATCACCATCACGCGGGCATTTATTCCGCCGCAGACGGTATTTACCGAACCCTCGCCCGTGCCGGGCGTTCTGGCCCTGAAGATTTCCGGGTTCGACAAGGGCACCGGCAACCAGTTCTCCTCCGCCCTGGCTGCCGCCATGAGCGCGCAGCCGCCGCCAAGCGGACTGCTGCTCGACCTGCGCGGCAACCGCGGCGGCGTATTGCGCCAGGCCATCCTGGTTGCCGATTCGCTGCTGCAGAGCGGGCCCATCGCCCAGACAGCCGGACGCGACCCTGATGCGGACCAGTCTTTCAGCGCTGAGGGCGCCGACCTTACCGGGGGGATCAGGATCGTCGTGCTGGTTGACGGCCAGACCGCCAGCGCCGCCGAAATTCTCACCGCCGCCCTGGCCGACAACCGCCGCGCCGTGGTCGTGGGCTCCGAGACCCTGGGGAAAGGACTCGTGCAGACCGTAACCTCCCTGCCCGACGGCGGTGAACTGTTCGTGACCTGGAGCCGCGTGCTCGCGCCGCGCGGCTGGCCCTTGCAGAGCCTGGGCGTGATGCCGCAGGTCTGCACCAGCCTCGGCCCCGCCGGGCTGCAAACCCAGCTCAACGCGCTTGCAAAAGGCCAGAACCTGATGGCACCAGCGCTGGCGCAGGCCCGCGCCATGCGCGCCGGCGCCTCCGTGGATGCTATTTTGAGCGTGCGCGACGCCTGCCCCGCCGACACCGGCTCCGACGAAGACTTCGCCGCCGCCGGGTATCTGTTCACCACCCCAAAAGCCTATCAGGCGGCGCTGCTGCCCTAGGCCAATGCAACCACAACCCTTGACCAACCCGCGCAAAATGCGCCATACGGCGCGCTTCTGGAGATTCTTAACATGGCCAAATCCAACGTCGTTCAAATTAAACTGATTTCCACCGCGGACACGGGTTACTTTTATGTGACCAAGAAGAACGCGCGTGCGCAGACCACAAAGCTTGAGCTGAACAAGTACGACCCCGTCGTGCGCAAGCATGTGAAGTTCAAGGAAGCCAAGATCAAGTAATCGCGTTCCCCCGCGCGGGGGAGCTGGTTACACGGCCTTACCAAACCCCCTGGCGCAGACCTGCGCCGGGGTTTTTTGCGTTTCTCCGATTGCTTAAAAATGCCGCCAGCCGGGCCGGGTAAATTGCATCATGGCGCCCGAATCGTTGAGCACATGCACACCGGCGCCCGCCTGGAACATGCCTATCTTGGTCACCGGCAAATCACCGCAGGCGGCCTTTAGCGCCTCGCCCTGGCCGGGCGGCACCGCCAGCAGCAGCTCGTAGTCATCGCCGCCGGTCAGCCGGGCTTCCAGCGCCGCCTCACCGCAAGCCGCCGCCGCGGGCGAGACCGGCACCAGCCCGGCGCGGATAACCGCACTCAACCCGGCGCCCTTGCACATATGGCCCAGATCCTGCACCAGCCCGTCTGAGATATCGATGGCGGCCGACACCACACCGGCCAGCGCCAGCCCCACCCGCGGCTCCGGCACCAGCGAGCGGGCCGTGAGAAAGCCTGATGGATCGGCAAGGCGCCCCAGCCGCGCCTGCAGCCCCAGCGCCGCATCCCCGATGGTGCCACTCACCCAGATGCCATCGCCCGCTCGCGCGCCGTTGCGGCTCAGCGCCGCGCCGGGAGCAACATGGCCAATCAGGGTCGCGCTCAGTGAAATTTTGCCCCGGCTGGACGACGAATCACCCCCGAACAGCTTGATATTGAAAATTTTCTGATCCTGCGCGAGCCCTTGCGAAAAGCCCGCCAGCCAGTCCTCCCCCACGCCATCGGGCAGCGCTGTGGTGAGCAGATAACCCAACGGCACCGCCCCCATCGCCGCGAGGTCGGAGAGGTTGCGGCGCAGCAACTTGCGCGCGATCAGCGCCGGGTCATCACCGGGGAGGAAATGCACATCCTCCAGCATCTGGTCGACGGTCAGCACCAGCTCGCGCCCCGGCGGCGGGACCAGCACCGCCGCGTCGTCGGTCAGCCCCCTGCCTTCTTCCCCCGCCAACGGTGCAAAATACTTTGCAATGCGGGAGAACTCGCCGCTCATCCGGCGGTTTGGCGCGCGGGGTTGGTGGGGCGGCCGCGCGCCAAAATAAGACTCATACCAACGATCCGTCGTTAGAAGCGTTGGTATGGAATTCGGCCGGGCGGAGCAGGTGCGCCAGACGATCCAGGATGCCGTTGGCCATGCGCGGCTCATCGCCCGAGAAAAACCCGTGCGCCACGTCCAGATATTCGTTGATAACCACTTTCGCCGGCGGACCATCGCTCATCCACAGCTCCGCGCCGCCGGCGCGCATCAGCGCGCGCAACACGGGATCAAGGCGCGCTAGCGGCCAGCTTTCCGGCAGTGCGGCCACCAGCATGGCGTCAATCGTGTCCTGCTGCTGTGCCGCCGTACGCACGATCCGCGCGAACAACGGCACATCGGCGGCCTTCAACCGGCCCTCGTTCATATCGCCATGGCCGGGGGCATCACCGCCGATCCGGTGGCGCACGAACTGGTCGATCACCGTCTCCGGGCTGGCCGGCCCCTGCTCGGCCTGATACAGCGCCTGCACTGCCGCCACGCGCGAGAGCGTTCTGGGGCGCGCGCTCATATCGCCATCAACCGGGCCAGCGCAATCTGATTGAGGCAGGCAACCGCCGCTTCCGCGCCTTTGTTGGCGCCGGTCTCGTGGCTGCGCGCCACCGCCTGGGCCAACGTATCCACGGTCAGCACCGCGGTGCCGAGGCAGATGCCGTTATCCACCGCAATGCGCATCAGCCCGTCCATGGCGGCGGAACAGATGAACTCATAATGGTCGGTCTCGCCGCGCACGACGCAACCAAGCGCGATATAACCGTCAAACCCCTTGCCGCTCCTGGCCGCGATGGCGACCCCCTGCGGCAGCTCGAAAGCGCCGGAAACCTCCACAACGCTCAGCTCGGCATGCACCTGGGCGAAAATCTCCTGGGCCGCGGCCAGCATGCCTTCCACCACGTGCTGGTAATACGGCGCGCTGACGATAAGAATTTTCGGCGCCGGGCCGGTGAGTTTGGGCGCCTTGGGGGGCAGCGCGTCAGCGGTGCTCATTTCTCGTCAACTCCTTCAATGGCGCGCTGCTCAACCATGTTCAGCCCATAGCCCTCCAGGCCGACAATGGTGCGCTTGTGGTTGGACAGCAGGATCATGTCCTTCACGCCGAGATCAATCAGGATCTGCGCGCCGATGCCGTAGTCCCGTAAAGCCGGCGCCGCCGTCCGGCCGCTCACAAGGTCGCGAATCCGCTCGGAGACCACGGCGTTGCGGTTTTCGCGGATCAGCACAACCACCCCGCGCCCGGCGGCGGCAATCTGGCGCATCGCGCCGTGCAGGCTGGCCAGATGCTCGCCGCCCACCACATCGCTCACCGTATCCACGGCATGCATGCGCACCAGCACCGGCTCACCGCCGTTCACATCGCCCATCACCATCGCCAGATGCTCCACCTGGTCAACCTGGCTCTGATACGCGATCATGCGCCAGTTATGGCCGTTCGGCGCGGTCACCACCCCCTGCTCCACCGCCTTCACCAGGCGCTCAGTGGTCCGCCGGTAGGCGATGAGATCAGCGATGGTGCCAAGCTTGAGGTTATGGCGCTGCGCGTAGGCCACCAGGTCCGGCAGGCGGGCCATGGTGCCGTCATCGTTCATGATCTCGCAGATCACCCCGGCGGGGGTCAGCCCGGCGAGGCGGGCAATGTCCACCGCCGCCTCGGTATGCCCGGCGCGGACCAGCGTGCCGCCGTCACGCGCCATCAGCGGAAAAACATGGCCGGGGGTGACGATATCATCGCGGCCCAGCTCGGGGTTGATGGCAACCGCGATGGTGCGCGCCCGGTCAGCCGCGGAAATGCCGGTGGTCACCCCTTCGCGCGCCTCGATTGAAACAGTGAACGCGGTCTCGTGGCGGGTGCCGTTGGCCTGGCTCATCAGCGGGATTCCAAGCCGCTCCACGCGGTTCTTGGTCAACGCCAGGCAGATAAGCCCGCGCGCATGCTTGGCCATGAAGTTGATGGCATCCGGCGTGGCGAACTGCGCCGGAATCACCAGGTCGCCCTCGTTCTCGCGGTCCTCGTCGTCAACCAGGATAAAGATGCGCCCGGCCCGCGCCTCTTCGATGATCTCGGCGGCGGAGGAGATATACTCGTGCAGTCCCGCTGTTTTCAGCGTTGATTTCAGGCCGTCCATAAGGCGTTGTCCTTCAGTGCCGCCGCGGCGGCCTTGTGAGTTATCGTGTGCAAATGTTTACGCATGCTGAAACGCGAGCTGCCGCGCGACATAGCGCGCCAGCATGTCAATTTCTATGTTCACCTTGTTCCCCGGGCGCAGCGCCGCGAAATTGGTATGCGCCGCCGTGTGGGGAATGATGTTGACGCCAAAAACCGCGCCCTCGACCTCGTTCACGGTGAGTGAGACGCCGTTGATGGCGATGCTGCCCTTCTGCGCGACGAAGGGGGCCAACGTATCCGGCAGGCGGAATTTCCAGCGGGTCGAGCCGTTCTCCGGCGTCGCGGAGAGCACCTCCACCACGCCATCCACATGGCCGGAGACGAGATGCCCGCCCAGCTCATCGCCCAGGCGCAGCGAGCCTTCCAGATTGATCAGACTGCCCGGCGCCCAGGCGCCCAGCGTGGTGAAAGCCAGCGTCTCGGCCGAAACCTCCACCGCGAACCAGCGCGGGCCGGCTTCCACCACCGTGAGGCAGCAACCCGAGCAGGCGATGGAGGCGCCAAGCTTGATCTCGCCCGCATGCCAGCCGGCATCGGCGGGAGTCTCGATGATAAAGCGCGCATCCCGGCCCTGGCCGATCGGCTGGACCGCGCGCACCGTTCCAACGCCGGTAATCAGACCCGTGAACATTCTCAGTCAGCCTTGCGGTAAGTGGTCAGCATGTCATCCCCGAAACGCTCCTGCGCCATCAGCCGGAAGCGGGGCATGGAAGCCAGATTGGTGACTCCAAAAGCCTGCGCGGCGGGCCAGCCGTCGCCGCCGATGATGCCGGGCGCGTGGAACCAGGCCAGCCGGTCAACCAGCCCGTCGCGCAGCAGCCCGGCAGCCAGCGTGCCGCCACCCTCGGCCAGAATCCGCGTCAGCCCGTGTTTCGCCAGCGCCTGGAGCCCGGCCACCAGATCAACCCCGGCGGCGCAACAGGGCATCTCGATCAGCTTCACCCCCGCCGCTTCCAGCGCCCGC
Source organism: Acidocella sp. (assembly GCF_013044125.1). Lineage (GTDB taxonomy): Bacteria > Pseudomonadota > Alphaproteobacteria > Acetobacterales > Acetobacteraceae > Acidocella. The sequence continues at coordinate 3,090 of NZ_JABEVC010000155.1, read as the reverse complement.
TTGCGCAGGACATCGGCGCCGTTCCGGTGCAAAACCCATAACGGGTGCTGCCCGGCGCTGCGCACCAGCCGGCTCAGCAGCGGCGTGCGCAAATGGCTGTCCACCACGATACGCACCAGCGGGCTGGCCCGGAAACCATCGATCCGGCAGGTCAGGTCCGGGTTGTCCGACAATACCGTGCCAACCCCGATCAGCACCGCATCATGCCGCCCGCGGATGGCATGCACCGCCCGGCGCGCGGCTTCGCCGGTCAGCCATTGCGACTCCTTGGTGCTGGTCGCGATACGGCCATCCAGCGTGGAGGCCAGCTTGAGCCGCACCAGCGGCCGTTGCCGCAGAATCACGCTGGCGAACCCGGAAATCACCGCAGCACATTCTTTTTGCAGAATATTTTCTGTAACCTCGACCCCGGCTGCGCGCAACTGCGCCACTCCGGCGCCGTTCACCTTCGGGTGCGGATCACCTGTGCCGATCACCACGCGCTTAATCCCAGCTTCGATTAACGCCGCTGTGCAAGGTCCTGTTTTTCCAGTAAAGGCGCACGGTTCCAGTGTGACATAGGCGGTCGCGCCACGCGCGGCGGCGCCGGCCATCTTCAGCGCCTCGACCTCAGCATGCGGGCGGCCGCCCGCCGCAGTACGCCCGCGCCCCGCCACCCGCCCCTGCGCCACGATGACGCAGCCAACGGAAGGATTGGGCGCGGTCTCACCCAGGCCCCGGCGGGCCAGGGCAAGAGCGGCGCGCATATGCGCCTCGTCTGTTTTCAACACGCTCATTCGTCCAGCTTCGGCTTCGGCAGTTCACTCATATCGCCAAGAAAATTCTCAAAATCCTTGGCCTCGCGGAAATCGCGGTACACCGAGGCGAAGCGCACATAGGCCACTGTGTCCACCGCCTTGAGCGTCTCCATCACCAGCTCGCCGATGTCGTGGCTCTTCACCTCGGTCTCGCCGCTGGCTTCAAGCTGACGGACGATGCCGTTAACGATGCGCTCGATCCGCTCCTCGTTGAACGGGCGCTTGCGCATGGCGATCCGCACCGAGCGGGCGAGTTTTTCACGGTCGAAGGCGACACGGCGGTCATCGGCCTTGACCACGACGAGTTCGCGCAGCTGCACGCGCTCAACCGTGGTGAAGCGTTGCCCGCAACCGCCGCAGAAACGGCGGCGGCGGATGGCGCTGCCATCTTCAGTGGGGCGGCTGTCTTTAACCTGGGTATCAGCCTCACCACAGAACGGGCAGCGCATGTTCCCGCTCCTCGCTTAACGGTAGATCGGGAAGCGCGCGCAAAGCGCCTTCACCCGCGCGCCAACTTCCTGTTCCGCCTCCGCGTTCGTGCCGTCGTTCGACTTCGCCAAACCGTCCAGAACCTGGCCGATCATCTGCCCGACCTCGCGGAACTCCGCGAGGCCAAAGCCGCGCGAGGTGGCGGCCGGGGTGCCCAGACGAATGCCGGAGGTAATGAACGGCTTTTCCGGGTCAAACGGGATGGCGTTTTTATTGGCGGTGATGTGCGCGCGTTCCAGGCTCGCCTCGGCAGCCTTGCCGGTGGTGTGTTTCGGCCGCAGGTCAACCAGCAGCAGATGCGAATCCGTACCGCCGGTGACAATCGCCACCCCCTGCTCCACCAGCGTCGCCGCCAGGGTTTTCGCGTTGGCGGCCACGGCTTTCTGGTAGGTCACGAAATCCGGGTGCAGCGCCTCGCCAAAGGCGACCGCCTTGGCGGCAATCACATGCATCAGCGGGCCGCCCTGCAGGCCGGGGAAAATCGCGGAATTGATCTTCTTGGCGATGTCCTCATGGTTGGTGAGCACCATGCCGCCGCGCGGGCCGCGCAGGGTTTTATGCGTGGTGGTGGTGACCACATGCGCATGCTCCATCGGCGAGGGGAAAATGCCCGCCGCGACCAGCCCGGCAAAATGCGCCATGTCCACCATGAAATACGCGCCGACTTCATCGGCCACGGCGCGGATGCGCGCGAAATCAATAAAGCGCGGATAGGCGGAGCCACCCGCGATGATCAGCTTGGGTTTGTGCTGGCGGGCCAGTGCCTCCAACTCCTCATAGTCGAGAATCCCGTCATCGCGGCGCACACCGTATTGCACGGCGTTGAACCACTTGCCGGACATATTGGGCGCCGCGCCGTGAGTAAGATGCCCGCCGGCGGCCAGCGACATGCCGAGAATCGTATCACCCGGCTGCACCAGCGCGAGAAACACCGACTGGTTGGCCTGGCTGCCGGAGTTGGCCTGCACATTGGCGAAACCCGCGTTGAACAGCTTCTTCGCCCGCTCGATCGCCAAGGTCTCGGCCAGATCCGCCGGGCCGCAGCCGCCGTAATAGCGTTTGCCGGGGTAGCCCTCGGCGTATTTATTGGTCAGCACCGACCCCTGTGCGGCCAGCACGGCGGCGGAGACGATATTCTCCGAGGCGATCAGCTCAATTCCGTCCTGCTCACGCACCAACTCCTGGTGCAGAATCGCGGCCAGTTCAGGGTCGGTCTGGGCCAGCGGGGCGTTAAAGAAACGCGCGAGATGAGGGGTTGTGCTGTGCTCGTTCATGCGGCGGGCTCCGTTGAAGGGTTGAGTTTGGCGAGGCGGCGGTCATGCCGCCCGCCCTCATAGGGGGTGGAAAGGAAGGTCTGCAGGATGTCCAGCGCCACTTCCTCGCCGATGATGCGCGCGCCCAGGGCGAGCACGTTGGCATCGTTATGCGCGCGGGTCAGCCGCGCGGTGGTGACATCATGCACCAAGGCGCAGCGAATCGCGGGATTGCGGTTGGCGGCAATGCTCATGCCGATGCCGGTGCCGCAGACGAGGATGCCAAGGTCAGCCTGCCCGGCCGCCACCGCGCCGCATACGGCATGGGCGAAATCCGGATAGTCCACGCTGGCCGGGCCATCCGTGCCGAAATCCAGCAGTTGATGACCGGCCGCCGCCATGACGGCGGCGAGCCGGTCTTTAAGGGTGATACCACCGTGGTCAGCGCCCAGCGCTACGATCAAAGAACGAGTCATGCGCCCCGTTTATCATGAGGTTTCACGATAAGGAAATAACATGCGCCCCTCCGGGGCGGGAGGCTGGGTTTCAGG
>NZ_JABEVC010000154.1 GCF_013044125.1 Acidocella sp. | reverse complement strand
TAACCCGTCCAACTACAACGGGTTCAAGATGATGCTGGGCAAGAAGCCGTTCTTTGGCCAGGATATTCTGAACCTGGGCAAGCGGGCGGCGGCGGGCGAGGTTGTGCCCGAGGCCAGGGGAAGCGTGACGCAAAAGGATGTGTCAGCGGCGTATATCGCGCGGATCATGCAGGATTGGGACGGCGAGAAGAAGCTGAACGTGGTCTGGGATAACGGCAATGGCGCGGCGGGCGATGTGCTGGCCGAGCTGGTGAAGAAACTCCCCGGCAGGCACAAGGTTTTGAACGGCAAGATCGACGGGACCTTCCCCGCGCATCACCCGGACCCGACCGTGCCTAAGAACCTGGAACAGCTGATCGACGCGGTGCGCAAGGAAGGCGCGGATGTGGGCGTGGCCTTTGACGGCGATGCGGACCGGATCGGCCTGGTGGACAATGAGGGCAATATCCTCTTTGGCGACCAGTTTTTGATTTTGATGGCGCGCGATGTGCTGCGCGAACACCCGGGCGGGACGATCATCGCCGATGTGAAGGCCAGCCAGGTGTTGTTCGACGAGGTGGCGAAAGCCGGCGGCAAGCCGCTGATGTGGAAGACCGGGCATTCGCTCATCAAGTCCAAGATGGCGGAACTCGGCTCGCCGCTGGCGGGGGAAATGTCGGGCCATATCTTCTATAACGACAAATGGTATGGGTTTGACGACGCGCTGTATGCCGCCGTGCGGGTGCTGGGGGTGATTGCGCGCAGCGGCGAGAGCGTGGCGCAGTTCCGCGCCAGCCTGCCGCATGTGGTGAACACGCCGGAACTGCGGTTCGATTGCACCGAGGACCGGAAATTCGAGGTGGTGAAAGAGGTCGCGGCGCGGCTGAAGGCCAGCGGGGACAAAGTCTCCGATACCGATGGCGTGCGGGTGAACACCGAGGATGGCTGGTGGCTGCTGCGCGCCTCCAATACGCAGGCGGTGCTGGTGGCGCGGGCCGAAAGCACCTCGGAGGCCGGGCTCTTGCGGCTCAAATCGGAGCTGGCGGGCCAGCTCGCCGCCTCCGGCCTGGCGCCTGACTTCTCCGGCGCCAACGCCGGGCATTAAAAAAGTAAGGGCGGAGCTGCGCAATGCGGCTTCGCCTTTTGCGTCCGCCGCGCTAAAAGCGGGTATGTCGATACCGTTTATAAAGATGCATGGGGCCGGCAACGATTTTGTCGTGCTGGATGGGCGCGAGGCGCCGTTGAACCTGCCTGCGGCGGTGGTGCGCCATGTCGCCGACCGCCGGTTGGGCGTCGGCTGCGACCAGCTGGTGATATTGGAGCCCGATGCCGAAGGGGCGGATGTGTTCATGCGCATTTTGAATGCGGATGGCACCGAGGCCGGCGCCTGCGGCAATGCAACGCGCTGCGTGGCGGCGCTGCTGGCCGAGGAGAGCGGCGAGCGGCAGGTGAGCATCCGCACCATTTCCGGCCTGCTGAAGGCGGAGATTCTGGGGCCTGGGCTGGTTGAGGTGGACATGGGCCCGCCGCGGCTGGAGTGGGGCGAGATACCGCTGAGCAGCCCGGCCGACACGCTGCACCTGAACCTGGGGCTAGGGCCGGTTTTTGATCCCGCGGCGTGCTCCATGGGCAACCCGCATGCGACGTTCTTCGTCGAGGATTTTCTACTGCCCATCGAGAATATCGGGCCGCAGCTGGAGCGGCATAAGATGTTTCCCGAGCGGGCGAATATCGGCTTCGCCAAGGTGGAAAGCCCGCAGCGGATACGCTTGAAGGTTTGGGAGCGCGGGGCGGGGCTGACGCAGGCCTGCGGCTCGGGCGCGTGCGCGGCGGTGGTGAACGCGCAGCGCCGGGGGCTGACGCACGGGCCGGTGAGCGTGGTGATGGATGGCGGCGAATTGTTGATAAGCTGGGCCGGCGGAGATGGGCATGTGCTGATGCGCGGCCCGGCCGAGACCGCGTTCACGGGCGTGCTGCCGGAGATTATGTAATGGCGTCAGGATTTTTCGGGCGGCTGAAGGCGGGGCTTTCGCGCAGCGCCGCCAAGCTGACGGGCGGCATCGCCGGGGTGTTCACCAAGCGCAAGCTTGATGACGCGGCGCTGGAGGAACTGGAGGAACAGCTAATCGCGGCTGACCTGGGCGCCACGGTGGCGGCGCGGATTATCAAGAATTTCCGCAGCACCAGATTTGGCAAGGAGGTGAGCCAGCAGGAGGTGCGCGAGACGCTGGCTGGCGAAATCAGCCGGATTCTGGCCCCCGTGGCAAGGCCGCTGGAGGTGGATGCGGGGCGCAAGCCGTTCGTGATTCTCATGGCCGGGGTGAATGGCGCGGGCAAGACCACGACCATCGGCAAGCTGGCGGCGCGCTACCGCCAGGCCGGGCTGGTGGTGATGATGGCGGCGGGAGATACCTTCCGCGCAGCCGCGGTGGAGCAATTGCAGGTTTGGGGCCTGCGCGCGGGGGCGGAGGTTGTGACCGCGCCGGCGAACTCCGATGCCGCCTCGCTGGCGCATGACGCCCTGGCGCGCGCGCAAAAGGCGGGGGCGGATGTATTGCTGATCGACACCGCCGGGCGGCTGCACAACAAGACGGCGCTGATGGAAGAGCTGCGCAAGATCATCCGGGTGATCCGCAAGCTCGATGAGAGCGCGCCGCATGCGGTTTTGCTCACGCTGGATGCCACCACCGGGCAGAACGCGGTGACGCAGGTGGGGATTTTCAAGGATATGGTGGACCTGACCGGGCTGATCGTGACCAAGCTGGACGGCTCGGCGCGCGGGGGCATCGTGGTTGCGCTGGCGGAGAAATTCGGGTTGCCGATTCATGCGGTGGGCACCGGCGAGCAGATAGACGATCTGCGGGAGTTCGACCCCGAGGAGTTCGCGCGCGCGCTGGTCGGGGAGTGATGGAACGCAGCAGAAGGAACCGCGGGAATGCGCCTGAAGGATAAAAGGGTTTTTATCACCGGGGCGGGCGGCGGCATAGGCCGGGCCAGCGCGCTGAAATGCGCCGCCGAGGGCGCGCGGGTGATTGTTTGCGATATCAACCCCGAAGCCGCCATGCAGAGCGTGCGCGCAGTGGCGGATGCAGGCGGCAGCGCTGTGGCGGTGATCGCGGATCTGACAGATGAAGCAGCCTGCAACAAGGCTTTTGCCGAAGGGGCGGCGGCGTTTGGCGGGATCGATGTCATTTTCAACAATGCCGGGGTGTGTTTGAGCGGCGATGACGGGCCGGTGGAAACCGGCCTCAGCGTGTGGAACCGCACCATCGCAATCAATCTCACTTCCGTTTTTTTGTGCTGCAAGGCGGGGATTCCGTATTTATTGCAGAATGGGAACGGCGTGATCATCAACAACGCCTCGATTGTGGCGTTGGTCGGCTCGGCGTTTCCGCAGATCGCCTATACCGCCGCGAAAGGCGGTGTACTGGCGATGACCCGTGAAATCGCCGTGATGTATGCGCGCAAGGGATTAAGGGCGGTGGCACTATGCCCAGGGCCGACCGCGACACCGCTGGTGAAGGCGTTTCTGGCGGATGAGCAAGCCTGGAGGCTGCGCCGGCAACATTTGCCAATGGGCCGGTTGGCGCAGCCGGAGGAAATCGCCAATCTGGTGGCGTTTCTGGCCTCGGATGAAGCCAGTTTCATGACCGGGTCAGCCTATGTCGTGGATGGCGGGCTGACCAGCGCGTATGTGATTGATGATACGATTTAAGCAACGACGCAGAAGACGATGATGACGAACAGAACCGTCGGGATTTCATTGGCGATACGGTAGAATTTTTCGGATTTCGTGTTTGCGTCATTCAGGAAATCCCGGCGCCATTTCGAGAGATTTCCGTGAAAGCCGGTCATCAGGAGGATCGCCGTCAGCTTGGTCCACCACCAGGCGGCGTGCCAGTTCACAGCCCCCGGGGTGAGGATGAGCAGGATGCCGAAGAAGAAGGTGGAGAGCATCGCCGGATTGATGATCTGGCGCAGGAGTCTGCGTTCCATCACCTTGAAGCGCGCGGATTCAGCCGAGCCCGGCGCAAGCTGGCAATGATACACATAGAGGCGCGGCAGGTAGAACATTCCGGCCATCCACGCTGTGAAGGAGATGATGTGGAAGGCCAGGAGGATGTGGAAATAAGGCGTAAGCGCCGCGATTGTCATGCAAGAAATCCGAACAGATCACTCAGGTTTTGCAAAATGGCGCGGGCGCCGGCGGCAAGCAGGGGCGCGCCATTGTCATGCGGGGAAAAGCCGTAGCACACCATGCCGGCGGCAACCGCGCCGGTGACGCCTAGCACGCTGTCTTCCAGCACCAGGCAGTTTTGCGGCTGGGTTTGCGACCCGGCGGCCGCGGCGAGAAACAGATCCGGCGCGGGTTTGGCGCGCCCGCCCTTGGCGATGACACCGGCGGCCGAATAGGCGCGGCCAGCGGTGAGATGGGCAATGCCGGTGCGGGAAAATTTAACGTCCAGCTCTTCATCCGATGAATTGGAGGCGATGCACCAGGGGATGCCAAGCGTAGTCACGCGCTCCAGCATTTCCCGCGCGCCGGGAATGAGTTTCGATTCCGTGCCAAGCGCTGTCACGAGTTTTTGCGCAAGACCGGCGCGCCAGGTGGCCGGGAGGGTGCGGCCGAGACGGGCCTCGATGACCGGCTGCATATCGGTGATCGACATGCCGAGAAAACGATCCTGCGCCTGCTGCGCGGTGATCTCCCAGCCAAGTTCGCAAAGCGCGCGCGCGCAGACGGTGGAGGCGACGCCTTCACTGTCAATGAGCACGCCGTCACAGTCAAAAATAATCAGTTCAGGCCGCATATTTTGTCCATGGGCAGTTTTTATGTGTGGCGGCGCAGGCGCGGCCGCCCTGATGCGAACAAAGGCCGTTGCCATGAGCCAGCGCGCGGCGGGCGAGACCGGCCAGCGCCGCGATGAACGCGGGGTCGCTATTGGGCACGGGGGCGCGGAAATAACCGGGGACGCCGCAATGGGCGGCAAGCTCGCGGTTTTCGATATCAAGCTCCACCAGCGTCTCGATATGGTCGGAGACGAAGGCGATGGGGATGACCAGTACGGCGGTTTTATCCGCCCCGGCCTGTTCTATGGCTTCAATCGTACTGGGCGAGATCCATTTTTGCGGGGTCGCGCGCGATTGGTAGCAAACCAGATGTTCGACTTGCCTGTCCTTGAGCCGGGCCATGACAGAAGTGACGGAGGCTTCAATCTGGGATTGATACGGATCGCCCCGCGCGATGATGGATTCAGGCAGGCCGTGCGCCGAGAACAACAGGCGCAGCCGCGCGCCGGGGGGCAGGCTGGCCTTGGCCTGGGCGCTGGCGGCATCCACCAGCGCGGCGATGGCGCCGGCATAGGCCGGATCGTCAAAATAGCAGCAAAGCGTGGTGGTGGGCTTGATCAACCCGGCCTGCGCCGCCGCCTCGTGCCAATTGTTCAGCGAAGAGCCGGTGGTGGTGGTGGAAAACTGCGGATAGAGCGGCAGGAGAAGAATGCGATCAGGATTATAGGCTTTCACCGCGCGCGCGGCCTCCAGAGCGAAGGGGTGCCAGTAGCGCATCGCGATGAAGGTTTTGGTATCGCCCCCCATGGCGCTCTCCAGCGCGGCAGCCTGCGCCTGGGTCGTGGCCAGCAGGGGGGATTTTCCGCCCATGAGCGCGTAGTTTTTTTCCGCCGCCTTGGCTGAGGAACGCGCGATGAGCCGGGCCAGCCAAAAGCGGATGAAAATCGGCGCGCGGATGATCGCTTTGTCGGAAAACAGATTGACGCGGAATTTTTTTATCGCCGCCGGGCTGTCGGGTCCGCCAAGGTTGAACAGGACGATGGCGGTTTTCATGCAGGCATCGCGTTGTTGCGGATCAATTCCATCAGCCGCGCTATATTTTCCGGCGGCACTTCCGGGGTGATGCCATGGCCGAGATTAAAGACATGGGGGATACCGCGGAAGGCTTGCAGCAGCCGTGTAACCCCGGTCTCCAGCGCCGCGCCGCCGGATTTGAGCAGCAGCGGGTCCAGATTGCCCTGAAACACCGTGCCCGGCGGGCAGGCGGCAATGGCGGCGGCGGGGTCTGTCACCGTGTCCAGGCTAACGGCGTCCACGCCTGTTTCGCGCACATATTCGCCCAGCAGCAAGCCGCATAGCCGGGGAAAGCCGATGATTTTTATGCCCGGATTGGCGGATTTAAGCGCGGCGACGATGCGCCGGTTCGGCTCGATGACGAATTGGCGGAATTGCGGCGCCGGGAAAATCCCGGCCCAGCTCTCAAACAGCATAACACAATTGGCGCCGGCGGTGATCTGGCCTTGCAGATAGGTGATGGTGGCGGCGGCCAGAATATCCAGAACGGATTGCACCAGGGCGGGATTTTCATAAGCCAATGCGCGGGTGCGCGGGAACTCGCCGCCGCCCTTGCCGTCCAGCATGTAGCACGCCACGGTCGCCGGGCCGCCGGCAAAGCCGATCAGCGCGGTTTCCGGTGGCAGGGCTGCGCGGACGCGCCGCACGGTCTCCAGCACCGGCGCGTAGACGTCTGGAGCGGCGGCAATGTTCAGCCCGGTGGTGTTTTGCAGCGGCGGCAGGAGCGGGCCCTCGCCTTCGGCAAAACGCAGACCCTGCCCTAGAGCCATGGGGAGGATGAGAATGTCGGAAAAGAGGATCGCGGCGTCGAACCCATAACGGCGGATGGGCTGTAAGGTGACTTCGGTGGCGAGTTCCGGGTTCAGGCAGAGCGAGATGAAGTCTCCCGCCTGGCCGCGCACGGCGCGGTATTCAGGCAGGTATCGCCCAGCCTGACGCATCAGCCACACCGGCGGCGGCGAGATGGCCTCGTTGTTCAACACATGCAGTAATTTCATAACTCCCGCTTAGAGCAAGATGGCGGGTTCTAAAACCCATCCCGGAGAAAAATCGGGGATGGCTGTGAGAGGGGGAAAACCACCCTCTTTATCTCTTTTAAGTTAAACGAAGGGGGGGGCAGTGGTACCCTGTGGATAGCGGGGGTTAAGGTAAGCACGGATAAAGTCCACAAGGTTATCCACAGCAAGATACAAGCTTTAAGCTGTTGATTCTAACGTATCGGGCTAGTTTTCCCACAAGTGAGTAGGGGACCCCCTGGGAAGCATCCCCAGTTTACTGTTTCGTAACTTTATCCCCGGTCGCCGGAAAATTCTCCGCGCGCGGGAAAACAATCCACGCTATCAACAGCGGCATGGAAAGTTATAAACACGATATACACCTGATATCCGACGCGACCGGCGACACATTAAGTGCGCTGGCAAGGGCAGCCGTAGCCCAGTTTGATGAAAGCCAGGTTAATTACCATCGCTGGTCGTTGATTCGTTCACGATTGCAGCTGCACCGCGTGCTGGAAGGCATTCACGCCGAACCGGGGCTGGTATTGTGTTCTTTGCTGGATACCGCGCTCCGCGAGGAGCTGGATGCGGCCTGCGCGCGCCTGGGCGTGCCGCTGCTGCATGTGCTGGACCCGCTGCTGGAGCTGCTGCAGGGGCAGTTCGGCGCCCCGGCGAAGCATAAGCCAGGCCGCCAGTATGTGCTGGATGCGGATTATTTCCGCCGCATCGACGCCATGCATTATGTGATTTCGCACGATGACGGACAGGCGCACCGGGGCATGGCGGAGGCGGATGTCGTGCTTGTGGGCGTGTCCCGCTCGTCCAAGACGCCAACCTGCTTCTACCTCGCCAACAGAGGCATCAAGGCCGCCAATATTCCGCTGGTGCCGGGAATTGAGCCGCCGGAATTGCTGAAAGAGCCGAACTGCCCGGTGATCGGCCTGACCATCGATCCGAAATCGCTGATTGATATTCGCCGCCACCGCCTGCGCCTGATCGGCGCGGGGGCCCAGCCGGGCTTTGCCCAGAAGGACAATGGCGAATATGTGGATTTTGAAGCGGTAGAAAAGGAGCTGCTATGGGCCAGGCGGCTGTGCAACGCGCGGGGCTGGCCTACCATCGATGTAACGCGCCGCTCCATCGAGGAAACGGCGGCCACGGTGCTTAAGCTCATGGATGCCTGGCACGCCAAGCACGACAAGCCGGCGGGAGAAGGCGAATAGAGGGCGATTGTCATCGCCCTCTGCTTTTTGGATTTAACTCAGGCGGCGCGCTTGGCGACTTCCTCAGGCGCCATGAGAACCAGGGCTTCGTAGTCGTGCAGCAGGGTTTCGGTGATTTGGCCGGGGGTGAAGTGGTGATCGTCGATCTGGCGGACCGCGGTGACCTCGGCGGCGGTTCCGGCGAGGAAAACCTCCTGCGCCAAGGCGAGGTCCTCTGGTGGAATGTGGCGCTCGATGACCTCAATGCCGCGGGCCTTGGCCAGCGCGATGATCGTGCGGCGGGTGATGCCGTCAAGGAAGCAGTCCGGGATCGGGGTGTGGAGCTTGCCGTCAATGGCCAGGAACATGTTGGCCCCGGTGGATTCAGCCAGAAAACCGTCCCAGGTGAGCATCAGCGCATCGGTGAAGCCGGCGGCCTCGGCCGCGTGTTTGGAGAGCGTGCCGATCATGTACAGCCCGGCCGCCTTTGAGGCGGTGGGCGCGGTTTGCGGGTGCGGCCGGCGCCAATGGGCGGTTTGCAGGGTCACACCCTTGAGACGGTCAGCGCCCAAGAAATTGGGCCAGTTCCAGCAGGCGATGGCGAGGTGGATTTTGGTGTGCTGGGCGGAGACGGCGAGCTGCTCCGTGCCGCGCCAGGCGATGGGGCGGATGTAGGCATCGGTCAGATTGTTGGCGGCCATGATTTCGTAGCACGCCTTGTTGATCTCATCGGCGGTGTAGGGAATATCAAACCCCAGGATCTTGCCGGAGTTGATCAGCCGCTCGGTATGCGCCTGGAGCTTGAAGATGTTGCCGGCGTAGGCGCGCTCGCCCTCGAACACGGCGGAGGCGTAGTGCAGCCCATGGCTGAGCACATGAATTTTCGCGTCGCGCCAGGCAATCAGCTTGCCTTCCCACCAGATGAATCCATCACGATCGTCAAAAGGGATAAGCGGCATGGTTAAAAAAACTCCGGTAAGGCTGGTGGCGAACAGGCGGCGGGTTAGTGGTTTCGAGCCGTTGATTGAGCGTATAATTTTAAGTTGACGCCAGGGGGCATCATCCTAAAACAATCATACGCCGTGATATTATGGTGGAAACCCCTTGCAGATAAGTAAGCAATACTGTCATAATAGGTGCTGGAAACCTCGTAAGATTGCGAATCTGCCATGCAAGACACTCCAACTCAAGGTCTCAACCGTTTGAAGCGCGATCTGCCGGCCGGCTCCACGCACGCGCAGCCCGGCGCGGGGCTGTTGTTTCTGCGCGAGGAGGAGTTGCGGGTTGCGCAGGACATGATGTTTTTCGCGATGCGTGACATCACCGCCGCGCCGCTGGCGATTTTGTCCGAGTTTGGGCTGGGGCGGGCGCATCATCGCACGCTGCACTGGATCGGCCGTAAGCCGGGGCTGACGGTGGGGGAACTGTTGGCGTTTCTGGGCATTACCAAGCAGAGCCTGACCCGTGTGCTGGGGCCGTTGATCCGCGATGGCTACGTGGCGCAGACGGCGGGCGCGCAGGACCGGCGGCAGCGGCTGCTCACCCTCACCGAGAAGGGCCAGGCGCTGGAGCGGCGGTTGTTTGACTGCCAGCGGGACCGTTTTCTCGCGGCCTACCGGGAGGCGGGCGGGCCGGCGGTGGAAGGATTCCGCCGGGTGTTGCGCGGGCTAACCCTGAAGCAGGGGCGCGACTATATTGACAGCCTGGACGTCCACCGCAGCCGGGGCGCGCGTTAGGGCCGGTGCGATGAGCAGCGAAGGGGCGCATATTCTTGTCGTTGATGACGAACCGCGGTTGCGCGGGCTGTTGAGCCGTTACCTCACCGAGCAGGGGTTCCGCGTGACGATGGCGGAGTCCGCCGCGCAGGCGCGCGACAAGCTGAGGTTCATGGATTTTGATTTGATGGTGCTGGATGTGATGATGCCCGGCGAGAGCGGGCTGGAGCTGACCGGCGGCCTGCGCGGTGAGCGCGCCCCCGATATGCCGATACTGCTGCTCACCGCGCGCGATGCGCCGGAGGATATTATCGCGGGTTTCGAGGCCGGGGCGGATGACTACCTGGGCAAGCCGTTTGACCCGCGGGTGCTGCTGGCGCGCATCCGTGCCATGCTGCGCCGGGCGCAGCCGCCGGCATTGCCCGCCGGGCCGTTGCAGCTGGGCGGCAAGATGTTTGACGCATCGCGCGCCGAGCTGGTGGGGCCCAACAGCCGGGTGCGGCTGACCGGGGCCGAGCTTGCGCTGCTGATGGCGCTGGCGGCCCGCCCGCATGAGATCCTCTCGCGCGAGGCGCTGGCGGCGGCCCTGGGGCTGGACGATGTGAACGAGCGCGCGATCGACGTGCAGGTGACGCGCCTGCGCCGCAAGATAGAGCCAGACCCGCGCGAGCCGCGGTTTCTGCACACCGTGCGCGGCAAGGGCTATACGCTGAAACCAGGGCCATGAAACTACGCCCCGGCGGATTTTCGGCCGACCGGGTGCTGCGCAGGTTTCTGCCGCGCACCCTCTTTGGCCGTTCGCTGCTGATCGTGCTGATCCCGCTGGTGCTGCTGCAGGCGGTGGCGCTGCTGCTGTTCTATGGCAATCACCTCAACGAGCTTTCCCGCCGCCTGGCCGGGGGGGTCGCCGGCGAGGTGGGGTTCATGATCGATGAGATCGACCGCGCGCCGGATACCCGGGGGCTCATTATCCAGGAGACCGACCGGTATTTTCAGTTCAGCACCGTGTTTCTGCGCAACCAGGTGCTGCGGCGCCTGCCGCCGCCGGATGCGCCGGGCCCGGTTGATGACGATCTTGCCCGCGGGCTGGCGCAGAATCTGCACCGGCCGTTCAACGTCGCCTGGAATACCACGCCGGGGTTCATCCGTATCAATGTGCAGATGGCTGACGGGGTGCTGAGCATCGATGTGTCGCGCAAGCGGCTCTATATCGGCACGTTTTATTTGTTCCTGATTTGGGTGATCGGCACCGCCGGGCTGCTGTTTGGCATCTCGGCGCTGTTTTTACGCACCCAGGTGCGCGGGATCACCCGTCTCGCGGTGGCGGCGGAGGCCTTCGGCATGGGGCGCGACCCCGGGCCGATCAAGCCCGAGGGAGCGGTGGAGGTGCGCCGCGCGGCCGCGGCGTTCAACCGGATGCAGGAGCGCCTGCGGCGATTCCTGGCGCAGCGGACCACCATGCTGGCCGGGGTGTCGCATGATCTGCGCACGCCGCTCACCCGGCTGCGGCTCTCTTTGGCGATGCTGCCGGAAGCCGATGCGGGCGAGATGGCGGAGATGACCGGCGACATTGAGGAGATGGAGCAGCTGATTGCCACTTATCTCAGTTTTGCGCGCGGCGAGGGCAGCGAACAGGCCGTGCCCACCGATGTGACGGGGTTGCTGGAGGATGTGGCGGCGGCCGCGCGGCGGGCGGGGGCACGGATAGATTGCGATGCCCCCGAGGGGTTGAGCGCGACCTTGCGCCCCGAGGCGATGCGCCGGGTGCTGACCAACCTGATTGACAATGCCCGCCGCCATGCCGGGCAGATGTGGCTCGGCGCGGCGATGAGCGGGCGGACGCTGCGGATTGTGATTGAGGATGATGGCCCCGGGATTCCGGCCAGCCAGCGTGAGGCCGTGTTCCGCCCGTTCGAGACGGCCTCGGCAGGTGGCACCGGCCTGGGCCTGGCCATTGCCCGCGATATCGTCGGCGCGCATGGCGGGGATATTTTTCTGCTGGACCGCCCAGGCGGCGGCCTGCGCGTGGTGATCGAACTGCCGGCGTGAGGCGGTTTACTCTACGCCGGGGTCATAAAAGCAGGTGGCGAGGCGGGCGAGCATTTCATCCTGCGGGGTTTTGGGCGCGATGGGCGGGTAGAGCTTCACGGTGACGGTGCCGGGTGAAATGCGGAAGGCTTTCGCGCCCCAGGAGAGGCCGGAATCAGTGGCGGCGGGGATGAGTGGCAGGTTGTTGGCCTTGGCCAGGGCGACGATGCCGGGGTGCAGGCGGGCGCGCTTGCCGGGGAGAACGCGCGTGCCCTCGGGGAAGAGGATGATCTGGCGGCCGGCGGCGAGGGCCTTGGCGCAGCCCGACATCATTTTACGCAGGGCGTGGCCGGCGCCGCCGCGGTCCACCGGGACCATGCCGGTAGGTTCCAGCAGCACCCCGAACAGCGGGATTTTGGCCAGCTCACGCTTGAACACGAAGGAGGGGTGGTGCAGCAGGCTCAGCCAGATGAGGACATCCAGCGTGGACTGGTGCTGTGCCGCGACGATGGCGGCGCCGGGAGGCGGCAGGTGTTCGCGCCCCTCGATGCGCAGCCGGACACCGCAGAACAGGCGCAGACCGGCGAGGCAGATTTTGGCCCAGAGGATCGGCACGCGGTCAAGCCGCGAATAGCCCAGCCGCCAAAGCAGGATGCCCCAAAGGCTGAGCACGGTGCCGGTGCCGAACATGACGGCGTTGAAGGCGAGGGAGCGGAGGAAGCGCAGGTTGATCAATCCTGGGTTATGAGGCTGGTGGCGAACCGGCTGAGACCTGAGCGCACCACGAGGTACTTGCTATATTCTCCGGCGAGCAACCGCAATGTGGGCAGGCTGAAGAGGTTGCGCATGGCGGGCGGGCGCACCGGGGCGGCGATGAGGGTGATATCGGGCAGGGCCTGACGCATTTCCTGCATGGCGCGGGGCATATGATAGTCAGCGGTGACGACGATGAGCGAGTGGATGCCGTGGGCGCGGACCCAGTTGGTGGTCTCTAGCGCGTTGCCGTGGGTGGTGCCGGCCATGTGGCCGAGGGTTATGGCGCTGGCATAGCGGGTAGCGGCGGCGGCGTCGTCGGCGGTGAAGTCACCCAGATAGGTGCCGCGCCCGGCGCCGGAGATGAGCAGCAGCGGGGCGTCGCGGTCAGCCAGCAGGGCGAGGGCGGCGCTGACGCGGTCATCCCCGCCGGTGAGCGCGACGATGCCGCCGGCATGGGGCATGGGGTTGGGCGGCGCGGCGGTGAGGACCACGGCGAGGAAGATGACAAAGCCGGCCAGCCAGAGGCCGCCGAGGACGATGAAGCCCTTGGCGAACAAGCGCAGCACGGAGAAGCGGCGGCGGCGGAAACGGCGGGCGCGGGGCATCAGACCAGTTTCCGTAGCCAGCCCCGCACGGTGAGCTGCGCCGAGCTCCATCCGATCACGGCGGCGGCCAGCGGCAGGCAGGGCAGCGCCGTCCACAGCGCGGGCGGCAGGCCGGCCAGCCCGTGTTGCAGGCCGCTAAGCTGGGGCGGCCCGCTGAAAGGCGCGGCCAGAGCGGCCAGCCACAGCAGCACGGGCAGCGCCAGCAGCGCCCCGGCGGCGGCGCCTGTCACGGCGAGGGCGGTGGCGCGGCTGGCGAAGCGGCTGGCGATGTCGCCATCCTGCGCGCCGAGGCCATGGATGATCTCGATGGTCTCGCGCCGTTGCGCGAGGCCCGCGCGGGTGGCCAGCGCGACCAGCGCGCCGCCGACCAGGGCGACGATAACCAGCACCGCGGCGGCGCAGGTTTGCAGGCTGCCGGTGAGCGCGGTGACGCGCGCGGCCCATTGCACGCCGGTTTGCGCCAGGGTGCCGGGGGCTGGTTTGTTCAGCGCCGCGGCGATGGCATCGCCCGGGCCGGGGCCGTTCCAGGTGGCGGTGATGACAGCGGGGAGGGGCAGGCCGAGCGCCGCCGCATCCGTGCCGAGCCAGGGGGCGAGCAGGCGGTTCAGCGCATCAGCGCTCAGCAGGCGCGGGCTGCTGACGCCCGGCATGGTTTGCAGCGCGGCTTGCACGGCGGCCAGGCGGGTGGCGTTGCCTGTGGCGTCCGGCGCGCCGGGCTGGGGCACCTGGATGGTGAGCGCGGCGGCGGTGTCGTTCTGCCATTGCGCGGCGAGCACGGTGCTGGCCAGCGCCCCGGCCACGGCCAGGGCGGCGAGGAAGCTCATGGCAGCGACCAGGACCGGCAGCATCCAGTCCTCCAGCACCGAGTGCAGACCCAGCGGGTCGGTATGGCGTTTAGCCATGCGCGGTGAGCCGGCCTTCGGCCATTTCCAGCAAGGGGGCGGGGTAGGCGGAAACCAGCGCGTGGTTGTGCGTGGCCACGATGACGGTGGTGCCAAGCCGGTTGAGCGCGGTGATCAGGGTCATCAGCCGCCCGGCCTGTTCATCGTCCAGATTGCCGGTGGGTTCGTCGGCGACCAGCAGTTTCGGCCGCCCGACCACGGCGCGCGCGATGGCGACGCGCTGCTGCTCGCCGCCGGAGAGTTCGTCGGGCAGCGCGCCAAGCCGGTTGGCGAGGCCGACCCAGCGGAGGATTTCAGTGACATCGGCGTGGACCTGATGCTCGGCGCGGCGTGCCAGGCGCATCGGCAGGGCCACGTTGTCATACGCGGAGAGATGCGCGAGGAGGCGGAAATCCTGGTAGACTACGCCGATGCGCCGGCGCAGCAGCGCGGCGTCGCGCCGGGAGATTCTGGCGGCATGGGTGCCCATGATGTCAATCCGGCCCTGGGTCGGGTGTTCGGCCAGGTAGATGAGCTTGAGCAGGGTGGTTTTTCCCGCGCCCGAAGGGCCGGTGAGCCAGCGGAAACCGCCCTCGGGGATTTTAAAATCGACACCGCGCAGCACATCGCGCGCCAAAGCCCCCGGGCCACGGTCCTGATGGCGGTATTTCAACCAGACGTCGTCAAATCTAATCATTGTACCTTAAAGTTGTTTTGCGCCAGGGGGTTAACCCGGTTTTTGCGGCGCGGCCGCGGCCCGGATCAGCCCCCGGGCGTTGAGACTGCCGCGCGTGGATAACGTTTAGATAGACCAAAATTTGTGTCAATTGAATTGATTGGCGGCCGAAGGTCATGCAAGTTGTTATTGCGCGAACACGCCAGAAATGCCATTCATAAAGCTGATCATGCGCCTTTTATGCCCGAATTGTTCAGCTGTGTACGAAGTGCCCGATGCGGCGCTGGCGGGGCGCAGCCGCAAGTTGCAATGCGCGCGGTGCGGAACCGGCTGGCGCAGCGAGCCGCTTTCCCCCGGTTTGGCTGCGGTTTCAGATTTTGCGGCGGCGCAGGAGACGGCAGGTGAAACCCAGGCCGCCGCGTATGCGGACGTACAACGGGCTGATGCCGATTTCGCTGATGCTCAGCTTGCCGATGCGCCATTGGCGGCGGCGGGGGTGATGAGCGTGCCGGTGAGTGAGACCGACCCGGCGTTGGGGCTGCCGATGTTCCTGACCAGCGGCGGCGATGACGGCGTGGCGCCGTTGCATCAGCCCGGCCAGGGGGATTCCTTCGCGGATCTGGTGCATGCGGCGCGCAACAACGAGGTTGAATACGAGCCGGAAAAGCGACCGCCGCCGCCGGTTAAAATCAGCAATTTGCGGCTGGTGCTGACTCTGGTGCTGCTGCTGGCGGCCGGATTGGCCGGGCTGGCGTTTCTTGGCCATATGACCTGACGGCGGAAAAACATTTGCGCCGGGACACGAAAAAGGGGGCCACGGCCCCCTTTTTTGTAGCTGGGCGCAGGCCTACAGGCGCATCGAGCCGGTTTGCATGAAGCGCTGATGCCATGACAGCGCCTCACCCGGCAGGCTGGGCGACTGCTGGCCATAGGAGCCCTGGCGCGCGCGGGCGTAATAGTCGCGCAGCATGGGCTGGTAGTCAGGGTGCGCGCAGTTGGCGATGATGACCTCGGCGCGCTGCTTGGGGCTGAGGCCGCGCAGGTCGGCCAGGCCTTGTTCGGTCACGATGATCTGCACATCCTGGTTGATATGGTCGACATGCGAAACCTGCGGCACGATGGCGGAGATTTTGCCGCCCTTGGCGGTCGAGGGGGTCATGAAGATGGAGACATAGGCGTTGCGCGCGAAATCGCCCGAGCCGCCGATGCCGTTCTGGATGCGCGAGCCCATCACATGGGTGGAGTTCACGTTGCCGTAAATGTCGGCCTCGATCAGCCCGTTCATCGCCAGGCAGCCGAGCCGGCGGATCAGCTCCGGGTGGTTGGAGATTTCCTGCGGCCGCAGGATCATGTTGCCGCGATACTGGCTCATGTTGGCGTTCATGGCCTCTGCCGCGGTGGGGCTGAGCGAGAAGGAGGTTGCCGAGGCCATGCGCAATTTGCCGGTGTTGAGCAGGTCGAGCATGCCGTCCTGGATCACCTCGGTATAGGCGGTCATGTTCTCGAAGGGCGCGTCCATCAGCCCGGTGAGCACGGCGTTGGCGATATTGCCGACGCCCGATTGCAGCGGCAGCAGCGAGGCGGGCAGGCGCCCGCGCGCAACCTCATGGCGGAAAAACTCGATCAGATGCCCCGCGATCCGCAGCGCCGCGTCATCGGGTTTGGCGAAGGGCAGGTTGCGGTCCGGCCCGTCGGTCTCGACGATGGCGATGACTTTGTCCGGGTCGCAGTTGAAGGTGGTCTGGCCGATGCGGTCATCAGGGCGGATCAGCGGGATGGGCACGCGGTGGGGCGGCAGCGCGGTGCCGTAATAAATATCGTGCATGCCCTCGAGCGCCGGGTTCTGCCAGTGGTTGACCTCGAGGATGATTTTTTGCGCGCGGTCCAGCCAGGTTTTGTTGTTGCCGACCGAGGAGGAGGGAACCAGCGCGCCATCGGCGGTGATGCCGGTGACCTCGACGATGGCGGTGTCCAGCGGGCCTAAAAACCCTTGCCAGGCCATCGGGGCGACCTGGCTTAAATGCATGTCGAAATATTCCATCTCGCCACGGTTGATCTTCTCGCGCGCGATGGGGTCGGAGTTATAGGGCAGGCGGAATTCGATGCCGTCAGCCTTGGCCAGGGCGCCGTCAAGCTCCGGGCCGGTGGAGGCGCCGGTCCACACCCGCAGGCGGAATTTGTTGCCTGCCGCGCGCTCAGCCTCCATGCGCGCCGCCAGCGCCATGGGCACGGCCTTGGGGTAGCCCGAACCGGTGAAGCCGCTCATGCCCACCGTGCTGCCGGAGGCGATCATCTCCGCCGCCGCCTCCGCGCTCATCACTTTCGTGCGCAGATGATTGTTCAGGATACGTGTGTTTCCGGTCAGGCCCATGTCCGCTCCTCATAATTTTTGATGTGAACGGGCTTTAGCCGCTCACGCTCGGGGAGGGATTGTCATAGATCAAATCACCGCGGAAACTTGGTCCAAAATTTCAAAGCTGGGCTGCGCCGATATCGCGCGGGTGGCAAAACGCATGGTGCAGCGCAACAAAAAACCGTGCTGCAACGCAACAAAAGCCGGCTATTTTTTCTGTCCGGTCCACTTGGCTTCGTAAATCTTCGCGCCAGGAGGCGGAACAAAGGATTCTTCGGCTTTGATGTCGGAGAGGCGCAGCGCGTTGAGGCTGATGAGCAGGGCGGCGGTGTTGAGCATGCCGGGCGGTATCCACTGGATCAGCCCGCCGAGCATTTGATCATAAAGCGGGGAAATGGAGGGAAAGAGCCGGCCGCAAAGTGTGTAAAAAGAGTACAGATTATCAGTGCTCAGCGCGATGTAGGAGCTGACGGCGATCTGCGGGAACATCACCAGGAAGCCGGCTGCGGCGCGGGTGAGGTAGGAGAAACGCGCGGCGGGTTTTGGCCGCGGGTCCAGCACCACGAGCCAGAACAGCAGGCCGCCGAGCAGGCAGGAGATGTTCATCACCGCATAGAGGAACGGGTTGATCATGGCCGCGAAATGCACCGCGGGGATCAGCCAGACATCGGTGGTGATGAGAAAGATCGCCATGGCGGGCAGCGGGTGGGCCAGTACGCGGCTGAGCCTGTGCACAACCCGGCTCTGGCAGGCGCGCAGCACCCAGGGCGGGACGCCAAGGCGCAGAACCTCGGGCATCCAGCCGATGGCGATGCCAAAGGGCGCCACCATGCCGATAGTGACCGCCTGGATGCGGTTGAGGAAGAACATGTGCTGGGAGATGTATTCAAAATGCGTTTGCAGCACGAAATAGATGCTGCCCAGGCCGAGCAGGAAGAACCATTGGCGCAGGCGGCCGGGTTTTTGCTCCGGCGCGACGCGGGCCATGCCGCGCAGGTACCACAGCAGCATGAACCAGCAGCCGAGGAACACCGGCGCGTTGAAGACGAAGGGGAACAGGTAGGGCAGATGGGCCGGAACGTAGCGGCACAGCAGGTCGACGATGACGGCGGCCAGCAGAATCAGGAAATCAAGCATTTGAACGATCCATCGGCACGCCGGCGAGGTCCCGGCTGGTGCGTATTGTTTGCAGGGTTTGCACCCGGGCGACATGCGCGGCGCCGGTGAGCCGGGCGGTGAGCTGGTTCTCGTGCGCGGCGTCGCGCGCGACCAGCTTGAGCAGGAAATCGCCGCCGCCGCGGATCATGTGGCATTCGCGCACCTCGGGCCAGGTGGCGACCAGGGCCTCGAAACCATCCAGCACCGCCTGTTTCTGGCTCTCCAGCCCGACGATGACGAAGAAGGCGATCTGCCAGCCGAGTTTTTGGCCGTCCGTGCGGGCGTGGTAGCCCTGAATGAAGCCGGCCTCCTCCAGCCGGCGCACGCGGCGCAGGCAGGGCGGGGGCGAAATTCCGGCCCGCCTGGCCAGCTCCACATTGGTCATGCGGCCGTCCTCCTGCAGTTCGGCGATGATCTTGCGGTCGATTTCGTCGAGCTGGATCGGGTCGGGGTCAGTTGGCATGGCTGGTCCTAAAACACTGGCAGATGGTTCCGCGCAATATAATTACACAAATTCATTTGACCATGGGTGGAAATTGCCAACTTCCGCGCCCCGTATCATAAACGCGCGCTTGTATCGGCGCGATGTCAACAGATATGCTGCATTCCTGATTCTTAATTAATTGAGTGGATGATAAACGAGAATGGCTGAGGTGAGGAAAACCCGCATACTGATCATCGGCGCCGGGCCGGCTGGTTACACGGCGGCAATTTATGCGGCGCGCGCCAATCTGGCGCCGGTGATGGTGGCCGGGTTGCAGCCGGGCGGGCAGCTCACGATCACCACGGATGTGGAGAATTACCCCGGGTTTGCCGAGACCATTCAGGGCCCCTGGCTGATGGAGCAGATGGAAAAGCAGGCCGTGCATGTCGGCACCGAGGTGATCTACGATATCATCACCAAGGTGGATTTCTCCGCCCGGCCTTATCGCGCATGGTCGGATGCCGGGGTGGAATTCGTGGCGGATGCCGTGGTGATCGCGACCGGGGCGCAGGCGCGCTGGCTGGGGCTGGATTCGGAGAAGATCTACCAGGGCGCCGGGGTTTCCGCCTGCGCCACCTGTGACGGGTTTTTCTACCGGGGCAAAAAGGTCGCCGTGGTCGGCGGCGGCAACACGGCGGTTGAGGAGGCGCTCTACCTCACCCACCACGCCAGCCACGTGACCCTGGTGCACCGGCGCGACAGTTTCCGTGCCGAGAAAATTTTGCAGGACCGGCTGTTCGCCAACCCGAAGATTACCGTGATCTGGGACCATGCGGTGGATGAGATTCTGGGCGGCGGCAGCCCGGCGGTTGTTACCGGGGCGCGGCTGCGTAATGTGAAGACCGGGGCCGCGCAGGAGATCAGCGTGGATGGCGTGTTCATCGCCATCGGCCACTCCCCCGCCACCGGCGTTTTCGGCGGGCAGGTGAACACTGACGCGGAGGGTTTCATCATAACGAAACCCGGCAGCACCGAGACCTCGGTGCCCGGCGTTTTCGCGGCGGGCGACGTGCAGGATAAAATTTTCCGCCAGGCGGTGACAGCCGCCGGGACCGGCTGCATGGCAGCGCTGGAGGCGGAGAAATATCTGGCGCAGTTACCCCAGCAGGCAAGTGAGGCAGCATAAATGACGGGGCAAAAAATGGATTGGGACAAGCTGCGCGTATTCCACGCGGTGGCGGAGGCGGGCAGCTTCACCCATGCGGGTGATACGCTTAACCTTAGCCAGTCGGCGGTATCGCGCCAGATTTCGGCGCTGGAGGAGGCGCTCTCGGTGCCGCTGTTCCATCGCCATGCGCGCGGGCTGATCCTCACCGAGCAGGGCGAGGCGCTGAACCGCACCGTGCGCGAGGTGTTCGCCAAGCTGGCGATGACCGAGGCGCTGCTGGCCGAAAGCAAGGAAAAACCGGCCGGGCGGCTGAAGGTGACCACCACGCACAGCTTTGGCGTGACCTGGCTGGCGCCGCGGCTGAAGACCTTTCTGGCCGCGCACCCGGATGTGACCGTGACGCTGCTGCTCGATGACACCGATCTGGACCTGGCGATGCGCGAGGCCGATGTGGCCATCCGCATGCATCCGCCGCGCCAGCCCGACCTGGTGCAGCGCCATCTGGGCGAAATCCGCAGCCAGATATGGGCCTCGGCGGAATATCTGAAGGCCAACGGCACGCCCCAGATCGTGGAGGATCTCGACCATCACAAGCTGATCCTCTTTGGGGACCGCAAGCCGCCGGTGCCTGATGTGAACTGGCTGGCCGAGGTGGGCCGCAAGGACGGCACGCCGCGCCGGGGCGTGCTGGAGGTGAACTCCCTGCAGGCGATGCTGGTTTGCATCCGCAACGGCATGGGCATCGGCGCGGTGCCGGATTATCTGGTGCAGGACCCAACCGGGCTGGTGAACGTGCTGCCGGAGCTGAAGAAGCCGGCCAATGAGATGTATTTTGTGTATCCCGAAGAGCTGCGCAACAGCAAGCGGGTCTCGGTTTTCCGTGATTTTCTGATTAACAGCATCTCCGAGCGCGGCGCGCACAAGCCCTGAACGGGCCGTCCGGGAACCGCCAGAGTGCGATGGCATCTCAGCCATCGTACCCTGGAACCGGCGGATAAGGCTGGTTTTTAGGCAAAGTGGCGCGCTATTATGCATGAAGCGCGTGGCAGGCGCGCGGCCAGCGGTTGCGAAAAGGCCGACATTACGAATTTAACACTTAAATATTTTTCGATTGTGGCCTATATACAACATTGTTCGGTGCGAGCCGGACACGTTCAGCCCGCGAGGGTTGGATTGGGACCTTGGTCCCAACGTCTCCCAGACGTGAAGCCTCCCTGTTGACTTGACCCGCAGGCCCATAGGCCGCGGGTCTTTTTTTTGCGGCAAGCGCGGCAGGTGTTCAGGGAAACTGGAGCGGGTAGCGGGAATCGAACCCGCGCATCAAGCTTGGGAAGCTAACAGGCTACCATTACATCATACCCGCTCATGAGCGCACACATAATCTGCCCCGCCGGACTGCGCAAGCGGGACACTGGTTGACCGGCCCGCCGGGCAGGTCTAGGCGGGAGGCTGCCTCGTGATTTGTCCGGCCGGATTGCGGCGAGGCGGCATCCCCCGGATGCCATTAAATAAACGCGCTAAAGAGGCTGTGGCGCTGCTATGCGCCACTTCCCCCCGCGGCTGGACATGTGACGGCCAGACATGTTTGTGAAGCGAGGGGATTTGAGATGAGCGATACCGATAACCAGCGGCTGGCGACGAAGCTGATCCACGCCGGGCGTATCCGCACGAATTTGGACGAAAACGCCGAGGCGCTCTTCCTGACCTCGGGTTTCGCCTATGAGAGCGCGGACATGGCCGAGGCGGTGTTCGCCAACCAGATCCAGCACTACCAGTATTCGCGTTTCGCCAACCCGACGGTGAGCATGCTGGAGCAGAAGCTCGCGGCCATCGAGGGGGCGGAGGTCTGCCGCTGCACGGCGACGGGCATGGCCGCGGTTTCCTCGGCCATGCTGGCCGGGCTGAAGACGGGGGACCGCGTGGTGGCGGCCCGCGCGCTGTTTGGCTCCTGCCACTGGATCGTGAGCACCCTGCTGCCGCAATACGGCATCGCGACCGAGTTTGTGGACGGTGCGGACCTCGCTGCCTGGGCCAAGGCGCTGGCCGAACCGGCGGCCATGGTGCTGCTGGAGACGCCCTCCAACCCGATGCTCGACATGGTGGATCTGCGCGCGGTGTGCGATCTGGCGCATGCCGCCGGCGCCCTCGTGGTGGTGGATAACGTGTTCGCCACCCCGCTGCTGCAACGCCCGCTGGAATTTGGCGCCGATGTGGTGGTGTATTCCGCCACCAAGCATATGGACGGCCAGGGCCGCGTGCTCGGCGGCGCCGTGCTGGGGGCGAAGCAATGGATGGAGGAGGTTTTCCAGCCGTTTTTCCGCAACACCGGCCCGGCGCTCTCGCCCTTCAATGCATGGGTCATCCTCAAGGGGCTGGAGACCATGGCCCTGCGGGTGAAGGCGCAGTCAGCCTCGGCGGAGGCCATTGCGGTGTTTCTGGAGCAGAGCCCCAAGGTCTCGCGCGCGCTCTACCCCACGCTGGCCTCGCACCCGCAACGCGAACTCGCCATGAGCCAGCTGAGCGGCGGCGGCACCATGGTCACCTTCGAGCTGAAGGGCGGTAAGGCGGCGGCCTTCGCGTTGATGAACGCATTTAAAATCATCACCATTTCCAACAACCTGGGCGACACGAAATCCCTCGCGACCCATCCGGCCACCACCACCCACATGCGCATCGGCCCGCAGGAGCGCGCGCGCCTGGGCATCAGCGATGGCACCATCCGCCTCTCGGTGGGACTGGAAGATCCGGCCGACCTCATTGATGATCTGACCCAGGCGCTGGCCCGCGTGGGATGAGCTTGTCTACCGGGCAGGCGGGCTGGTAAGCTCACCGCCATTATTATTGGGAGATAAACATGGCGGCCACTGCTGTTTTCACTCGTTTGCCGCGCGCGGATCTGGGCGAGCTGGTGGCGGCCGCGCAGGATGATGACCCGCACGCGCTGCAGGCGTTTCTCGCCGCCAACGGCACCACGGTGGCGGATTTCGATTACGATGGCGCGGTATTCCCGGTGCTGCTGCCCATTCTCTCCGATGATTATGACATCGAGCTGGAAGCCAGCGAGAACGAGGTGGTGGCCGATATCGCCGAAGCCACGGAGACGCTGGTGTTCATCATGACCGCCGAGGACCAGGATAAATATCTGGAGGCGCTGAACCCGGATAATTTCGATGAGGAAGAGTTGGGCGACGCCTATCATGACTTCACCGAGGAAGAGGACGAGGACGCGGGCGAGATGATGCTGGCGGGCATCGCCGCGTTGCACACCGCGCTGGCCGAAGCCGACGCGGGGCATGTGATTGTCGTCACCGTGGGGTAGAGCGGGAAGCGCTCTTAAAAAAAACGGCCAGGGGGCAAAGCCCGCCTGGCCTTATTTTTGGCGCGGTGTCAGTTGGTGTGCTGGGCCGCCGCCTGCAGGTTGGCGGCATTGGCCAGGATGCGGTCTTCAAGCCCGCTGGCGGTCGCCGGGTCGGCCGGGGTATCAACCCACTGGCCGTTCTGCTCGGTCTGGTGGAACACGCTCACCTGGATGGCGTTGGCGGTGAGCTCGCGCCCGAGAATATAGGCGTTCACCTTGAAGCGCTCATCAGGCGTGGCGGGGGGGGTGTACCAATCGGTGATGACAACGCCGCCGAACGGGTCCGCCGAGACCAGCGGCATGAATGCCAGCGTGCTGAGTGTCGCGCGCCAGAGATAGGCGTTGACCTGGATTTGCGTGGCCTGGGCGGTGCCGCCGCCGCTGGAGCCCCGGCCGAAGGTGAAGAGCGTTCCGGAGGAACTGTCCGCCACTTGGGCGGGGCTGCTGCCCTGGGGGACGAGCGGGCTGTTGATGTCCGCCGCCGAGGTTTTCACGCCGCTGCAACCGGCCAGCGTGAGCAGGCTGACGGCCACGGTGGCGGGGACGGCAAATTTTCGTAGAATTCGCAAATCAGCTCTCCAAGGCGTAAAACTGCATGCTGTTTAGCCGTCATGCGCGCATCCGCCAAGGGCGCGCGGCATGCGGGGCAAAAAAGGGGTGGCGGTTGCCCGCCACCCCTCTGCTTGCCGTGCCGTATTGGCTAGAGCCTGACTGGTTTAAGCACGATCAGGCTCCAGCTATTTTCCGGAGGGCGATTCACGCTTTCGGCCCGCTCAGTTGAGCGACCCTCAAACGATCGCGCTCCAGGCTGTTACCACTTGATGGTGGCGCCCGCCGCGACGACCTGCGCCTGGCCGTTGCCCTTGGTGGCCGCAGCCGGCTGGTGCTTGTGGCCGTACATGTATTCCACGAACAGCGAGACCGGCTTGGCGACCGCGTAGTTCGCGCCGGTGGCGAAGCCGTATTCGCTCAGCGTGCGGGCATCGCCGTTGGTGGCCGACCAGCCGCCGGAGGTTTGCGAGTTGAAGTAGGACGCGCCGACCGAGTAGGGGCCGACAGCGTAGACGGCGCCCACGGTGTAGGCCAGCGCGTTGCGGGCGCCGCGGGGCTTGAAGGCGTAGCCGTCTTCAACCGAGCCGCTCTTGAGGTTGGCGCCAACGGTCAGCCCGCCATAGGTGGTCTGCGCGCCGGCCTGGAACACGCCCATGCTGCTGTAAGCCTGTGCGGCGCCGATGTTGCCGAGCGGCGAAGAGGCCAGGTAGCCGCCGGAGACCTGGGTGGCGAAGCCGCCGAGGTTCACACCGTAGTTGACCATGCCGTCAAACGTGTTGCGGCGGCGGGTGGCGCTGCCACCGGCGATGGAGGAAGCCTGCGCGCCGTAGATGCTGCCCAGGTTGGCGTAGCCTTCCTTGATGCCGTTGGAGTTCGGCTCAAAGCTGATCACGGCGCTGAACTTGCCGTCCAGCATCGGCTCGGCCAGGGCCGGTGAGATGTAGACCAGCTTGTCAGTGGTGTAGAGCGCGCCCTGGTCGGCATAGATGAACTGGCCGGGAGCGCCGCTCGGCAGCAGGTTGACGGGAGCGCCTTCAGCGGTCCACTGCGCGCCGTCGCCGAACGCCTCGATCACGCCGCGCTGCAGCAGGGTGAAGGCGCCGTCGGTCTGGCCGAAGCGGACATAGCCGAACTCGGTCGTGCCGATATAGCCATAGGCGCGGCGGACATAGATGCTGTTCACACCGGCGGTGGTGTTGGTGGAGGCGTTGTTCACGCCCTTGCCGGTGGCGTTGGAGGTGGTGGTGCGCAGCTCAACCTGGGCGCCGTAGGCAATGCCGTTGTCGGTCATGCCGTCAATGCCGGGGTACAGGCGGACATCGCCAATGGTGCCGACCGGGCTCAGCTTATAAGCGGTGGCGCCGCTGCCGCCGGTCATGCCGTTGCCGCCAACGTCGCCGATGGCGAACTGCAGATAGCCGTTCAGGTGCACGGCGACGGTGCCGGGGGCGACCGGCTTGGCCGGCTGGGCCATGGCGCCGGAGGTGGCGGCGAGCAGAGCGCCCATCGAGGCCGCAGAGGCCAGGAGCAGTTTGCGCATGAAAAAATCCTTCTCTTTTAAGCCGGAGACCCGGCGGGAAAAATTAGCGGCGGGTTAAAAAACCCCATTCTGAACGGCCAGCCGCGGGGGCCGACCGCTCGGATGCGCCCTTAAAAGCCGCATACCGGCGCCGAGGCAATCTCGTAATTGTGAAGCGGGGGAGTTTTGTAACACCTGTGGCGAAAACAGCACATGTATATGACAATAGTGTGAAATTTGAATTTTAAAGCACTTGGAAAAACCGTAACATTTTGTCGATCATTACAGTTTCGCAAGCGTATGAATACTTATTCGATAGGCAATAAGCGTCACATTATCGCCGTGTGGCGGCGGCGGCCAAAGCCTCGATTGCCCCGGCTCCGGTGCAGAATTTGCCCAGTTGGCGGATGCTTCCGCCGTTAATTCCTCCCAGGGCGAAGGGTTTTGTCCGCCCGGCCCGGCGTGCCAGATTGCGAAAGCCCAGGCCGCCCAGCGCCGGGGCGCCGGGATGGCTGGCGGTGGGGAAAACCGGGGAGATGAAGGCGATGCGCGCGCCTGCCAGCCGGGCCTGGCGCAGTTGTGCCAGGTTATGGGCCGAGGCGGTAATGGGCGCGTGGCGCGGCAGCGCCAGCACCCCGGCGCGCCGGCCGCCGCGCAGATGCACCCCGGCTTTCAGGCGGGCCGCCAGCCGCGCGTCCCCCGCGACCACCAAGGCAATGTGCCGCGCGCGGCATAGCGCGGCGAGTTGCACACCCAGCGCGGCGCGCTCCGGCGCGGCATCATGCCGGAACACCACGCCGCAGAGCCTGGGTGGTAAGGCGCGCACCACCGCCAGCAGGTCCGGCGTTCGCGCGGGGTCTGAGAAGAGCCAAAGCGGCGGCGGCGCGCCGCCCCGCTTTACCCTCCGGCCCCAGGCGATTAACCGTATATCCATGGCTGACCTTACGATGATCGCGGCGAATCTGGAAAATATTCATGCCCGTATCGCCGCGGCCGCGCGCGCCGCTGGGCGCGCCCCCGCGGATGTGACGCTGATCGCGGTGAGCAAGACCCACCCGCGCGCGGCGGTGCTGGCCGCGCTGGCGGCGGGGCAGGCGGTGTTCGGCGAGAACAAGGTGCAGGAGGCGGAGGCAAAATTTCCCATCCCCGGGGCAAAGCTGCATCTGATCGGCGCATTGCAGACCAACAAGGCGGCGCAGGCGGTGCGCATCGCCGATGCGATCGACAGCCTGGACCGCGCGCGCCTGAGCGATGCCATCGAGAAAGCGGCTGCGGCTGCCGGGCGGCTGCCGGAGCTGCTGGTGCAGGTGAATATAGGTGACGAGCCGCAGAAGGCCGGCGTGCCCCTGGCGGCGGCGGATGGGTTCATAAAGGCCAGCCGGGCGCGTTTTGGCGCGGCGCTGAAGGGGTTGATGTGCATTCCGCCCGAGGGGGTGGACCCGCTGCCCTATTTCAGGCGCCTGGCGGCGATGGCGGATGTGCACGGGCTGGCGGTGCGCTCGATGGGCATGTCAGGCGATTTCGAAATCGCGATTGCCGCCGGGGCCACGCATGTGCGCGTCGGCTCGGCGATTTTTGGCGCCCGTCCGGCGCGTGATTCCGGCAGCGCATTATTAAATCTTACTTAGGCGGGCGGAATCGGCGCGGCTGGACCTGTCCGCTTGCGTAAATTGGCTGTAATGCCTGCGCTCGTTTCAGCGATTTGTATTTTTGTTGTGGAGAGCACCCCCGGTGATCAGATTATCGGTCCCGTTCCGGCAGGCTGTATCGCGGCTCACGTTTCCGGTGATGCTGATGCTGTCGTTTGGCATCGTGCTGATCGGCCGCGCTGACCAGGGAATGTCCGGGGCGCTGCGCACCGGGCTCGATGATGTGCTGGCGCCGGTATACGGCGTGTTCGCGGGGCCGATTGAGGCAGCGGAGAGCGGCACCGGGGCGATCGGGCATTTGTTTTCATTGAGCGCCGAGAACGCGCAATTGCGCGCGGAAAACGCCAAGCTGCTGCAATGGCAGGCGGTGGCGATGGCGCTGGAGGCGCAGAACAACGCGCTGAAGGCCACGCTGAACTACACGCCGCCCGCCGCGCCGGCGTTTTCCACCGGCGATGTGGTGGCGGATCTGGGCGGGGTTTATGACCGTTCGGTGCTGGTGGTGTTGCCGCCCGGCGGCAGCTCCGTGCCGCTGATGGGCGCCGTGGCGATGGACGGGCGCGGCGTTGCGGGGCGCGTGGTCGAGGCGGGAAGCCGCTCGGCGCGGGTGCTGCTCATCACCGATATCAACAGCCGGATTCCAGTGGCGCTGGGCGCCAGCGGCGCGCCTGCGCTGATGGCCGGAACCAACGGCCCCACCCCGGCATTGCTCTACTGGGCGCCGGGCCAGCCGCCCGCAGAAGGCGCGATGGTGCTGACCAGCGCGGTTGGCGGCGCGTTTCCGCCCGGCCTGCCGGTTGGCGTGGTGCATTACGATGCGCAGAACCAGCCTGTGGTGCTGCCGCTGGCGGATTTGGACTCGCTGCGCCTGCTGCGGTTGTTCAGCTACCCGGATAATCTGCCGGTGCTGACGCCGATCCCGCACACCAAGGCCAAGCCCGCCGCCATCGTCCATCACCGGAAAAAATAGCGCATGCGGCGGCAAGGCTTGTGGCGCCGGTTGGATGCGGCGGCGCGTTATGCTGTTCCCTTCGGTACGCTGGTGGCGGGGCTGGTGGTGCTGGGCCTGAATTTCGGCCTGCCCGGACAGGCGCAGCTGCGCCCGGTTTATGCGTTGGCCTGTGTGTTTTTCTGGTCGCTGTACCGGCCGTCCGCGTTGCCCGCCCCGGCGGTGATGGCGGGCGGGGTGCTGCTGGACCTGCTGGGCTTCTCGCCGGTCGGGCTGTGGGCGGTGCTGCTGCTGCTGCTGCACGGCTTGGTGCTGGCGCTGCGCCGCCGTCTGGTGCAACGGGGGTTTTTATTCACCTGGCCGGTTTTTTCCGGCTTGGCCGCCGGGGCGTTCGTGCTGGCGTGGGGCGCGCAATCGCTGCTCGGGCAGGGCATGCTGCCGCTGCGCCCGGTGCTGACGCAAACCGGCTTCTCGGTGTTGCTCTACCCGGCGCTGGCGGCGCTGTTCATTCGTGTGCATCGCGGCCCCGCAGCGGCTGAATTGGCCTGATGCCGGGTTTGCGCCTGCCGGCGGGGGGCGTGCGCCATGAAGCGTGATGCCAAGGACCGCGCCGCCTTTACCCGCCGCGCGCTGCTCATCGGCACCGCGCAATTTGGCATCTTTGGCGCCATCGCGGGGCGGCTGTATAATCTGCAGGTCGCCAAGCATGGCAAATACGCGTTGCTGGCCGAGCAGAACTCGATCTCCGAGCGGCTGGAAGCACCGCTGCGCGGGCTGATCACAGACCGCTTCGGCACCGTGCTGGCGGGCAACCAGCAGCACTGGCGCGCCCTTTTCATGCAGGCGCTGGCGCCCGACCCGCAAGCGGTGCTGGATAATTTCTACCGGCTGGTGCCCTTGCCCGATGACGAGAAGGCGCGCATCGCCGCTGAGCTGGCGCACCGGCCCGGCTATATTCCGGTGCTGCTGAAGGATTATCTGGACTGGCCGGACATGGCGGCGCTGGAGGTGAACACGCCGGACCTGCCCGGCGTTGTGGTGGAGGTGGGGGCCAGCCGCTCCTACCCGTTCGGCCCGGGGCTTGCGCATGCGGTTGGCTATGTGGCCCGGCCCAACCAGCGCGAGGCGGCGGCGGACCCGGTGCTCAGCCTGCCGGGCATGCGCATTGGCCGCACCGGGGTGGAAGCGGCGCAGGACGCGGTGCTGCGCGGTGTGCCTGGATTCGTGCAGATGGAGACCAACGTGCATGGCCAGGTGGTGCGCCAGGTGGCGCATGACCCGGGCACGCCGGGGCAGGAGGTGACGCTGGCGCTGGATGCCGGGTTGCAGGCGCTGGCGGTGCAGGGGCTGAAAGACCAGACCGGGGCGGTGGTGATGCTTGACGCCAGCACCGGCGAGATTCTGGCGATGGCGAGCAGTCCCTCGTTTGATCCGTCGCTGTTTGACAAGGGGGTGCCGCAGGCGACCTGGAATGCCTGGATGGCCGATCCGGGCCACCCGTTGCAGAACAAGGCGGTCTCGGGTTTGTTTGCGCCCGGCTCCACCTTCAAGCCCACCGTGGCGCTGGCGGCGATGAAGGCAGGCACCCTCACGGCGGAGACGATTTTGACCTGCCCGGGTTTTTTCAAGCTGGGTGACCATGTGTTCTGGTGCGACAACCATACGGCCCATGGCTCCATCACCGTGACCACGGCGTTGCAGGTGAGCTGTGACGTGTTTTTCTATCAGGTGGCGCTGGGGGTGGGGATCGACCGGATCGCGGAGATGGCCACGCTGATGGGGCTGGGCACCGATCTGGGCGTGGATCTGCCCGATGCCGAGACGGGGCTGGTGCCGACGCTGGACTGGGCGCGCCAGCATGGGATTCACTGGGTGGAGGGCAGCACCGTGGTGCAGGGGATCGGCCAGGGTTACACCCAGCTCACGCCGCTGGCACTGGCGACGATGATCGCGCGGGTGGCGACTGGCAGCGCGGTTGGCCCGCATATCACGCGGCGGATTGCCGGGACTTTGCAGATTGGCTCCACCCCGGGCGACTGGCCGGTGCTCGATGTTGACCCGGCGCATCTGGCGGTTGTCCGCCAGGGGTTGTTCGAGGTGGTGAATACCCCGGCGGGCACGGCCTATGCCGACCGGCTTGATCTGCCGGATGTGCAGATGGCGGGCAAGACCGGCACCGCCCAGGTGCACGACAACACCGCGGCCGAGAAGCGGCAGGGGTTTAATGACCTCACCATGGCCTGGGCGGCGCGGCCGAATGCGCTCTTTGTCGCCTTCGCGCCGTATGACAATCCGCGCTATGCGGTGGCCGTGGTGATCGAACATGGCAATTACGGCGGGGTGGCGGCGGCGCCGATCGCCCATACGTTGATGACCCATGCGCTGACCCATGATCCAGCCGGGCGGGATGTGCCGCTGGGCGGCGGCGGCGCATGATGATGGATTCCGAAAGGCTGGCGCCGCAACGGCCGTTTCGCGACCGTTCCTTCGGCCTGATGCGCAAGCTCCTGCGTGTCAACTGGCTGTTCGTGCTGTGTGTCTGCCTGCTGGCGGGGGTGGGGTATACGGCGCTGTATTCCGCCGCCGGGGGCGCGCCCCGGCCCTATGCCGACAGCCAGCTGTTCCGCTTCATCGGCGCGCTGGTGCTGATGCTGGGGATCGCGATGGTGGATATCCGCCAGATCGCCAAAATTTCCTGGCCCGCCTACGCGCTGGGGGTGCTGCTGCTGCTGGTGGTGATGAAGTTCGGTCATACCGGGCTGGGCGCGAAGCGGTGGATGACCGTGGGGGGCATGGAAATTCAGCCGAGCGAGCTGATGAAGCTGTTTCTCACCCTGGGGCTGGCCGCGTATTTCCGCCGCGCCACGCAGGAGCGGCTGAACGAGGCCTTGTTCCTGCTGCCGGCGGTGGCGGCGATTTTGCTGCCTGTAGGGCTGATATTGAAGGAGCCGAACCTGGGCACGGCCGTGATCACCGCGATGATCGGCGCCACGGTGATGCTGGGGGCGGGGGTGCGCTGGTGGAAGTTCGCGATTTTGCTGGGGGTGATGCTGGTGGCGGCCCCCCTGCTTTACCATCACCTGCATGACTACCAGCGCGCGCGCATCACCACCTTCCTAAATCCGGGCTCGGACCCGCTGGGGGCCGGGTATAACATCATCCAGTCGAAGATCGCGCTGGGTTCGGGCGGGTTGACCGGCCAGGGGTATCTGCACGGCACGCAGAACCAGCTTAATTTCCTGCCCGAGAAACAGACCGATTTCGTGTTCACCATCATCGCCGAGGAGTTTGGTTTTCTGGGCAGCATGGCGGTGCTGGTGCTGCTGTTCTCCATTATCGCCATGGCGCTTTATACCGCGATTTCATGCGGGCATGTGTATGGGCGGCTGGTGGCGCTGGGGGTGGCGGCGAATTTTTTCCTGTACTGCTTTGTCAATCTCTCGATGGTGATGGGGCTGATCCCCGTGGGGGGCGTGCCGCTGCCGCTGATCTCCTATGGCGGCTCGGCACTGACGGCGGTGATGCTGGGGTTTGGCGTGTTGATGTCAGTGCATGTGCACCGCGACGTGGAATTCGCCAGCGAGGAGTTTTGAGGCGGCGCCATGCATCTGCTTGTTTTTGATTCAGGGATTGGCGGGCTGGGGGTGGTGCGCGAGATCCGCCGGTTGCAGCCGCGCGCGCGGATCAGCTACCTCGCCGATAACGGGTTTTTCCCCTATGGTGAAAAACCAGATGCGGCGCTGCTGGCGCATATCGTGGGGCTTATTGGCAGGGCCATAGAGTTTTTGAAACCAGATGCGGTGGTGGTGGCGTGCAACACCGCTAGCACCATCGCGCTGGGGGCGTTGCGGGCGGCGTATGCGCTGCCCTTCATCGGCTGCGTGCCGCCGATCAAGCCGGCGGCGGCGGCGAGCAAAACCAGGGTGATCGGCGTTCTGGCGACCGCCGCGACGGTGCGCCGGGCGTATTTGCGCGAGTTGATTGAAACATTCGCGCCCGATTGTGAAATTCACAGCCTCGGCGCGCCCACGCTGGCGGCGCTGGCGGAGCGGAAATTCCGCGGCCAGGCGGTGGATGTGGCCAGTGCGGTGGCGCCGCTGTTCAGCCAGCCGGGGGCCGGGCGGATGGATGCGGTGGCGCTGGGCTGCACGCATTACACGTTTCTGCACCCGGAGTTCGAGGCGCTTTATCCGGGGGTGACGTGGTTTGATCCGGCGCTGCCGGTGGCAAGGCGCACGCTGGCGGTGACGGGGGGAATTTCCACCCCAGCGGCGGCGCGCGCGGGGGCGGCGTGGTTTACCGCGCCGTTGGCGGATATGGATGTCATGCAGCCGCGGCTGGCGGAATTCGGGTTTTATGAAATCTGTCAGGGGGCGTTATGACAAAATTTCTGTGCGGCATCGATCTGGGGGCGAGCAGCCTCAAGGTCTCGATCATCAACGCGGCCGGGGAGGTTGCGGGCGAGGCGAGCGCGCCGGTGACCACCGTGGTGGCGCGGCCGGGATGGTCTGAGCAGGACCCGGCGGAATGGTTTGCCGCGTTGTGCCGGGCGGTGCCCGAGGCGCTGGCGGCGGCGGGGATCGGGGC